>DASSMT010000104.1:0-16220 GCA_035688655.1 Polyangiaceae bacterium | reverse complement strand
GCTCGGTTGTCGCCCGCTATTCACGGCCAACGCGGGGGACGGCTCGCCCGAGCTGGCTGCCGCTTGGGTCAAGTACGTGAACCAGACGCGCAAGAGCGGCCCGAAGGTGCAGCTCTGGGAGATCGGCAACGAGCTCTACGGCAACTGGCATCGGTACTATGCCAAGTGGGGCAAGGACGGGGGCACGAGCTACGGCAAAGCGGTGCGCAGTTTCGTCAAAGCCATGAAAGCCGTCGATCCGAGCATCAAGATCAGCGCCGTATGGATGCTGAACGGCCCTTGGAATCGAGCGGTGTTCAAAGAAGTGGCAGACGTGATCGACGCGGTGAGCGTGCACCACTACGCGCAGCATGTGGGCTCGGAGAGCGGTCCGGGGCTACTCGCAGCCTCGTCCGAGGTCGACCAATTGCTCCGAGACGTCGAGCGCCAAGTGAAGGAGCTCGGCAGCAAAGACAAACGCTACGAGGTTTGGCTCACGGAGTGGAACTCCATCGACGAAAACCCCGGTCCACAGACGCTGAGCCACGAAAGCGGCTTGTTCGTCGCGGACTACTTGGGGCACCTGGCCCAGTCGCCGATACAGCTCGCAAACCTGTGGGCGCTGTACAACGGCCGCGACAAGCGCCTGGGTGACTACAGCTTGCTGGCACTCAAAGGTGACGTGCAGGGGTACAATTTCCGTCGCCCGTCGTTTTGGGCCTTCAGCATGCTGTCCAAGGCTTTGACCGGGAGCTTGCTGCAGGGGAAGACCAACCAAGAGCTGCTGTCCGGTTGGATGAGCAAGCGTCCGGACGGTAAGGTCACGTTGGTATTCGTGAACAAGAATTTCGACACGGAGTACAAGACGACCCTCCAAGTTCCGGGGCTGAAAGGGCAAGCGACGGTCGAAACTTTGACAGTCGAGAACTCGGGCGGGCTGCGCGGCTCGGAACCGACGGGCGCAACCCACCCCTCGACGGGACCCACCGCTCAGAAGCTGGCGCTCGGCGATCGTTCGGTGTTGGTCGTGCCCAAGGCTTCGGTCGTCACCGTTCGCTTCTAAATCGCCCAGCTTTCGCGCCCCAGAGCAACTTTCTGTTCTCGAGCAAGCGACGCTGGAGCGCGCTCGCTCAACCCTCCGCGGCGACGAGCTCTGCGACGGCTTCACGCAGCGTGGAGCCAATGCCGGTTGGGCGACTCTCTACGTCCTCGAAGGCCGGGCGCACGGCGAGCCACGCGGTGCCTTCACGGAAGATGACCACCTCCCCAACGAGGGGCAAGACCATCGTCTCAGAGCCTGGTGGGATCGGATGAAGCATGAGCTCAAGGTGCGTCCTCGGGCAAGAAACGCAAGGGTTACTGGGTCAGGTTTTGGTCATCGCGCGGGCGAACGCGCTGAGGACGCGCACTCTGCCTCGCGCTCCGCGCGGCGTGCTCAGCTCGGCGCGGGTCGTGTTCGGATGCAGCGCGGGTCGTGTTCGGATGCAGCGCGGGTCGTGGCTCGGAGTCATGTTCAGAAAAAAAACAAAGCGTGCGCGCACGCTTTGTTTTTTTCGCGAAGGCCCGGCCCCGGCTTGGTGAGTACTCGTAGCGATGACGAGAGCCCCCGCATCGTCGTTGGCGACTACTACGCGACGCTCGTCGGTGCGACGCTCGTCGGTGCGACGCTCGTCGATGCGACGCTCGTCCGTGCGAGGCCCTCTCCGAGTGAGTAGCATCGGTTCCCGAACGAGGCAGCGCTGCCCGGCGATGATCGTCAGGTCGTGATCTGCATTCGGTCCGAATTCGTGTTTCGTGATCTGCATCACTCGAACGGCGACCGCATTTTCGAGGCAAGAATGCCACGCCCTCAATTACCGATTGTTACCGTGCACCCCCGCTGGAAGCACCGCCGGCCGTTCCTACATAGGTAGTTTTGCTCGACCGCACTCGAGGCTTGCATTCGCAGGTCGCGCGGTGGATATGGGGCCTGGGTGCTTGCACTTGGGGTCTCGAGGAGGACATGAAATGAAATTGCGGATCGCACATCTAGCCTTAGTTTTGGGTTTTGCCGGCGCGGTTTCGGTCGGCTGTAGTAGTGACGACGACACGACGACGCCTCCGAAGGGCGGCGCCGGTGGCCTCGCGGGCGCCGCGGGCAAAGCCGGCTCGGGCGGCAAAGCCGGCTCGGGCAACGGCGGTAGCAGTGCCGAGGGCGGTACCGCAGGCGCAGGTGCGGGCGAGGCCGGTACAGAAGAGCAAGGTGGCACGGCCGGCGCGGCGGGCGACACCGCGGGTAGCGGTCCGGGTGGCGAAGGCGGCAGCGCAGGCGAGGGAGGCTACACTCAAGTGCAGATCGAACGCGGCAAGGTCATCGTGCGCTCGACGGCGCTGTGCGGTGGCTGTCACACCCAAAGTGGCGGCGCTGAGCTGGGTGGCAATCCCACGTTCAAGAACGGCACTCTGCCCGCGCCGAATCTAACCAACGATGCCACCGGTATCGGCGAGTGGACCGACGAGCAAGTGATGAACGCCTTCAGAAATGGCGTCGACGATGAAGGCCGGCACCTCGACCCGATCATGCCGTACTGGCTGTTTCACAACATGAGCAATGAGGACGCACTGTCGGTCGTGGCTTTCTTGCGCAGCCTGCCGGCGGTCGTGGGCTCGTTTGGCGAAAACAACCCCGACGCAACGCCGGTGACTCCGCTTGCGCCCAGCAGTTTCCCCGCAACGACCCTGACCACGTCGAGCCCGGACTATGCCGCGGCAGAGGCAGGGAAGTACCTGGTGAGCGGCCTGGCCCAGTGTGTGAAGTGCCATTCGCCGAGCGCCTCGGGCTTGCCCGTTGCCGATTTCTTCTCCGGCGTTCCTCCAACCAGCGCGACCGCGATCTTCGCGCCCAACATCACGACCGACGCGAGCGGGATCGATACCTGGACCGCGGCGGACGTGGCCAAGGCACTCAAAGAGGGCATCAACAAAGCCGGCCGCACCCTGTGCGGCTCGATGCCGGCCGCGGCCAAAGGTTATGGCGGCCTGAGCGACGCCGACGCGCATGCGATCGGCGTGTATCTGACGACCATTCCCCCGGTGAGCAAGCCCACGGCCGATCCGGATCTCCAGCCGGCCTGCCCGTGAAGGCGCACGCGCTTTACTGAGGCAAGCGCAGCGCGAGCAGCGCGTCGATCGTCGAACGTGTCAACGCGGCCGGGACTTCTGGCAATAGCCCGGCCGCAGCGGCAGGAACGGCGCTCGGATGAATCACGCCGACTTGAATCGCGCGTGCTCGTTCGTCGAGTAAAATGAAGAAATAGCGATCGCCGTCGGGGCGGCGCCACACCGGGCAACCGTCGGTGTCGCCGCCCACGACCAACTCCGGCCCCGAGCTGTAAGCGCTCTTCTTGCAAGCGTCCACGACCTCGACGTCGCTCGGGAATGCGTTGCGATCGCAACCCGAACCACACACCGCGCCGCCCACGTGTCCAGCCTGGAACGAGCGGACGCCCGTGCTGGCGAACTCTCGATTCGAGTAGTCGTTGTTGTCCATCACGACCTCGAACACGTTGATCTCGCCGCAGCCGTCGCCCACGCTGCCGGTCTTGGAATAGCAGTTACAGGCGCCGTTCCACTTGCGCCCGCCATCGCGAATCAGCTCGCTCGCGACGAACGCCACCCACGGACCCGGGTGACCTGCGCCGTTGCCATCGCAGGCGGCGACACCCGCGTCTTCGAAATTCATCGACGCCAAAAAGACGATCAGCTTCGAGCCGGAAAACCCACGGTGGAGCACGCCCGGATCGTTCGGGCAATAGTAGTCGCTGCCGTCGCCGCAGGCGAACACGGGCGCTTGCGACAAATAGCCGACGCAGTCATTCTTGCTCAGATCGCCCAAGAAGGTCGCGCTGCCATCACCCTTTTGGGTGAACCAGAGATTGTGCCCAGCGCCAGTGCGGCGATCCCAATCGCTGACCCGTTGCCAGACGTCTGCGCGTGCGCCGTCGGGCTGATAGACCGCCAACTGTTTCACGTCGATGGCCTTCAAAATCAGCGTCATTTCTCGATCGAACGGAGCAAGCTGGGTGCTGTCGGTCGCTTGCTTCTTCATGCAGCAATGGGCGCCCCAGGTGTCGCTTCCGTCCTTGTAGTCGCAGGCCGCGTCCCCCGCTTCGCGATCGATGCGCCGCGGCCACCAACCGGGCGCGCCCACGTTGCTGAAGGTCATCGTCCCACCGCGCGTGACGGGACTCGCCGTGAAGGGATACGCGCCGAGCGCTCCTTGCTCGCCTGGTTCGAGTCCAGCGATACCCGCACCCGCGTCGCCCAGGCTGCCCGCGTTGCCGGGTGCGCTGCCCGCGCCGCCTCGTCCGGAGCTGCCATTGGTTGCGCCAGCTGCTGCTGACGTGTCGCCTCCAGCTCTACCTCCGCCGCCATTTCCGGGTGACTGGCTGCTTCCGCCCGAGTTGCTGCACGCGCCGAGGCACGACGCGCCGAGCAGCAACCAAGCGTTGAGCCAATGCGCTCGAATCAAGGTGCACCCGGACAAAAGCTGATCTGAAAATCTTCGCCCGCACACGCCCGTACCGGGCTCGGATCATCACCCTTTTGGTCGTCACCCGACCAGGCATAGGCATCGTCGCAGGACTCGAAATACAACGCGACCGGACTCATGGCGTCGTTGCGATCGGGACTGACGCAGGCCAAAAGCTCGCCCTGCGCGTCTCGGAACTGCCCAACGGTCGGACATTCGGGCAGGAGATCCTTCGGGCAGCTGAGGGTCTTACATTTCGGTCGGGCGAGAGGCGTGATCTGCAGCGGCAGATTGAACGCGTCGACGTAGCTGATGTTGTACCAATCGAAGTCGTTGAAATCCGTGTTGAAGGTGAACTCCGCCAGCGAGTGGTGCTCGGCTCCCGGATCCTCGCCGCGAAAAGCCCAATAGCGCTTGGCAGAGAGCGGCTCCACGTCGCTGCCAATGTTCACGCAACTGGCCGCGCCCGCTGGCAGCACGCCGCCCGCGATGTCACTGCCGCGGAAATTGATGGCCGCTGAGCAGCCATTCACGAACACGAGCGTCGTGATCCCATCGGCGTCACGAGCGCAGCCTGGCGTAGCACCCGTCGCGACCGTCCCGCCGCTCGTGCTCGCCGTCCCGCCGGCGCTCGCCATGCCCCCGGCGCTCTCCGGCCCGCCGGCGCTCTCGGAACCGCCGTTTGCGGGGCCTGAGCTCGCGCCGCCGGCGCTAGCGTTGCCGCCCTGCGCATTGCCGCCCTCGGCCGCGCCGTTCGAGCCACAGCCGACGCTGAGCGCGAAGAGAATCACCCAAGCGTGTGCCCGAAGGCGCGCTGCACGCGAAGGAAGCGTCGACCGAAGCATGGCATTGTATGGTGGCCGAGCAGCGGCTTTTCCGACAAGCGCCAAGCGACGCGGACGCGCGCTTTGCTACCGAACAGTAGGCGCTCGGGATACATTGGCCCGAGTGCCGTTTTCGTGTTCGAGCCCGTTAGCGTCAGCAGCTGAGCTTTGTCGACGAGTAAGACCTCGGCGACAACGCCATAATCGGCTTGGACGTAGTTGCGGAATCCGTCCGCGAGCGGTTCGAGCACGGCGAACGACGCGACGTCGGTCTGCGCTTGGGAGGCGTCCGTTCGCGCGACGCCAAAAAGGATTCACTCCATATCCCGTGGGTGAGCTCGTGATTGGGCGTTCGTGTTCCAGCAGCGCAACTCGCGGCCCGGCCACGTTCCCGGCGCGCCGCGGCCAGCGCTGAGCGGTCGCGGCACTCGCAAGCACGGCTTTCCCCAGGCGGCTCACCTGCCGAGCCTCGATGAAACCCGCACTACAATTTTCGACCGAGCCCACGCGCGAGTCTCGAACGAGTTGACCGGGGACGGTCATGGCCAGGCGCCGGTGCCGTGGTCGGCCTCCGAGATCCTGCGCTGAGCGTGTAGGATCACCGAATGCGTCTCGCTCGCTCGGTTTTGTGTGGCTCCTGCTGGGCTCTTTGCCTCGCTGCCTGCGGCGGCGGCGAGTCCGCTGCCCCCGTCGGCAGTTCGTCGAATGGCGGCAACAGCACGGTCGCGACCGCGGGCGGTCCTTCCGTGGCTGCCGACGGTGGGAGTGGCGGCGGCCTTTCCAATCCCTCCACGGCGGGTCACTCCGGCTCGAGCGTGACCAGCGGTGGCGCAGGGAACGGCAACGCGAATGGCGGCAGCGCGACGGCGGGTTCGAGCAGCAATGGCGGCGCGGGCACCATGGGCAACGGCGGTACGCCGGCTACTGGCGGAACTGTCGCGAGTGGCGGTACGCCCCCCGCGAGTAGCAGCGAGCCGCTCGTGAATGGCATTCAGTGGGCCGACACCACTGGCAAGCCGATTCAGGCCCACGGTGGCGGCATGATCAAGGTCGCCGACTACTACTATTGGTTCGGTGAAAACCGTAACCCGAACGGCAGCTTCTACGCCGTATCCAGCTATCGCTCGCGCGATCTGCGAAGCTGGGAGTTCCGCAATCACGTGCTGCGCTCGAGCTCGCACGCCGAGCTCAACCCCGCCAACATCGAACGACCCAAGGTCGTCTACAACGCAGCCACCGGCAAGTACGTGATGTGGATGCACTGGGAAAACGGCTCGAACTACGGTGAAGCGCGCGCGGCTGTCGCCACCGCCAGCAGTGTAGATGGTGACTACACGTACCAAGGCAGCTTCCGGCCGTTGGTCGACAGCGGTGTCACCGATCACGACAAGCCCGGTTATATGTCGCGCGACTGCGGCTTGTTCGTGGACGAAGACCAAAAGGCGTATTTCATCTCCGCGACCAACGAGAACTCCGATCTCAACCTGTACCTGCTGACGCCCGACTACCTGAAGATCGACAAGCTCGCGGCGGTGCTGCTCAAAGGCGGACATCGAGAAGCGCCCGTGCTGTTCAAGCGCAACGGCACGTATTTCCTGCTCACTTCCGGCGCCACCGGTTGGAATCCCAACCAAGCGAGCTACGCGACCTCGAGCTCGCTCACCAGCGGCTGGTCTTCGCAGAAGAACGTCGGCGACGGGAACACCTTCTATTCGCAATCGACCTACGTGCTACCGATTCAGAGCGGTACTGGCAGCTCGCCCAGCAGCTATTTGTACATGGGCGATCGCTGGGCCGGGGCGTGGGGCGGCCGGGTGAACGACTCGAGCTACATTTGGCTGCCCATCACGTTCTCCTCGGCCACGGCCATGAGCCTGAGCTGGAGCAATGCCCTCAGCCTCGACGGCGTTGCCGCCACGCTGAGCGGCGCCACGCGCAACTTCCAATTCGTCAACGCCAAGAGCGGCAAAGCCCTGGAAGTGCAAGGCGCATCCAGCACGGACGGCGCTTCGATCGTGCAAAACCCCGCAAGCAACGCCACGAGCCAGCAATGGGGGCTCGAGTACGACGGCGCCGGTTACTTCAACCTCAGCAATGTCGCCAGCAGCAAAGTCTTGGACGTTCCCGACGAATCCACCGCAGACGGCATCGAGCTCAAACAGTGGAAGAGCACCGGCGGTGACAATCAGGCATGGTTATTGATCGACCTGGGCGGCGGGCTCTTCCAAATTCGCAACAAGCACAGCAACAAATTCGTCGGCGTGGTCGACGCTGCGACGAGCGACGGCGCGGCGATCGAGCAGCGCGCCGCGAGCACCGGCGACGAACAACGCTGGCGGCTGGTGATCGCGAAATAATCGGTCGAATTCGCTGCGCTCGACCCCCACTTGGCGCGCGCGGCGGGCGGCTCTAGGTGCTTGCCCATGCGATACAACCTCCTCGGAAACACGGGCCTGTACGTTTCGGAGCTGTGCCTCGGTGCGATGACCTTCGGCGGTTCAGGGGGCATGTGGCAAGCCATAGGTAAGCTCGGCCAAGAAGAAGCGCTCGCGCTCATCGGCAAGGCAATCGACGCGGGCGTGAACTTCATCGATACTGCCGACGTCTACGCCGAGGGTCGCAGCGAGCAGCTCGTGGGGGGCGCGCTCAAGTCCCTCGCTCGCCCGCGCGAACAACTCGTGATCGCCACCAAAGTCCGCGGCCGCGTCGGACCGGGCGTCAATCAAGTCGGACTCTCGCGCGCGCACATCCTTTCGAGCATCGACGGCAGCCTGAGCCGCCTGGGCCTCGACTACGTCGACCTTTACCAGATCCACGGCTTCGATCCGGTGACGCCCATCGAAGAGACCATCCGCGCGCTCGACGACGTCGTGCGCTCGGGCAAGGCGCGCTACGTCGGCTTCAGTAACTTACCCGCGTGGCTCGCCTCACACGCGGTCACCTTCGCCGAACAAAACGGGCTCGCGCGCTTCCAGAGCGCGCAGGTCTACTACTCGATCGCCGGTCGCGACATCGAGCGCGAGATCGCGCCGCTCTGCCAAGCGCGTGGCCTCGCCATCCTGCCCTGGAGTCCACTCGCGGGCGGTCTGCTGTCCGGTAAGTTCGATCCGGACAAGAAAGGCCCGGCGGACGCACGCCGCGCCGCCTTCGACTTCCCACCGGTAGAAATGCAGCGCCTGCCCGGCGTGCTCGCCGCGTTGCGCCAAGTCGCCGAACAAACCGGCACTTCGGTGGCGCGCGTGGCGCTCGCTTGGCAGCTGAGCAAGCCTTTCGTCACGAGCATCATCATCGGCGCCAAGCGCGTCGAGCAGCTCGAAGACAACCTCGCCGCCACGGAGCTGAAGCTCACGAAGGAGCAACTCGCCGCGCTCGATGCCGCGAGCGCGCTGCCCCCGGAATACCCGGGCTGGATGGTGCAATTTCAGAACGCGCGCGACCCGCGCGGCACCGTCCAAGCGTCGCCCGCGCAGGCAGAAGAGCAGATCCGCGCCGCTGCGCAGCGCTTGAAGTGAAGGCGCTGCGGCGTGCCGCGAGCGGGCTGCTCCAGGTGGGTGGTGAGTCGGGTCCGCAGGCGGCAGCCGCCCAGGCAAAGTCTTCGCCGAATTCGTGGACTTTCCGGACAGACGCTGGTTGCGGGGTCGGTTATACCAGTACGCTCTCGCGGTGAAGAAGCTGCCCGTGGTCGTGGTGGTCCTCGCAGGTGCATTGGTCGCCGGCTGGTGGGGCTGGCGCCGTCAGCACCGCGTCGTCAATGCCAGTGAGCTCATCCTCTACGGGAACGTCGATATTCGACAGGTGGCGCTCGCTTTCGAGGGCAACGGCAGAATCGCCGAACTGAAAGTGGAAGAAGGCGATCGGGTGCACGCCGGCCAGGTCATCGCCGTGCTGGATACCAAGACCTTGGAGATCGAAGCTCGCCAGGTGGAGGCCGAAATCGAGGTGCGAAAGCAATCGCTCCTGCGCCTACAGCACGGCTCGCGACCAGAGGAGATTTCGCGGGCGCGCAGTCAACTGAAAGCCGCGGAGGCGACGGCGCGCCGCGCCGATCTGGACTTCGAGCGCTCGAAAAAGTTGTTCGCCACCGGCGCGGTGACCGAACAAGATTTCGAGCATGCAACCAGCTCTGCGGATACCGCTCGTGCGACCGTGGACGATCTTCGCGCATCGCTGCGCCTTTCGATCCTGGGGCCGCGCGCCGAGGATATCGGCAGCGCCGCGGCCCAACTCGAGGCCTCGAAGGTGCAGCTCGCACAGCTGCGCCACCAGATCGATCAGGGCCAGCTGCGAGCGCCGGTCGACGCCATCGTGCGCTCGCGACTGCAAGAGCCCGGGGACATGATCTCGCCGCAAAAGGCGGTCTATGCGCTCGCGGTCACTCGCCCGAAATGGATCCGCGTCTATGTCTCTGAGCCGGACCTCGGCAAGCTGAAGCCCGGTATGCCGGCGCGCGCCGTCACCGACAGCCATCCGGCGGCGCCAATCGCGGGCAAGCTCGGCTTCATTTCGTCGGTCGCAGAGTTCACGCCCAAGTCGGTGCAGACCGAGGAGCTGCGCAGCAGCCTCGTGTACGAAGCACGAGTCATCGTCGAAGACGACGCTGACGCGCTGCGCTTGGGTCAGCCGGTCACCGTCTACTTACCCCTCACTGCCAAGCCATGACCGAGGCCGCTGCGGTGGTCGCCGCCGAGCACCTGAGCAAGACCTTCGTGGGTCCCCGCGGCGATCGGATCAGCGCCGTCGACCGGATTTCACTGACGGTTCGAGCGGGTGAATTGACAGCGCTCGTCGGCCCCGACGGGGCGGGCAAGACGACCTTGCTGCGCATGCTGTGCGGGTTGCTCGAGCCGGACTCCGGCGCGCTTCGAGTGCTCGGGATGGATGTCGTCGCCCAGGCGCAAGCGGTACAGGATCGCATCAGCTACATGCCTCAGCGCTTCGGCCTGTACGAGGACCTGAGCGTGCAAGAGAACCTGGATCTGTACGCTGATCTGCACGGCGTTCCCCAGGAGCAACGTCGCGAGCGTTTCGCACGCATGCTGCAAATGACCGATCTCACCCGCTTCACCGGGCGCCCCGCGGGCAAGCTCTCCGGCGGCATGAAGCAGAAACTGGGCCTTGCCTGCACCTTGGTCCGCTCGCCGGATCTGCTGCTTCTCGACGAGCCGACGGTGGGTGTCGATCCCTTGTCGCGCCGCGACCTGTGGCAGATCGTTCAGCAGCTCGTCGAGCAAGAGCGGCTCAGCGTGATCGTCAGCACCGCGTACATGGACGAAGCCGAGCGCTGCGCGACCGTGTGCGTGATGAGCAAAGGCCAGGTGTTGGCCAACGGCACGCCTAGTTCACTGCGCGAGCGTGCGAGAGGTTTGACGTACACCGCGACCACCCCCGAAGGCATGCCCGCGCGCGAGCTACAGGCGAAGCTCAGCGACACGCCGCAGGTCATCGCCGACGCAGTCCCCAAAGGAGGCAACGTTCGCTTCATCCGCCAGCGTGGGATCGAAACCGAAAGCTTGGCGGCTCTGCTGCACGACGTGCCCTATGAACCCCGGCCCGAAGAGCTGGAAGACGCGTTCATGATGTTGCTGCGCGAACAGCAGCGGAGCGAGCCCGTCCCCGCGTCGCCGCCAGCGCCTACGGCCCCGGTCAACGCAGCGCGCTCAGGGCCGGTGATCGTGGTGCGCGACCTGGTGCGCAGGTTCGGGGACTTCACCGCGGTCGCGAGCACGTCTTTCGAAGTCTCGCGCGGCGAGATTTTCGGTCTGCTCGGGCCGAACGGCGCCGGCAAGACCACCACATTCCGCATGCTCTGCGGCTTGCTCCCCGCGTCCAGCGGTCAGCTCGAAGTGGCGGGGCGTAACCTGCGGACGGCGCGCGCTCACGCGCGTGAGCGAATCGGCTACGTCTCGCAGAAATTCTCTCTCTACGGCAACTTGACGATCCAAGAGAATCTCGAGTTCTTTGGCGGCGCCTACGGCTTGCGGGGGCAAACGCTGCGCGCCCGCGTCGCGGCCGCCCTCGAACAGTTTGCGCTCGACCCGTCCGCGCTCAGCGGTGAGCTTCCGACTGGCTACAAGCAGCGGCTGGCGATGGCCACGGGGCTCTTGCACCAGCCCGATATTCTATTCCTGGACGAGCCAACGAGCGGCATCGATCCCCTGGCGCGGCGACAATTCTGGCGGACAATCACCTCGCTTGCGCGGAGCGGGGTCACCATCGTCGTCACGACCCACTTCATGGAGGAGGCCGAGTACTGCGACCGCATCGCCATCCAAGATGCCGGGCGCATGCTCGCCCTCGGTACCCCGCGTCAGGTGCGAAAGCAGGCCGGCGAGACGACTTCGAACGACATGAACGGAGCGTTCATCGCCATCGTCGAGCGAGGCCGCGCTCAGCACGAAGCGGCCGGGGGCGCGGCGTGAAGCGCTTCGGCTTTGCCGTGCGGCTGCTGGCGCTGACTCGCAAAGAGACTCGGCAAATGCTGCGCGACCGCAGCAACCTGCTGGTCGGTCTGTTGTTACCCGTCGTGCTTCTGCTGCTGTTCGGTTACGGCCTTTCCTTCGACGTCAAGGATGCTCGGGTCAGCGTGGTGATGGAGGACGACTCGCCGACGGCACGCGATGCCGTCTCCGGCCTTCAGGGCTCCGAGTACTTGGAGCCGACCTTTGGCTACGGCTCGCTCGAGGCCGAACGGCGGATGCGTGCCGGTCTCAGCGACGCCATCCTGATCGTTCCCCCAGATTTCTCGCGCCGTTTGGCACAAGGCGACGCGCAGCTACAGCTGCTGTTGAACGGCGTCGATTCCACCACGGCCTCCACCATCGAAGGCTACGTCAACGGTGCCATTGCGCTGCCGCAGCAGCGAAGGGTCGAGCGAGCGGGTGGCAAGCCGCTCGGGATCGGAAGCGTCGCGGTCGTGTCGCGCATGTGGTTCAACGAGGCCAACGACAGCACCTGGTACCTCGTGCCTGGACTGGTCGTGCTGGTGATGACCTTGATCGGGGCGTTCCTCACCTCGCTGCTCGTCGCGCGCGAATGGGAACGCGGCACGCTCGAGTCGCTGTTCGTCACGCCGGTACGACCGCTGGAGCTCGTGCTCTCGAAACTGCTGCCGTATCTGCTGATCGGGGCGATAGACCTGGCCGTTTGCTTGATCATGGCAAAGTGGCTGTTCCACGTGCCGATGCACGGCTCGCTCGCCGTCACGATCGGCTCATCGCTGCTCTACCTCATGGTGTCGCTGTCGCTCGGGCTGTTCATTTCTGCCGTCACGCGCAACCAGTTCACCGCCAGTCAGGTGGCGTTGCTGGTGAGCTTCATGCCCGCGATGATGCTCTCGGGCTTCGTCTTCGACTTGCGCAACGTGCCGCTCGTGATCCAAATCGTCAGCCAGGTCTTGCCCGCGACGCACTTCATGGGCCTGATCAAGACGCTCTTTCTCGCCGGCGACAACACCGCTGACGCGATTCGTGCTTGCTCGGTCCTGTCGCTGTTCGTGGTCGTGCTGTTGATCGGGACGACGCGCGCGCTGCGAAAGAAGCTTGGCTGAGGCATGCAAACCCTGCTCGCTCACCTGCTGCAGATCCTGGCGCTGTGCCGGAAGGAATTCCTCACCTTGCTCAAGGATCCGTCCAATCGCGTGGTCCTGATCGCGCCGGCGGTCGTGCAATCGCTGTTGTTCGGCTATGGTGCTACGTTCGACCTCACCCACGTTCCGTATGCGGTCGTCGACTCGAGCCGAGGTGCCGCTTCCACCGAGCTGCTCGCGCGCCTCGACGGAACCGGTGTATTCGAGCGAACCGCGACACTCACCTCGTCGAGCCAAATCGGACCGACCATCGATAGCGGCGACGTGATCCTCGTGCTCAGCGTGCCCTCGGACTTCGAGGCACGGCTGGCCGCGGGTCAAGAGGCGCCGCTGCAACTCATCCTCGACGGGCGCAACTCCTCGACGGCGGGAGCCGCGGCCGGCTACGTCACGTCGATCGTCGCCAGCTACAACCGGGCGCGCGGGCTCGCTGCCCCCGTGACCATCGCGCGCCGCGCGTGGTTCAACCCGAACCTCGAGTCGCGTTGGAACATCATGCCAGCGCTGATCGCGGGACTCAGCATGTTGCAGACGCTACTCTTGGCGGCGCTGTCCGTGGCGCGCGAGCGAGAACAGGGCACCTTCGATCAGTTGCTCGTGACTCCGCTGACCCCGCTGCAGATCCTCGTGGGCAAAGCCATTCCGAGCATGCTCGTCGGCCTGCTCCAATCGACGCTGATCTTGCTCGTGATCCGTTTCTGGTTTCAGATCCCGATTCAAGGCTCCATCCCGTTGCTCTACCTGGGTCTGGTCACGTTCAACGGGGCCATCGTCGGCGTGGGGCTCTCGATTTCCGCCCTTTCGCTGAACATGCAGCAGGCCATGCTGTACACCTTCATGGTCATCATGCCGCTCATGCTGCTCTCCGGCTTGCTGACCCCGGTGCGCAACATGCCGCAGGTGCTGCAGCTCGTGACCTACGCCAACCCACTCCGCTTCGGCATCGACCTCGTTCGTCGTGTCTACTTGGAAGGCGCGAATCTCGGCGACGTGTCCTTCGATTTCGTCCCGCTGCTGGCCGTTGCCGCGGTCTCGCTGCCGTGCGCCGCCTGGTTGTTCCGCAATCGCTTGGCTTGAGCCGCGGGCTTTCGTGTTATCGTGATCGTCGTGTTGGACGTGATCCCGGAGCAGCTTCGCATGGCGGCTCGACGCGGCGAACTCAATGTACTGGTTGGCGCCGGGCTCTCCGCGGGCGCGGGCCTGCCAACCTGGCTCGATCTGTTGAGCAAGCTGGGCACCGCCCTCGCGCCGAAGGAGCGCAAGGCGGTCTCGCGCTGCATCGAGGAAGGTCGGCTGCTAGACGCGGCCCAGCTACTGAGGATCTACCTCACCCAACGAGAACTCGTCGAGGCATTGGCCCGACATCTCCCGGCAGACGCCGAACCTACCCCAGTTCATCAGGCGATCTGGGCGCTTCAGCCGGGTGTCGTGATGACGACGAATTTCGACGGCCTCCTCGAAAAAGCGTACGTCCGTGCGTATCGCGATGTCCCCAACACCGTGATTGGCGTGGCCGTTCGAACAGGTCCGGTCTCCGCGAGAAATGGCGCAATAGTGAAGCTTCACGGGAGCCTCGCAGAACCCGAGAGCATCGTTTTTTCGCGCAACGATTACTTCCGGTTGATGGGGCCTGCGGTCGCGCAGTTTGGGAGTGTCTGGGCCGAGTTCATCTACCGCCCTTGCCTGGCCCTCGGCTATAGTTTTCGAGACCCAGACCTGCAGTTGATGTTTCATTGGCTGAATACGTCACTGCGGGGCCTGCTGCAACCGCTTTACCTGCTAGTGCCGGAACTGCCGCCCGAGGAGCTAGCGCTGCTGCGTTCCTTCGAATGCATCGTGCCCCTCGAATATGGCAGTGTCGATCAGGCGACCGAATGCTTGCTGGACGTTCTCGGACGCTTGAAGCGCGAGCGAGACTCGAGCGCTGCTCCGAAGTCAGCCACTGCGTTGGGAGTCGCGCTACAACGGCACTTGAACGTCGAAACCAAGACGGCTTTGCATGCATTGCGTGGCCCGCTGGCGTCACTGGATCTCGCTCTGCAGACGATTGCGTCACCCGATGCTGCAACGGGTGCGACGGCCGAGCGCGGCCTGAGCGAGGCATTTGTCGCATTGAAAGACGCAACGGAGTCACTCGAACGAGCCTCCGCGTTGCTGGACACGGCTGAAGACCATGGTCGCTCTTCGTCCTGCCACGCCTGTTTCGAGTCACTGCGCAAGAGCCTCTCATTTCACTATCGCCGCCTACAGCTCCCGTGCGATTTCGAACCGAACCTCGAAGGGGCTTTGCCTCTGTCGCCGATCACCTACGCGCTGGTCGTTGGCGTTGCGCTCGATAATGCCGTCGAGGCGGCGCTACCCGGTCAGCCGCCGGAAGTGACGATTCACGCGCACGCGACCAACCTCGGTGGACGCCGCCAGCTGGTTACAGAAGTGCGCGACAAGGGCAAAGGCCTGGATGAAGCGATGCAAGGACGCCTGTTCGCACCGGGAGCCACCACCAAAGGACAAGGCCGAGGCAACGGGCTCTACCTCATTCGCCTGATCGCTGAGAATGCTGGTGGCAGCGTGACATTTACGAGTCAGCCTGGGAAGGGTTCCCACTTCCGCTTGGTGCTACCCATCTCCCCCGTCAGCAGCTCGTCAACGCTCGCTCGCCCGGCCGCGCGGGCGCCGAGACAGCGATTTACGCGTCCGATCACGGTCCTAGTACTCGACGACGAGCGTTTGTACCTGGAACAGGTGAGGCGGCTCTTGGTCGCTTCCGGTTGCGAGGTGGTCACCTTCGCGAGCGGCCACGAGGCAGTTACTTGGCTCCGTGAGACGGCGAAGCTGCCTGAAATAGCCGTAATCGACCTGGTACTGCAGGATGGTCTGTCGGGGTTCTCCGTCGGTGAAGCTGCACGTCAGCGTCGAGCAGATCTTCCCATCATCTTCCAGAGTGGATACTCGTCCTCGACCGCGGATTGGGGACCGGAAACCGCCTTCTTGCTCAAGTTACACGACCACGAGGAATTGCTGACTGAAATGAGTCGATTGACGTCGGTGCCTCTCGAGGGTAGGCAGTGAATCTCGACGAACTGCGCGCCAGCGGAGCACATGCGCTCGTGGCTGAGCTTCTCGAGCGCTTCTGTCACGACATGTTGGGGCCCTTGAGTGCTTCTGACTCCAATCTCTCATTTTTGCTGTTTAGTGATGTGAGCGAGTCGGACCGCGTCGAAGCCGAACGCGACGCCAAAAGCGGCCTTGCCATCATGGGGGCGCAAGTAAAGGCACTCAGGGTCATCAGTGCGGCGCTTGCCGAACCGATAGCTCCGCGCCT
>DASSMT010000083.1:0-37683 GCA_035688655.1 Polyangiaceae bacterium | reverse complement strand
TGAAGGTGACCATGGACCGCTACGAGGCGGAGTGGCACATGGTGGAGACCGGCTGGAAAACGCATGTGAAGGGCGAAGGGCGCAGCTTTGCCAGCGCACGAGAAGCCGTCGAGACGTTCCGCGCCGAATCACCGGGGATCGGCGACCAAAACCTGCCCGCGTTCGTGATCAAGAAGGATGGCAAGGCGGTCGGCCCGATCCAAGACGGCGATGCGGTCATCTTCTTCAATTTCCGCGGCGACCGCGCGATCGAGATCACCCAGGCCTTCGAGCAAGACACGTTCGACAAGTTCGAGCGTGGCCCGAAGCCGAAGGTTCTGTACGCGGGCATGATGCAATACGACGGCGACCTCAAGCTGCCGAACCTGTTTTTGGTGGCACCCCCGCACATCGATGAATCCGCGGGTGAGTTTTTGGCGCGCAACGGCGTGACTCAACTGGCGATCAGCGAGACGCAGAAGTACGGGCACGTCACCTACTTCTGGAACGGCAACCGCTCCGGCAAATTCGACGACAAGAGCGAGACCTACATCGAGATCCCGAGCGACACGCTGCCCTTCGAGGAACGACCCTGGATGAAGTCGGCCGAGATCACCGATCGTCTGCTCGCGGAGCTCGCGACGATGAAGTACAAGGCCGCGCGCCTCAACTACGCCAACGGCGACATGGTCGGCCACACCGGCAACCGCGACGCCGCAATCCTGGCCGTCGAAGCCGTCGATCTGGAGCTCGGGCGCTTGATGCGCTTCACCGAGAAAGCGGGCGGCATCCTGATCGCCACCGCCGACCACGGCAACGCCGACGAGATGTACGACCACAACAAGGACGGCAGCATCGCCAAAGACGAGGCCGGCAAGTTCAAGGTGAAGACCAGCCACACCCTGAACAAGGTTCCGTTCATCATCTATGCGCCGGGCATCACCGGTCTCAAGCTGAACACGAAGCTCGAAAAGCCGGGTCTCGGCAACTACGCCGCCACCGCCTTCAACCTGCTCGGCTACGAAGCTCCGGGCGATCACCTGCCCTCTCTGATCGAGTTCTGAAGCAAGCAGAGTCAGCGAGCTCTCGCGCAGACGGCGGCGCTGGTCACTCCCCGCGCCGTCGTCTGCTTTCTGCCTAATGCTGGCGCCGGAGCCGCCCTGCCAGCGCCGCCAGCGCTAGCCCAGCAACGACCAGCCCGAGCTCGCGCGCCGTGGCGAGCAGGTCGTGCGTGGCAACGACTCGAAACCCGGCGACGATCGCGGGCACGCCCATGGCAAGGTAGGAGATCAAAAAGATGACCGACAGCACTCCCGCGCGAGCGTGAGCCGGCGCGTTCGGAATCAGGTTGCGAATCGCACCCTGAAAGCCAGTGCCGAAGCCCGCGCCCGCCACCGAGGTGCCGAGGAAGAACAGCGCGGGCGAGCTCAGGCGAAGCGCCAGCAGCGTCAACGCCACGCCGCCGACTAGCGACGCGGCACCGATCAGCATCATCTCGCGCCCGGCCTTTTCGCGCAGCACGAGCACGGCCAGGGCGCCGCTGCCGGCCATCGAAAACAGCGTGAGTCCGCCGAGCAGCACCGAACCGTGCCCGAACAGGCTCCTGAGCAGTGCCGGACCCAGCGAACCGTAGAAGCCCACGAAAGCCCAGGAAGCGACCAACAGCGGAGCTGCCACGAGCATGGGAGCGTACAGCTCCGGCGGTAGGCTGAACTGCGGCTTGAGTGACGCGAGCGCACCCGGCCGCTTCTGCGCGGGCTCGGGCATCAGCACGACGCCGATCGCCTGCGCGACGAAAGCGACCAGCAGCACGCCGTACACGAGCTGATCGGGTAGTGGCAAATACTGCACCAGCAGTCCCGAGAGCACGCCACCCGTGGCCGTGCCGATCATCGGCGCGACCGAGTTTGCCAGAGTCCCTTTGGCGCGGTCCAGGTCGACCATGCCCGCGCCGATGGCTCCGAGCGCCGCGCCGGTCGACAGTCCCTGAATCACGCGCGCAGCGATCAGCTCCGAAACGCCACTCGCGCTCGCGAAGATCAGCATCGTGAACGCCTGCAGCAGAGTCGCGACCACCAGCACTGGACGGCGCCCCAGGTGATCCGAGAGGCGACCGACCGTGAGCAACGACGAAAGCACCGCGAGCGCGTAGCTGCCGAACACGACGGTGGTCGTGATCGGCGAGAAGCCCCAGCGCGCCTGGTACAGTGCATAGAGCGGCGTGGGGGCGCTCGAGCCGGCCAAGAACGAGATAGCGAGCGAGGCCAGCAAGACGAACGACGCACGCTCGGACAGCCGGGCTGAACGGGCAAGCGGCGGCGCGGCGGGCGCCGGAACGAGCCGGGGCGAGGCAAAAGGCGCGGAAACCATGGTCTTCCTTTCAGAACAGACCGGTCTGTCTGTTTCGACCTTGTCATAGACAGACCGGTCTGTTATGTCAAGTGCATGCCCGACAAGCCCAACCTGCCCCCGCGCGCCCGCCTGCTGGCGGCCGCCGATGAGCTCTTCTACGAGGAGGGCATTCACACCGTGGGCATCGACCGCGTGCTCGAGCGCGCAGGCGTGGCCAAAGCGTCGCTCTACAGCACCTTCGGCAGCAAAGACGCGCTCGTCGCCGAGTATCTGAGCGCACGCCTCGAACGACGCCGCTTGCGCGTCGAAGCGGCGCTCGCCCGGCACGAGTCGCCGCGCGCACGGCTGCTCGCGGTCTTCGATGTCCTGCGCGAGCGCGTCGCCGAAAAGGACTTCCGCGGCTGCGCCTTCGTCCGCGCTGCCGCTGAAGGTCAGCCCAACGAACGAGTCGAGGCGGTGCTCGCCGAAGCGCGCCGCTGGCTCAAATCACTGTTCGTCGAGCTCGCATCCAAAGCCGGTGCGCGCAAGCCCGAGCGCCTCGCACAAAAGCTGGTGATGCTTTACGACGGCGCCGTCCTCGCCGCACAAATGGATGGCGATCTGAACGCGCCGCGCGTTGCCCGCGAGGCGGCGGCCCTGTTGCTGGAGCAGGCGACGTCGTCCTGAAGCCGCCGTACTCGCCACGAGTGGTGAGCCTAGCGCGGGCGTCGCGCGCGGGTGGCGATGAAGGTCGAGAGGTATTCGGAGAGCGGGTCGCCATCGCTGGGCGGGCGAGTGTCTTCGAACATCTGCTCGAGGACGAAGCCCGCGTCGAGCTGCCCGCCGATTTGATCGCGCAGCGTGTGGCCGAAAATCAGCGGCTTGTTCGAGCCCAGATGCGGGGTGAGACGAGGGCCGAGGCCAGTGAGATCCGAGTACGGAATGCGATGGCGGACGACGAGCTCGCGGCGCTCCGGATTGAGCACGTCGTCGAACAAGAACGCGACTGGATTCACGAAGCCCGCGAGTAAGACGCCGCCGGGGCGGAGCACGCGAAACGCCTCGCGCCACACCGAGAGCACGTCTGGAACGAAGCAGTTCGAGCAGGGATGAAAGACGAGCTCGAACGACTCGGACGCAAAGGGCAGGTCGGCCATGTCGCCCTCGACCAGCGTGAGCTCGAGGCCCTCGCGCTCGGCGACCGTGTGATCTTGCGCCAGCTGCGCCGGGGAATTGTCGAGCACCGTGACGCGCGCGCCGACAGCAGCCAGAATTGGCGCTTGCTGCCCGCCCGACGCAGCCAGGCCGAGCACGGATAGGCCGCGCAGCGGCGGGAACCAATTCTTCGGCACCGCCTTCAGTGGCGTGAGCACCACCTGCCAATCGCCCTCACGTGCACGCCGAATGTCCTCGGGTGAGACGGGGATGGTCCAAGGATTTTTCCGCTCGACCTCCGCATCCCAGGCCCCGCGATTGTAGCGACGAACGTCGAAGGTCATGGACGCGTCTACCACGGCAGGGTCCGGTGAACGAATCGCCAGCGCCGCGGGCTGCACCTGCGCGAGACTTACTCGACAATCGCTAGTCGCTCGCGGCCCGTGACGTTTCTCGTAGCGCGCGACAAGTACCGTACCGTGCTCATTGTGCGAGTTTGGATAACGGCCTTTGCCAAGTAGATAATCGCGCACGCGACCTAGCGCAGCGATTTCGAGTGTCGTACGGTTCGGCCCATGTCTTCGTGCTTTTGCTTGCGTCACCCGCTGATCTCATCGTGCGTGGCGGCTGTTTGCGGACTGTCACTCGCTGCCTGTGGCAGCACTGACGAAGGCAGCCCGGCCGCAGCCGGCGGAAGCTCCGCAGGCAGCACCAGTACCGGCGGCAGCACCGTGGTCGGGAGCGCAGGTTCCAGGACCAGCGCAGGCTCGGCCAACGACGGCGGCACCTCGGCAGCGGGCGGATCTCTGGGCACGGCGGGCGGATCTCTGGGCACGGCGGGGGCATCGACCGCGGGCGCGAACGCAGGCGGCAGCGGCGGAGCTCCGAGCAGCGCGGGCGCAACGAGCACTGGCGGCTCCAGCTCCGGCGTGTGCCACCCCAAGTTCGCGAGCGGTGTGAACGTGGCCTGGTTCAACTTCGCCTCTGACATTCCAAACCCCCAGATCGACAAGTTCACCGCCCTGTTCAAGAACGTCAAAGCAGCGGGCGGCAGCGCCGTTCGCTGGTGGTTTCACACCACTGGCATGACCACGCCTGGCTACGACGCAGGTGGCAAAGCAAAGCCCATTTCGGCAGAGAACATCGCCGACTTGAAGAAGATCCTCGATGCCGCAAAGGCAGAAGGGGTCGGCTTGGTGATAAGCCTTTGGTCTTTCGGAATGTTGGACTCCGGACAAACCAGCAATGCCGGTGTGCGTGCCAACAACAAGCTATTGTTGGAGAACGATAGCAATCGTCAGGCGTACATCGACAACGTGCTGACGCCGATGGTGAGCGCGCTCAAAGGCTATCCGGGGCTATTTGCCTGGGAGATCTTCAACGAGCCAGAAGGCATGTCGAGCGATGCCAACGGCTGGACCAACCCCACGGACGGCCGAACCGCGGCGGTGAATCTGCAAAAGACCGTCAACTGGTTCACGAGCGCCATTCACACCGCGGATCCGAATGCGCTCGTCACCAATGGCGCGAATAATTTCGCCACGCTCTCACCTTCGAAGGGCAAGAATCTGTGGTCCGATTCCGCACTCACGACCGCGGGCGGCAAGGCGAATGGGACGCTCGATTTCTATCAGGTCCATTATTACAACACCTGGAATGGCGCGGACGCCAACAGCCCCTTCTTGCACCCCGTGAGCTACTGGGGTCTCGACAAGAAGGTCGTGATTGGTGAATTCTGGACGGACCTGACCGACGGTGTCGCCAGCGCCGATCTGTACACCACGCTGCACACGAACGAGTACGCAGGTGCTTGGGCTTGGCAATACGTGAGCGTGGACAATCCGGGACCAATGTCCGGCGCTTCGACGATCTGGCCGGCAATGCAGGTCCCGATGAACAATCTCAAAGCCGCGCATGCTGCGGATCTGACGTGTCCCTAGCCGGTCGCA
This sequence comes from Polyangiaceae bacterium, assembly GCA_035688655.1. Taxonomy (GTDB): domain Bacteria; phylum Myxococcota_A; class Polyangia; order Polyangiales; family Polyangiaceae; genus PMG-095. Next base: position 32,269 of record DASSMT010000083.1, on the reverse strand, counting down.
CTCTGGGAGCGGAATGAACTCGCGGCTACGGGGCTTGCTGGTCCTGGCTCCCGTCGTCGCGCTGGGCGCCGCCGTTCTCGTCTCGACCGGAAGCGACCACAAACGAGCAAAGACGGTGCCCGAGAAGAAACCTTCGGCCAGCGACGACGAGCGCGAGGCGCCGCCGCCGAGCAAGACGGCGGCGCCCGCGGTCGAGGCAACGATCCGCTCGCCGAAACCCCAAGCCTCGGTCGCCGCCGCAGGCCCGAGCGCGGATTCATTGGCTGCGGCCATGCACGCGCTCGAAGATTCAGCTCCGGAGCGCGCGCTGGAACTGGCCCGGCGGGGCCAAGCGCTGTGGCCAGCCGGGCCTCGCGCCCCAGAATTCGCGGCTACCGAAGTGAAGTGCCTCTATCGACTCGGCAGACCAAGCGACGGGCGCGGTGCGGCCGAAGCGATGGTCAACAAATATCCGACCTCGACTTGGGCACTCGAAGTCGAGCGGCAAACAGGCGCGCACCCGTACGTGAATCACTGACGCGCACCCGTACGTGAATCACCGACGCCTGCCGCACCGGACCTGGGTCGTGTGCGCTTTTGCGTCATTTGCGAGGGGTCTCGTTCCGGCCAGAGTTCGCTCTTGATCGCGCAGCGCCGCTCGTGCTCACGTCCCGCCCGCACCGAGGAACCGGACCAGGCCGGCAGGGGTGGTGTTGTCTCGAATAGCAAGGTGGAATTAGCAATGTCGATGGGTCGTCGTTTGGTTCAAGGGGTTGGTTCGGTGGGTGCGCTCGCGCTCGTGGCGTTGATCGCCGCTTCATGTAGTAGCGATGCGCCAAGCAGCAGCGCGGGTGGCGGCGCGGGTGGAGCGATCGGCGGCGGTGCCGGTGCGGGGCACGCGGGTGCGGCGGCCGCAAGCGGCAAGAGCGGGGCGGGAGGAAGCAGCGTGGGTGCGAGCGGCGCCGGCGGACACGGCGGTGCTACGACGAGCGCGAGCGGAGCTGCGGGCATGAGTGTCGTCGGGGGCGCCGGTGGTGTTGGCGGCGCGGCGGGCGCTGGTGGCAAGGCGGGCAGCGGCGGCGCCGCAGGCAGCGGAGGCACCGCGGGCACTGCGGGCAGCGGCGGTAAAGCAGGCAGCGGCGGCACAGGCGGCGCAATCGGCGGCGCCGGCGGAAGCAGCGGCTCTGCCGGAAATGGCGGCAAAGCAGGCAGCGGAGGCACGGGCGGCGCTGGTGGCTCTGCCGAAACTGGTGGCAAGGGGGGCAGCGGCGGCACCGGCGGCACGGGCGGCGCAACCGGCGGTGCTGGCGGCGGCTCGGGAGGAGCCAGCGGCTCTGCCGGAAATGGCGGCAAAGGAGGGAACGGCGGTGCCGGTGGCACGAGCGGCGCCAGTGGCGCAGGCGGTGCGGGTGGCGCGAGCTGCAGCGCGGCTCCAGTCTCGCTGGTCGGCTCGTGCACGCTCGCGGCTTCAGGCCTTTGCGTCAGCTACTACGACACGACACAGAACATTCAAACTGCCTGCATACAGAGCGGCGGCACCTATTCCAGCAGCGTGTGCGCGGCTGGCACGCTCCTCGGCTGCTGCCTGTCGGCGTCGACGTACGCCCGCAACTGCTACTACGGCGACGTGTCGCTCAAGCCAGCGCTGGAGTCGGCCTGCACCAGCTCCGGGACCGGCAACCAGTTCTGTCAATAGTCGTGCAGAGACGAGAGTCTGGTCGTCAGACTCTCGTCTGCCGCTCCGCCGCAACGATTGCCGCAAACGCGGCGAGCTGACGTCGTGGCTCCCCGCGCGATCTCGTGAATAGATTTGTCTATTCGCATTTGAGTTCACTCTCCCCCGTCCGCGACGCCGAAGGCTGCGCCGATGTGCGACGCGGATTCGTGACCATCAAAAAAACCAGTGGTTGGTCCGGCGCGCTCGGAACGCGATCTGGGTCCGACCCTCGTCTTCCGGTCCGCTAGGGGCTATTGGTTCGGCGCGCTGCGAACGCGAGCTGGTTGAACGGCCGCGCGCTGACGCTGAACGACAACGTGCCACCCGACGTTGTCCCCGCACTCGGGGTCTCCGAGCCGTCGCTGAAAGTCACGGTCACCGTCCAAGCGCCGTCCCGTGCGCCCGCTGGAAGCGCGACGCGGATCGTCGCGCTGGCGAGCGGCGCGGAGTTCCAGGAAGCAGCAGAGTAGGCGGCGTCGCGCGCCCAGCCGAGGACGCGCTGGTCGTCGCCGAGCGCCGTTCCGAACATCGTCGGTTGCGCGTCGAGCAGCAGCGGCGTCAGGCCGCGGAAGTCGTCTTGGCGCTGCAGCCAGTCTGCGGCTTTGCGCTCTAGGTTGGCGCGCGCATTCACCAGCGCCAGACCGCTCTCCGGGTAGTAGGCGGCGTAGCCATCTTCCCAATAAAGGGCGCGTGCGGTCGCCGAACCCGACACGAGCTCGGCCCAGATCGCGCTCTCGAGGCCCCTCGGCGCAGCGTCGGAGGTGGTCAATGTGCCCGCCCTCGGCTCGGCCGCGTCGAGGCCCGACTCGCCGAGCATCACCGGCTTGGCCGTCGCGCTCAGCGCTGCGTGCGTGCGCTCGATGGCCGCTTGATCGAGGTTCGGATCGTAGACGTGGAGCGCGGCAAAGTCGCAGCCGGGGCCGTTCCAGAGCTGCAGCCACGGCGCGCCGCCGAGGAGCGGCAGGTCCGAGGTCGAGGCGAACACGGGGCGCGCTGCGAGATCGGCGGCACGCACCACGTTGGCGACGCGCGCGGCGAGCGCGGCGGCATTCGCTTCACTGGCACCGGTCGCGAGATCGAGCTCGGAGAAGGTCTCCCAAGCAACGATGTTCGAGTGGCCGCGCCAGCGTTTGACCAACGTCTCCACCCAGCCGAGCCAGGCCGTCTGCGTGGGTGTGTCGGCGAACAGCTCCGCGGGCGTGGCGGCGGGACCGCCGTTTGCTTGGTTGAGCGGGTTGGCGTCGAAGTGCGTCCAGCCGAGCGCAGGCGTCCCGTTGTTCCAATCACCCCAGATCGCGAACACGGGGATGACGTCGAGGCCATGCTGCGCCGCACTCTCGATCACCTGGTCCCACGAACTGGCGAAGGCGGGCAGCACGTGCCCCTGGTTGTCCATACCCAGCGTCGCGTAGCCGAAGCCCTGCGTCAGCTGCAGGCGAACGACGATCGTCCCGTTTTCGTGCGCGGCCGCGAAGAGCGGCGCAAATTCGCCCGCCGAACCGGCCGTCACGTTGCGCATCATCACCGGCGCGCGTCGCCCGTCGGCCGTCTCGAAGTAGCGGCTGCCAGCCGGAAGGGTCAGCGCCACCGGTGGTGTGGCGGGCGGCTTGTCCCCGCCGCCGCCGCTGCCCTCGTCACAGGCAAGCGCTGTGAACAGGCTGAGGGCAAGGATCCCCACGCCGAGCGACACCCGTTTCATCCCCGCGACCCTGACACGCGGCCCACGGGGCGTGAAGTCGGAGTTCGTCGAGAAGTCTGATATCCTGCGCGCGCAGCCGATGACCACCAGTGTATCCGTCAGCATCGACGTACCGAATCTCGCAGCGGGGATTGCGTTCTACTGCGCCGCGTTCGGGTTCTCGAAGAAGTCCGAGCCCGTGCCCGGCGTTGCTGTCTTGCAGGGTCTCGGGCTCGAGCTCTGCTTGCTCGAAAAGCCAGCCGGCTCGCAACCCTCACCTCGAACCAAAGACCGGCGCAACTACGAGCGGCATTGGAGCCCAGTGCACCTCGATTTCCACGTAGACGATCTGCAGGCCGCCCTGCAGCGGGTCGAGGCACTCGGGGCCAAACGCGAACAAGTCTTCGAAAATCCGGAACACGGCTCGGCTGCCTTCTGCAGCGATCCGTTCGGGCACGGCTTCTGTCTCCTCGCGCAGAACGCCTAGCTGGCAGAGCGCGCGCGTTGACCTCGCTACGGCCCGTAAACCTCCAGCTCGCTCACCACCAGCACGCCCTTCTCCTCTCGGCGCAGGCGCACGTAGCGCGCGGTCGTGCCGGGCGGCAAGCTGACGTTCCACGGTTCGTAGTTGGAAAACGCCTTCTTGCGGACGAGGATTTGCTGGAACGACTCGCCGTCCTTCGATAGCTCGAGCGCGAGCGGCAGCGACTGCTCGTAGCAGCAGTCCGCGCGCCCGAAGACGCGCACGCGGCGAAGCTCCGTCTCGTGGCCCAGGTCGACGGTCAGAAAGGGATGCTCCTCCGCGTCGCTGTGAAAGCCGAGCTGTCCGTAGCGATAGCCGTCGACGACGAATTCGGCCTTGGTGTCGTAGACCGCTTTGGACGAATGCACCGTGGCGTGCAGCGCCAGGTTGTGCGGAGGAAACAGCCACCAGTTGACGAGCCAGAGCGAGGCGCCGCTCACCGCGAGCGCGACCGTGATTCGGAAAATGGAGAGCCAACGGAGCCGGCCAGGCGAACGGAGCTCGACCTCCCGCGCGAGCCGCGCGCAGCTCGCGTCGAGCTCGGCCAGCGTCGGTCGAGGCGTCGACTGTGCCGGCTCACGCAGCAAAGCGCGGCGATAGAGCGCTTCGGCCTCGAGCAAGAGCGCTCGTTTGGCGCTGCGTTGGTATTCGGCGCGCAGCCGCCTTGCGCTGCGCGCGCGCCGCGCGGCCGCTTTTACGAAGCCTCGGTACAGCCGCGAGCGCGGGGCAGTAAACAGTGCCGGATCGGCACCCCGCTGCGGCAAAAAGAATGCCGACAGCGAGGCGAGCAAGCGCCCCAACCGCGTACGTTCACCATCAGCCCGAGTGAGCCGAAGCTCAGCCACCAACGCCCCCATCATGAACCTACCGGGAGCATTGGGATCCGCAGCCGGCAATACACCGTGTAGGTCGCCACGCACCAGAGCGACGCGAGCAAGAGCCCGAACAGCGGCCAGCGATCGGCCTTCTTGCGTGACCAGCTCACCGCCAATCCAAACGCGGCGAACAGCGCGGGCGCGCCGAATTGGATGTACACGCCTTTGACCACCCCATAGCGATCCACCGGATACTTCACGGCGAAGTGCAGCGCAGAGAGCAACATGAACGGCGGGACGAGCAGCAAGCTCAACTCGGCGAAGGCCTTTCGCCGCAGCGCAACCACCACGGCGCAGACCCAGGCCACGGTGCTCGCCACGAAAATCACCGTGCCACCGAGCGCGCCATATTGCGAAGCGCGCAGGACGTCGGGCAGGAGCGAGCCATCGGACACATGCAGCGGTGTCTGCACCAGGTGCTCGAGCCCGAAGAAGGAATAATTCCAATAGTCGACGAAGGTCGAGACCACCGCGACCGGGAAGAACTGAGGGCGCGGCTCGATCGCCGACCCGAAATACGGAAAGTAGAAGATGGCCGGGGTCCAGCCAAAGACGTAGTCGGCCGGGCGCCGCAGGAAATAGGGGATTTTGTTCGACTCGGCGACGAACACCGACTCTCCCAAATCGAAGCTTGTCACGAACAAGGCATGATGCTCGACCAAATTGCGCGCGAAATACCACCCGCAGCCGAGCGCGCACACGCCGAACGTCAAAGCCAGCGGTAGCGCGGCCGCGATGCGAAAGCGGATGCGGCGACGAGCGAGCAGGAATTCGAGCAGCGCAGTGGTGCCCAGCGCGAGCACCACCACCACCGCCGAAATTTTGGTGAGCATGCTGAGTGCAAGCACGACCCCGGCGACCGCCGCGAGCCGCCAGCGCTTGCGCGGCTGACGCCGGAACAGCGCCGCGCCCAGCAACATCGAGGCCGTGGTGAGCAGATTGTTCAGCGCCTCCGGGTACACCATGCCGTCGAGATGGACGGAGGCGCCACACACGGCGGCCAGCGCGAGCCCGGCCAGACGCGCGCTGCGATCCTTCACGTACAGCTCGAGGCCCAGCCAAATCAGCGCCAAGCGCAAGGTGCCGAACACGATCGGCACGAAGATCATCGCTTTTTCGCTCACGCCGAGCTTCATCAGCGTCGCCCATAGCGCGTAAAAAAGCGGAGGATGAAAGGACTCACGCATCGCATCGGAGGGCGGCACCGCGTGGTGCTCCAACATCCACTTGGCGACTTCCACGTGGTTCCAGTAGTCGTACGCCCAGGTCGGCTTGAAGTTCCAGCTCATGCTCACGCGCAGCAGCAAGCCAACCCAAAAGATGAACAGCTCCGGCGCACGCGCCTTCAAGAGCCGCAGTGCCCCGCGCAACGCCTCCACGGCCTTCACCGATCCGATCGACGACATGAACCGTCGCCCTTGATCGGGCCGACGCCCCTCTTCCGCCCCGTAGTTGTCCAAGTTCACCACCGCATCGAGCTCTCGTTGTTGGGGTCCACGTCTCGTTCCCCTTCGGGCCCGTTACGTAGTCGAACCCGCCACTGTCGTCCATGACCAAGTGGTCGGCCGGTTAACGCGGATTCCAGCACGAGTTCGGGTGCGGTTTTCACGTGAGCGGATCAACTGGGACTCTTTGCATCCTCGAGCCGTCTTTGGATGCGACGATCTAAACCTCGAGGATAAGCAACCACTGTGCCTGCCGGCGCGTTTACGACGAGCCCGCCGTAAACGCGCGCCGCTCGAACGCTCGCCGCGGACTTGCTGCTGACGCCGCTCAGGTCGCGCTCGCAAGCGACGTCACCGTCGCGCCCCCCGCGGTCTCACGCTGGCGCAATCTGTGCCGCGTCCGGGCATGGCTGCCATGCCTACCGTTGAAGCCGCGCAGGCTCGAGTTACCGCGAGGTTTCGCGCCGGCGACGCCTTTCGGGAGGGGGGCGCTCACAGGTCCGGACAGCACCTCGCTGATCGGCGGGTGCGCAAGCTGAGCGTGCCGCCCGGCCGCAACCTGCCTGAGGCGTTGAAACGAGATTAATCATTCACTGCAACGCTCTCGACAGCTCGCGCAGGAGCGCGCCGCCGTCGCCCGCATAGGCGCTGCCGTGCATGCAAGCCAGCGTGCGCGGCTCGAATGCTGCCAGCCGCTCGAGCGTCGAAGTCGTGGCGGGTCCACGCGAATAGTAGTCGAACATCGCGCGCATCGCCTCGCTCGGGCCCAGGATATCGCTCTCGGTCAGTGGCGGGTTGGTATCGCCGGGCTGGGTGAAGAGGTCGCCGCAGAGCAGCGTACGCGTGGTCAGCTCGCCGATGAAGCCGCAATCCCAGCCGTGCGGCACATGCGGCGCGTCGAGCCAGCTGATCTCGTGTCCGCCGAGCTCGAGACGCTCGCCATCCGCCATGGCCTTCACCGCGCGATCACTGACGTCGTTGGCGAAGATCATCGCGCCCACACGACTGCACAGCGCCTGTGCCCGAGGAGCGAGCTCCAGCCAGTCTGCGAGCGAGCCGCTCTCGTCTGCCTCGTTGTGCGAAAAGCCGATGTAGCAAAGGCGCTCCGGGGCCAAGACCGCGCGCACTGCCTCACGCACGAGCGGGAGCAGCTTCTTTGGACCCGTGTGAAATAGCAGCGGCTGCTCGGCGGCGATCAGAAATTGGTTGAACGAGAAGCCCGGGGGCATTTCCGGCCCGCGAGGCACCGGGGTGCTGATGCGATAAATGCCGCGGGCAATCTCGTCGATGCGGGTACCTGACTCGGAATTGGTAATACTCATTGCTCCTCCAATGACAGGGAGTGCAGCTCGCGGGCAGAGCGTTACGAAAGTTACGAAAGTGCGTGGTCGAGCACGTATTCGGCGAGCACGCGCGGCCCGCCGGCTTCGACGCTGCTGAGCCGCGCATGAAACTCCGGGCCGGTCCCGAGTGCGCGGTAGTGCAGGTGGCAGGGCATCGCGACCAGCCCGCGCTGTGCGTCGAACGGCACGTCCGCGAACCGGAACAGCGTCTCCCCACGGGCGCTGTGCGCCTCGAGATCCACGCTCGATACGCCCTGCAAGTCGCAATGCAAGTACCAAACCCCGAGCGGCGCGGCCTCGCCCAACTGGATCACCCCGCGCTCTCCCGGGTACAGGTGCACCTCGGTCAACGCCGGCACGCGCGCCACCAGCTCACGGGTGCGCTCGGCGGTGAGCACGGGGGGCAGCGCGCTGCGCAGCGTTCGTTCCAGCTCGAGCAGCCGTTCGGCGCGCGCGAAGCAGGTACTGCACACGAAATAGTGCTCTTCGAAGTCAATTGCTTGCGCCTCCGGTAGTTCCCCGAGCACCCAGCCGGCGATGGTCTCGAGCGACGCGCAGGTCATGGACGAACCTCTCCCATGCAAAGTGCCACCTTTGCCAGCGCCCGACAGCGCAGCACGCGCAAGTTGCCGGCCGTGACGCCCAACCGCTCGCAAACCTCTTCCGCAGCGCGGTCCTCCATGAAGCTCATGCGCAGCACGTTCGCCTCGCGCTCGGGTAGCTTGCCGAGGCAACCAAACAGGCGCACGAGGTCACGCTCACTGTACTGGGGCGGCTCCACGTCGCCGCGCAGCCCCTCGTTCGCTCGCGCGATCTTGCCTTGCCGTTCTTCCGCACGCCTGAGCTCCGCACTCACCAGTCGACAGGTGCCGAAGATGAATGACGGCAGCTGCGTGGGATCCTCGACACGCTTGGCTCGAATCGCCTCCAACACTCGCATCATGACCAGCTGCACCAGATCATCGGCTGCCGCCGCGCTTTGCAGGTGCTTGAGCCCATAAAGCCGCACCCGTGCAGCGTAGCGGCGACAGAGCTCGGCCTCCGCCTGCGCCGCGCTCGCTCCCGACTCCGCGATCGTCCGGGCCAAATCCTCGTCGGCAACGGCGGGTGCCATCGGCCCGGGAAATACCACGAATAACAGCATGCTGCCTGGTAGTGTCGCTGAGCGCTCCCCCGTTACAGCGAATACCGCGAACGACTGGCGCCGAAAGACTTGCTCGCGCCTCGCGCTCGGCAACGTCGTCCGGGAGATGACGAGTGTCAGGAGCGGCTCTTAAGCAAAAGGCCGCAATGGCCGTGTTTCTCGACGATTCCAACACGGTTTTTTGCCTTGAACACGAGAGCACGCTCACTCCTGCCACACGCACCGCTCAGTGCGAGCTGCTGGTCCTTCTTGGGACTAGTCGCGCTGTGCGTCGCCTGTGCCGACCAGCCGAAAGCGCCGAATCGCGGCGCTTCGCACCCCAATGGCGGTCGCGCAGGAGCGGTTGCTGGCGATGAAGTGGGCGGCTCGGGGGGCTCGGGTGCGAGCAGCGACGATGTGGGCGGTGCGCCCAGCGCCGGCGAGGCGGGCGCCGGAAATGACGCGGGTACCGGAAACGACGCCGGCACCGAGAACGACGCGGGCAGCGGCAACGCCGGGGGCGCTGCCGGCGAGGGCCCGGCAACGACGGTCGTCAAGGTGAGCTACGAGCTCGCGCATCAGCCGATCGACGGCTTCGGAATCGCCACTTCTTGGGCGGTGATTCCGCCCGCCGCGCGACTGGATGCTTTCTTCAGCGTGAGCAAGGGAGCCGGGCTCTCGATCTTGCGCAACCGCATCCCGTTTCGCGAGCGGCCCGGCTACAACGACAACTTCATGGGCGCGGGCAATTACAACTTCACGAGCTTCGGAACCGGTGCCGACGCCTACAAGACCTTCAGCCTCAACTGGAACAATTGGGATTTGGCCGCCACGCGCATGCTGATTGCGGTGTTGAAGGCCAACCCAGACTATCAGGTCCCCACTTATTTCAGCACGCCCTGGACGCCGCCCAACAACGCCACCTCGCGTTGGAAGTTGAACGTCGCCGACTACGTGAATGCGCCTGACGTCGGCGGTTACCTGGATCCAGCGCACTACCAAGACTACGCGGACGTGCTGGCGGACTACGTGCTCGGCTTCGAGAGCCAAATGGGCGCGCCCCTCGCCGCACTTTCGTTGCAAAACGAGCCGAACTACCAGGTGACGTACGAGTCCGCAGACTGGTCCGCGGAACAATTTCACGCTTTCCTCGCCGTGCTGCGCAGCGAGTTCCGCAAAAAGGGCGTCTTCAGCGCGTTACCCAAGTTCACGATCATGGCGCCCGAAGCGGCGAATTTGCTAGAGGATCTGATCCTGCCGAGCCTCGCGGACAGCGAGACCGCGCCGCTGATCGGCATCGTTGGCGCGCATCAATACGAGTTCGGTCCGTGGAACGTCGACAGCTACGCGCCGAAGCCGCTCAGCGCCTCGCTCGCGGCCGGCAAAAAGGTCTGGCTCACGGAGTGGAACACCAGCGCGTTCAACGCGGAAATGCCGCTCTCCAGCGCGCTGCTCCTGGCGCGCTTGATTCAAGCCGATCTGACCAGCGCGAGCGTCAGCGCCTACGTGCACTGGTGGTACGACGATTTGGTCGACAGCGCGGGTGTGCCGAACAAGAACTTGTGGGCTCTCGCACACTTCAGTCGTTTCGTTCGCCCAGGCGCGGTCCGCGTGGAGGCGCCGAAGACCGTGGGCGACGACCTGTTGCTCGCGGCCTTCAAGGACGCGGCAGGCAGCACGCTCACGCTGGTCGCCATCAATCGCGGCTGGAGCAACACGACCTTCGCGCTCGAGCTCGACGCCGGCACGCTCGGTAACGTGGATTGCTACCGCACCTCCGCCAGCGAAGATCTCGCGCACCTGGGCAGTACGGCGAGCAGCGGCCGTTTCGCGAACTTGACGGCGCCGGCCCAGAGCATCAGCACGTTCGTCGTGCCCGTGCTGCCCTGAGCGACGGTTCGATTGAATGCTTGCGTCGGACGTCAGTCCGGCGTCGGACCGATGTAGCGAGCTGCCGGCCGAATCAAGCGCCCTGTCTGTCTTTGTTCGGCGACATGCGCAAGCCAACCCGCACAGCGAACGACCGCGAACGTCGCCGTGAATAGCTCACGCGGGATCCCGACCGCCTCCAGCAGCAGCGCCGTGTAGAATTCGACGTTGGCGCGCAGGGGACGATCGGGATGGCGCTGCGCGAGCAACGCCTCGGCGGCACGCTCGACCTCGCGCGCATGCGCGAGCCGCGCCGCGATCGCTGACCGCTGTCGATCTTCGAGCTCCAGACGGGTGAGCGCGCGTTCGAAGACGAACGCGCGCGGATCGCGCACGCGATAAATGCGATGACCCATGCCCATGATCCGGCGCCCCGCCGACAGCTCTCGCTCGAGCCAAAGCCGAGGCGCGGTGCTCGCGGTCGCATCCAGCATATCCAGCACCGGACCCGGAGCGCCGCCGTGGAGCGGTCCCTTGAGCGCACACAGCCCGGCGACGACGCACGGCATCGCGTCCGACCCCGTGGAAGCCACGACGCGTGCGGCAAACGTGGACGCGTTCAAGCCGTGGTCCGAAACGGTGACCAAATAGGCGTCGAGCGCACGGGCGCGCGCGGCATTTTCAGGCAAGCCGAGCATGGCCATGAAATCTTGCGCGGTGAAGCGCTTCGGGTCGGGAGCAATCGGCGACTGCCCCGCACGAAAGCGCGCACCGGCCGCGACGTACACCGGCAGCGCGCCCAGTACGCCGAGTGGATCACTGCCTGCGGAGCCCTGCGCGGTCGCGGCCAACAAAGCGTCCATCGCGTCCGGCAAGGACAAGGCATGGCCCAGCTGCTGGAGCCGCGCGAAGGCCGCAACTCGCGCTCGTGCCAGCCGCTCGGGCACGTTCGGCTCTGGGTTGCCGGTTGCCAGCTGCAACAAGCGCTCGACCACGGTTTCGAAGTGACCGGGGTCTTCGAGCGCCAGCTCCTCGGCGCGCGAGCCCGCGATCAGCAGCTCTCCGCGCTCGCCATCGACATGGCTGAGGCGCGTCTCGGCGACCACCACGCCCTCCAAGCCGGAGGCCTTCGAAAGCGAACGATCGCCCACAGGCAAACCCGCGAGATTCATGAAAAATCCTTTCTGGCGCCGTCACACACGACGCAGCGCTCGCAAGTAGCCTGAAGCGCGCAGCGATTTTGATCAACGTTGATTCGACAATCAATCTGCGGCCCGCCATGCTCACTCGACGATGGCCGACAAACCGAGTGCTTGGCTGAATTCGCGTGAAGCCAGCGAGCGACTCGGAGTGAAGCTCGCTACGCTGTATGCGTATGCGAGTCGCGGCTTGGTCACGAGTCTGCCCGGAGATCGACAGCACGCGCGCTTGTATGCGAGAGACGACATCGAACGACTGAGAACGCGCCATGCCGCGCGCTCGGGGCACGGCCCAGTCGCTGCGAGCGCGTTGCGCTTCGGTGAGCCGGTGCTCGAGACACGCATCTCCGACGTCGGTCCGGATGGCCCGCGTTATCGCGGAATGCCGGCGGTCGAGCTGTGTCGCGCAGGAGTGAGCTTCGAGCGCGTGGCCGAGTTGCTCTGGACGGGCAGCTTGCCAGATGCCCCGGGCCCTGCCGCGCGGCTGAGCTGCGACGCGGCGCAACTCTGGCCGCTGCTTTCCGGGCGCGCTGCGCTACCGAAAATGGCGCTTTTACTGGGCGCTTTGGCGCTCGGCGATGGCGATCGGCAGACAGCGAGTGATGCCGCAGAATTTGCCCGCGCGCGGGCGCTGTTTCACTGGCTTGCCTGGGCCGCGAGCAGACGCGCCCCGCGTCGGGCAGCCGCTGGTCGAGTTGCTGGTACGCTGCTCGCCGCGCTGCGCGTACCCCAAAATCCAGATCTCATCCGCAACGTGGATCGCGCGCTCGTCCTGTGCGCGGAGCATGAGCTCAATGCTTCGGCGTTCGCCGCTCGCGTCGCGGCCTCCGCGGGCGCCGATTTGTACGCTTGCCTGGGCGCCGCCGTGAACACGTTGAGCGGTAGCGCGCACGGTGGCGTGTGCGACCGGGTCGAGGCCTTGATCGCGAGCATCGGCAGCAAGGCACGCGCCGAGCGCACCGTGCGCGCCTTCCTCGCCCGCGGCGACCAGCTGCCCGGCTTCGGTCACCCGCTCTATCCAAACGGCGATCCGCGAGCTGCTGTGTTGCTCGAATTGGCGGCAGCACACGGCGCGCGCAGCGAAGCGGCGAAGATCGCATTCGCGTTGCTCGCCGCGATGCGCCGCGGCGGACATCCAGCACCAACCTTGGACGCCGGGTTGGTCACGCTCTGTCACTGCCTCGAGCTCCCGGCCGGGAGCGCCGCCAGCATTTTCGCGGTGGGCCGCTGCGCGGGTTGGGTCGCTCACACGCTGGAGCAACGCGCCGCCGGCTACTTGTTGCGGCCGCGCGCCCTGTACCTGGGCGACAGCCAATTGCGCCAACCTGTGCCAAGCGAATAATATTAATATAATCAATCACATAAGACAGTTGTCAACCTGCGATAACTGGCACAGTTGTTGCTGAGACAGCGGCATGACTTCGAAGACGGCAATAGGGTTTTTGGGGGTGTTGTTGGCGCTGGGCTGCAGCAGCGAAGCGCCGGGGGGCGGGAGCGGCGGAGCGGGCAGCGCCGGCCATGCCGGGCATAGCGGAGGCTCCGGCGGCAGCAATGCAGGCTCGGGAGGAACGGGCGGCGGCTGCTTCGCGGTGGTCTACCTGGCCCCCGGTTGCGGCATGGACGCAGAGCCGGTCTGCACGACGGGAGTGGGCGGTGCGTGTGCCATGCCCGTGTGTGGTTGCGACGGGCAAACTCGCACCGGTTGCCACGGTTCCACCCAGCCCTTTGCCTACTTCGGTGCCTGTGAAGCCGGGGGCGCGGGGGGCGAAGCTGGCCAAGGCGGGGCGAGCGGAGAAGCCGGCGCAGGCGGCGACAGCGGCGCAGGCGGTGAGAGCGGCGAAGCGGGAGCCGCCGGCGAGCACGGCGGGGGCGCTGGCTCCGGGGGAATTGGCGGAACCACCGGAGGCGGCGGAACCGGCGGCTGATCCCCGAAGCGGGTCACAGCGCCCCTTGGTCATTCGCGAAGCAGCGCGCTCAGCGGCATATGGCATGCATGCCGCTGAGCGATGCTCACTCACTTGAAAGAGCGCTGGAGCGAGTTGAGGCAGTTTGCTCCGGGCGAACGCTTCGAAAAGTTCCATCTTGCCCAGCAGCACCGCGCTCCCTGGGTGCGCTTCGTCTATGTGGCGGCTGCGGTGGCGCTGCTCCCAGTCGGCGTCCTGTTTGCGTTCATTCCAGGGCCGGCGGTCTTGTTCTTTGCGCTGAGTGCGGCGCTGTTCGCGACCCAATCGCTGTGGCTCGCACGGCGACTCGATCGCGCCGAGCTCGCGCTGCGCAAAGTCTGTCACACCGCGCGGGACTGGTGGCGAGCGCGACACGACAGACACGCCTGAGCACGACAGACACGCCTGAGACCGTTGCCCTTTGGCAGCGGAAGTGAGAGCCTACCCTGGAGCTCCGTCGTTGTCCCAAAGGCGCTGGCTGCTGTCGTTCTTTCCGCGTTACATCAGTGCGCCACTGCGCGTACCGATCGCAACGGCCCTGCGGCGCACGCTCGCTCAAGGCTACGGTCCCGCTGACCTGCGGGCAGACGCGCTCGCCGGGCTCGTGGTCGGGATCGTGGCGCTGCCCCTTTCGATGGCGCTCGCGATCGCGGTCGGGGTGCCTCCGCAGCATGGCATCTACACGGCCATCGTCGCCGGCATCGTGGTGGCGCTGTGCGGCGGCTCGAAGTTTCAGATCTCCGGTCCGACCGCTGCATTCGTCGTGATCCTGGCGCCGATCGCCTCGCGTGAAGGGCTCGCCGGGCTGCTCACCGCGGGCTTGATGGCCGGCTTGCTGCTGATCGCGATGGGCGTCGCGCGCTTGGGGCGGCTGATCCAGTTCATCCCGCACCCCGTGACGACGGGCTTCACCGCCGGCATCGCGACCGTCATCGCCACGCTGCAAATCAAAGACGCGCTCGCGCTGCCGATCGCGCGCATGCCGGAGACCTACCTGGAGAAGGTCTCCGCACTGTGGCAGGCACGCGGCGGGCTCTCGCTCGCAGACTTCTCGGTAGCGCTGACAACGCTGGGCCTGCTGCTGATCTTGCCGCGCAAGCTGCCGTCCGTGACCGCGCGCGTCCCGGCCCCGCTCCTGGCCGTGAGCGTCGTGTCGCTCGCCAGCGCGGCGCTCGCCCGCGAGCTGCCCGGGTTCCACGTTGCCACCATCGGGTCGCGCTTTCAGTCCGTGATCGACGGGCAGCTGGTGACCGGCATCCCGCGCGTCCCACCCCAGCCGCTCCTTCCTTGGGGCTCGGGTGGGCTCACCCTGGGTTCGCTCAACCACCTCGCGTCTGCGGCGTTCGCGATCGCCATGCTCGGCGCCATCGAATCGCTGCTCTCCGCGACGATTGCCGACGGCATGACGGGCAAAAAACACGATCCCGATGCGGAGCTCGTCGGGCTCGGCCTCGGCAACATCGTGGCGCCCTTCTTCGGCGGTATCGCCGCGACTGGCGCGCTCGCACGCACGGCAACCAACGTGAAGGCGGGAGCGCGCTCGCCGATCTCGAGCGTGGTGCACGCGCTGGTCGTGCTCTTGGCCGTGCTGCTGTTTGCGCCGCTCGTCGCCTACGTGCCCATGGCGGCGCTCGCCGGGCTGTTGTTGCTCGTCGCCTGGAACATGTCGGAGGTGCGTCACTTCCTGAACGTGCTTCGCATCGCTCCGAAGAGCGACGTGTTCGTGCTGCTGCTTTGCTACGTGCTCACCGTGCTCTTCGACATGGTGATCGCCGTCTCCGTGGGCGTGGTGCTCGCCGCACTGCTGTTCATGCGCCGCACCGCCGAGCTCACCCACTCGCGCGTGATCGAGGGCAACCTGCGCGAATCCGAGCACGAGCTCGTGCCCGGCGTGGCGCTGTACGAGATCGCCGGCCCGCTGTTCTTCGGCGCCGCGCAAAACGCCATGGGCGCACTCGGCAACATCGGCTCGCAAGTGCGCGTGATCGTGCTCGCGCTCGGCGGAGTGCCGTCGATCGACGCCACCGGTTTCGTCGCGCTCGAGAGCGCGATCCAACGCCTGCGAGCGACCAAGAAGGCCGTCGTGCTCGCGGGTCCATTGCCGGAGCCGCGCCAGATATTCGAGCGCGCGAATCTGCCGAAGCACCACGAACACGTGCACTTCGCCGCGACGTTGCCAGAGGCGCTCGCCATGGCCAGCCGCCTGGCGGGCGAGCACCCGCCCGAGGAGAGCCACTCGGCGCGACCCGGCGTCGACGCTCACAGCTAGCGCGGCTCGGTGCAAGCCTTGCGTCCAGCTGCGCCTTGCGCGCAGCGCCTGCGTGCAACGCGCCGGATTTCATCGTCCAAATACGGTGGTATGCGCTTTGCAGCGTCGCGCTTCGATGACCGAAGGCACATCAGGTCACGCGGGAAGCACCGAGCCGGCACTGCTGCTCTGCCGCGACTTGCGCAAGGTGTACCGGATGGGAGAGGTCGACGTGCGCGCCCTGGACGGCGTGGACTTTGCGCTCCACTCCGGGGAGCTGCTCGTGCTGCTGGGGCCCTCAGGCAGCGGAAAATCCACGCTGCTCAACATTCTGGGCGGGCTCGATGTACCGAGCGCGGGGCGCGTGCAGTTCGGCGACGAAGACCTCACCGAAGCCGACGAGGAGCAGCTCACCGCCTACCGTCGCCATCACGTCGGGTTCGTCTTTCAGTTCTATAACTTGATTCCCAGCCTCACCGCGCGTGAGAACGTCGCGCTCGTCACCGACATCGCCGATGATCCACTCGAGCCGAAAGACGCGCTCGAGCTCGTGGGGCTCGGGCAAAGACTCGATCACTTTCCCACGCAGCTGTCGGGCGGCGAACAGCAGCGGGTCGCGATCGCGCGCGCCGTCGCCAAGCGGCCGAGCGTGCTCTTGTGCGACGAGCCGACCGGAGCCCTGGACTTTCGCACGGGCATCTTGGTCTTGGAAGTGCTCGAACGAGTCAACCGCGAGCTGCACACGGCAACGGCCATCATCACCCACAATGCGCCGATTGCGAGCATCGCCGATCGCGTCGTGACGCTCGGCGATGGGCGCGTTCAGAGCGAGCGCTCGAACGCGACGCGCGCTTCTGCTTCACAGCTCAGTTGGTAGCCAGATGTTCAATGCCATCGACATCAAGCTTTGGCGCGAGCTTTCGCGGCTGAAGGGCCAGATCGCGAGCATTGCGCTCGTGCTCGCGAGCGGCATCGTCTGCTTTCTTTCGCTGCGCGGTACGTACGCCTCGCTGGAAGAAGCAGAGCTCGCGTACTACGACCGTTACCGCTTCGCGCACGTGTTCGCGCGCGCCGAGCGCGTGCCCGAGAGCCTGGCACCGCGCATCGAGGCGATCGCGGGGGTGGCAGCGCTGCAAACGCGCATCGCCGAGGACGTGACGCTGCCGATCGAAGGCATGCCTCGACCGGCGTATGGCCGTCTGCTCTCGCTGCCCGGCGGGCGCGAGCCGGCCACCAACGCCCTCTATGTCAAGAAGGGGCGCCTGCCGCAAGCAAGCAAACAGGACGAAGTCGTGCTGCTCGACTCGTTCGCGCAAGCCCACGGGCTCGAGCCCGGACACCGCGTGCCGGTCGTCATCAACGGCAAGGAGCGCGCGCTGCGCGTGGTCGGCATCGCGATGTCGCCCGAGTTCATCTACTCGATCCGACCCGGTGCGCTGATCGACGATCCGAAGCGCCACGCAGTGCTGTGGATGGATCGCGCCGCGCTCGCCAGCGCATTCCAACTGGGCGGCGCGTTCAACGAGGTGTCGCTGCGGCTCGCGCCGGGAACCTCCGAAAAATCCGTGCGCGCCACGCTCGATCGGCTGCTCGCGCCGTTTGGCGGGGATGGCTCGATCGGGCGCAAAGATCAGATCTCGCACCGCATGGTGACGCAGGAGCTCGATCAGTTGCGGATGCTGTCGACCATGGTGCCGGCGGTCTTTCTGGCGGTGACGGCTTTCCTGGTGAACCTGGTGCTGGGTCGGCTGATCCGGCTGCAGCGACCCGAAATCGCGACGCTCAAGGCGGTGGGCTACACCGACCGCGAGGTCGGACGCCATTACCTCGGTCTGGTCGCCGTGGTGATGATTCCCGGCGGCTTGCTCGGGCTGGGCGGCGGCTTCTGGCTCGGGCGCGTGGTGCTCGAGCTGTACGCGCAGCTGTTTCGCATTCCCGAGCTCAGCTTCCACCTCTCGCCGGGCGTCGTGAGCGCGGCGTTGCTGGTGAGCCTGCTGTCCGCAATGGCGGGCGCGCTGGGCGCGGTCAGAGCGGCCGTGCGCCTGCCACCCGCCGAGGCGATGCAACCGCCCGCGCCGGCGCGTTATCGACGCAGCTGGCTCGAGCGGCTGGGCATCGGGGCGCTGGTCGGCACGAGCGGCATGATGCTGATCCGAGAGATCGCGCGGCGCCCGCTGCGCACGCTGTTCTCTGCATGCGGCATCGCCGGCGCGATTTCACTGATGATCCTCGGCCATTTCGGCATCGATTCGCTGCTCGCTTATTTCGAGAACACCTACCGGCGCGAGCAGCGACAGGACATCACGGTGGTCTTCAGCGAGCCCGTCGCTCCTCGCGTCGTCGGCGAGCTGCGGCGCCTACCCGGTGTGATCACGGCGGAGGGCTTGCGCGCCGTTCCGGTGCGCGTAGTGCACGAGCATCGCTCACGCGACTCGGTACTGATGGGCGTTACGGCGGAATCCACGCTGCGGCGCTTGATCGGGCACGGCGGAGTCGAAGTGCCGATCCCTCCGGATGGCGTCGTGATGACCAAGACGCTCGGCGAAGTGCTCGATCTCAAAGTCGGCGATCGTCCCGACCTCCTCGTGCGCGAAGGCGACCGCCGCACGGTGCGCCCGATCGTGGTCGGCTTCGTCGACGAAACGGTGGGGCTCAGCGTGTACGCGCGTGCCGATCTGCTCGCGGAGCTTTCAGGCGACCTCGGGGCAGTCTCCTCCGCGCTGCTGCGCGTGGACCCGCGCGCAGTCGAAGCGATCGATCAGCGCCTGCGCCGCTCGCCCGTGATCATCGATGCGTCCGACGCGGTCGCGGACATGCGCCGGCTGCTGGACATGAATCAATCGATGATGAACGTGTGGACTGCGATTTCGATCACACTGTCGGCGTGCATCGTGTTCGGCGTCGTCTACAACAATGCGCGCATCGGGCTCGCCGCGCGCAGCCGCGATCTCGCGAGCCTGCGCGTGCTCGGCTTCACGCGCTCCGAAATTTCACTGATTCTGCTCGGCTCGCAAGCGGTCGAGGTGATCATCGCCATCCCGCTCGGGCTGTGGCTGGGCACGGCTTGGGCACGCTTGTTCATGCGTCAAGTCGATCAGGAGACGTTCCGCTGGGCCGTCGCCGTGGCGCCGAAGACCTATCTGATATCCGCGCTCGTCGCACTGCTCGCTGCCGCCGCCAGTGCGCTGTGGGTGCGCCGCAACCTCGACACGCTCGATCTCGTGGGCGTGCTCAAAGCAAGAGAGTGAGGACCCGATGTCCACCGCCGTTTCCGAGCACCAGGCGCCTGCTGCCCCGTCCAAACCCCAATCGCTCGCCCTGCACGCGAGCGCCGGCAAGGCGGCGCGCGACCGAAGGCGCCGGCTACTGCGCAATGTTCGTCAAGGGCTGTTCGCGTGCCTGATTCTGGCGGCTCTCGTGGCCGCGGTGATGGCGCTCCGCCCCACGCCCGTGCCCGTGGACGTCGCGAGCGTCACGAGCGGCCCGCTTTCGCTGGTGATCGAGGAAGACGGAGTGACCCGGGTGAAGGATCGCTTCGTCGTCTCTGCGCCCGTCACGGGCAGCATCGCGCGCGTGACCTTGGAGCCGGGCGACGAGGTGAAGGAAGGCGACGCGGTGGTCGAAATCGCGCCCTCCCGATCACCCCTGCTCGACGAGCGCACGCGTGCCGAGGCCGAAGCGCGCCTGGGCGCCGCGCTCTCGACGCTGGGGCAGGCAAGCGCACAGGTGTCACGCGCGCAGGTCGGTAGCCAGCAAGCCGAACAGGATCTGGCGCGCACCAAGCAGTTGTATCAGGCCGGGTCGCTCGCGTTTCAGGCCTTCGAACAGGCCGAATTCTCCGCGAGAATGCGGACCGAAGAGCTCGCGTCGGCCGAGTTTGCCAAAAAGATCGCGAACGAAGAGGTGCGCATCGCGCGCGTCGCCCTGGGCAAGGACGGCGCGGCCGCCAACGCGAGCCGCCACATCGACGTGATCGCGCCGGTGTCGGGCCGCATCCTGCGCGTGCATCAAAAGAGCGCGGGCGTGGTGCAAGCGTCGACACCGCTGGTCGAAATCGGCGATCCCCAGGTGCTCGAGGTCGTGGTCGACTTGCTCACGACGGATGCCGTACACGTCGGCCCAGGTACGCCGGTCGTGATTCGCGGCTGGGGTGGCGACCGCCCAATCGCCGCGCGCGTTCGGCGCGTCGAACCTTCCGCGTTCACTCGACCGTCCGCCCTGGGCGTCGACGAACAGCGCGTGAACGTGGTGGTGGCCTTCACCGAGCCACGCGAGCTGTTCAGCGCGCTGGGCGATGGCTACCGAGTCGAAGCGCGGCTCGTACTGTGGCAGGCGGACAAGGTGCTCAAGGTGCCGCAGGGTGCGGTCTTTCGCCACGGCGATGGTTGGGCCGTGTTTCTGGTGCAGGACGGGCGTGCCGAGCTCGTACCGGTCAAGGTCGGTCACCGCGGCGAGACCGAAGCCGAAATCAGCTCCGGGCTGAGCCAAGGCGCCAAAGTGGTGGTCCATCCCGGCGATCGGGTGAAGTCCGGTGAGCGCGTGGAGGCGCGAGCGTTGAAATGACGCTCGTCGCGGCGCTCACCGCGCTCGCGGTCGCCGTGGCGGCGGGCGGACTGATTGGGGCCGAGCGCGAGCAGGCTCACGGCGCGCGGCCGAGCGCCGACTTCGGCGGAGTGCGTACATTTCCGCTGCTCGCCATCGTGGGCGTGGTCGGCGGGCTCGTGCGACCAGCGCTGGGCGCTTGGATCGTCGGGGCGCTGCTGCTTTCCGTGGTAGTCGCCCTCGGCATCTCGCAAATCCGCGCAAAGAGCGAAGACGTGGGCGTCTCGAGCGAGCTCGCTGCGGTCGTGACATTCGGGCTGGGAGTGCTGACCGCAACTCCCGAAATCATGCCTGACCGCCCGCGCTACCTGGTGGTCGCGGGGGTTGCTGCGACCACGATGGCGCTGCTCGCGCTCAAGCGACCACTCCACGGCTTCATTGCCAAGGTATCGAGCGACGACGTCTACGCGACGGTCAAGTTCGTCCTGCTCGCGCTGGTCGTGATTCCGGTTTTGCCCAATCGCACCTTCGGCCCGTTCGAAGTGCTGAATCCGCGCAAAATCGGGCTGATGATCGCGCTCGTCGCGGGCGTGAGCTTCGCCGGCTACGTCGCGGCGCGCTTGGTCGGTGAGCGGCGCGGCCTGCTCGTCGCCGGGCTCCTCGGCGGCCTGGTCTCTTCCACGGCGCTCACACTTTCGCTCTCGGGGCGCGCCCGCAACGAGCCGAGCTCCGCAGAGCTCTGTGGCGTGGGCATCGTCGCGGGGTGCGCCACGATGTTTCCGCGCATCTTGGTGATCACCGCCGTGGTCGATCCTGCGCTCTCGGTCCAGCTCTGGCCGCTCGGCGTGATGGGGGTGGCCGCCTATGTGTGCGCGTATTTCGGATACTCGCGCGCGGCGCGCGAAGGCTCGCAGCGCAGCGTGGAGTTTCGCAATCCATTCGAACTGCGCCAGGCCGTGCAGTTCGGCGTGCTGTACGGGGTCGTCTTGTTCGTGGCGCGCGCGGCCCAGCACTACGCGGGTACCGTGGGCATCTTCGCCTCCGCCGCGCTGTCGGGCCTCGCCGACGTCGACGCCATCTCGATCTCGCTGGCCGAGCTTCACCGCGCAGGCGGACTCGCGCACGCCGCAGCACCGGCGATCGGCGTGGCGGCAGTCGTGAACACGCTCGTCAAAGTCGCCCTCGCAACCACGCTCGGGGGCCGACAGCTCAGCCGTGCGGTGGCGCCATCGCTGCTGCTCGCGCTGCTTCTCGGCGGCGCGGCGTTCACCGGCGCGTTGGTCTTCGGTTAGCCAGCGTCGCCCTCAGCTCCGTGCGCGGTGTCTGCGGTCGGCTCGTTCACGACGAACCAACCGACTCGAAAGCCTCGCTCGCGCAGCTTGCGGCGCGCGCGCTGCCACAGAATCGCGGAGACCAAGGGGAGACAGAACAACATCGCACCGCCGACGATCAGCGAAGTGCGTTGAAGGCTCCAGAAGTGGGTGCCGAGGAGCCAAGTCATGGGAGCCAGCGCGAACGCGGGCAGCAACAAAAACGTCATCGGCAGCGACATGCTGGGCCCCTGTACCAGCTCGTCCACGGCCAACAATGCGATCATCGCAACGAACGAAAGTAACACGAGCGAGAGCCCTTGTTGCAGGCGGGCGACGCGCCACATGGGGTCCTTCGGATGTGTCGCTCGCTGGGTCTTGCGGAACAACCAGAGCGTCGCCGCATCGAAGAACGACAGCGCCGCCAGGCTCGGCCAAAAGTCGGACGCAATGCCGGCGAACAGAAGCACGATCGACGTCCACGTGCGCTGGCCATTCGGGGCAGTCTCGCGAACGATCCCGACCGGCCCCTTGAGCTCTGTACTGCCGCGCGCGAGCACGCCGCGCATCTCCGAGCGAATGACTGCGAACGGTTGCTTCAGCGCTCGCGCCGCGGACTCGATGAAGCCGAGCGGCACGATCTTGTCTCGAGGCGATACTCCGATGCGCCCCTCCGCGTTCGGAGTCACGCGCAACACGAGCGGCGAGCCGTTCCGTTCGAGCGCGATCTGTCGCTCGCCCTGCCGCCTCACGGCTCGACGCAGGGTCTCCCAGTCCTCGATGCTCGAGCCGTCGACGGCCACGACGCGATCGCCGCTCTGCATCCCCGCATCCCGCGCTGGGCCATCCAGAACGACCACGGTCGTCGTCGGAACCGGCTCACCGCCGAAGAAGTTCGCGCACCAGTACAGTGCAACGCACAGAGCGAGCGGGCCGAGCGCGCTCGCCACGCGAACGGCGATTCGTCGCCACCACGCTGCGCTCGCTGGCTGGCTGTCGAACCAATGAAAGTCAGGCACCGAAAACAGCCGGGCAGCGAGCTTTGCCCCACCCCAAGTCGCGAACGCAAGTCCCGCGTACAGTGCCAGACGACCAAACAAGAGAAGCGGCAACACTGGCCCACTCTACCTCGAGATACTACGCGCGCTTCAAGTGATTGGTTCCGCAAAGACGGCTCGGTGCCCCGCTGCAGCCGAAGCATGCTGTCGTGCACGGCCGGCAACAGTGCGTGCTGCGAGGTGCGACGCTGGGTAGCGGCCGCCCACTCCCCTGCTCGGTTCGAGCTCAGAATGAGCTCACGAACGAACTCAGCATCGGCCGAATCGGCGCAATGTCCGTACGGTCGATCAGCGAAGCGTAGATGTCACCGCCGAGGTCCGCAGGTAATTTCGAACCCTTCTCGCGGATGACGAGCACGTTGTGTTTGCCCTTGAGGCCGATGAAATAGCCGGCCTCGAAAACGACGTTGTCGCGCGGCACGGCGAGGTTGGTGCCGTCCGCGTTGGCGAGGTCGTCGTCCTTGGTGAACAGAAACACGCCGCCGATCGAGCGTGCCGCGGCCTGCTCGATTTGCTCTAGGATCGTACGACCAGGGATGAAGTCGGTCTGCCAATCGAGCACGCGAACACCCAGTGTTTGCAGGTACTCTTTGACTGCGCGCGCCGTCTGTTGCGACGCGCTGGAGTAACCGAGAAACAAGTCCGCGCGAGCTGCCAGCTCTCGCTTCCAATACTCGAAAGGCACGAGGAACGGGTCCGTGTGCAGCCATTCGACGCCCGCGTCTGGCCCGAACTCACCAACGAACCCGGCGAAGCCGCCGTCGAACACGACTCGGCGGCGGGCGTTCTTTTGCACGAGTACCAGGCTCGGCAGTCCGAGTGTCCGCGCGAGCGCCCCTTCGTAGTGATTGAACTCGGTGGGAAGCAATACGGCGTCGCCCAGGGCATCCTGAAACCGCCAGCGAGCCATGCCCAAGATCGCAGCGCCGACACAGCGGCGCGCGATCGAATCGGCATCACGTGCACTCCAAGCCTTGGCCGCGGCCAAGCCATCCATGCCCTTCGGGTTGGTGAAGATCTCGGGCACGTAACCGAGCTTGACGATCTCGTCGACGATCCCCCATTTGAGGGTATTGAGATTCGGCGGCAGCCACTCGTCCGAAGGCAGACTCACGTACACGCGGCGCGCAATCGGCATCATTCAGCTGCTTTCTTTGGAGACCCGGTCTTGTCGTCGGGGACGACGGGCTTGAGCAACATCTGCTGCACCCAACCGGCATTTTCATTGGCCAGGATCGCTTCGACCGTAGCCACCAGTGCTGCTTCGTCGCTGGCAGTTCGCTGCGAGGTTTCGAACGTCGTTCGCGCGAAGCGAAGCTTCTGCGCCGCGAGCGAGTACGTTTCGACGAGGAAGCGGCGACGTGACACTGCCATCTGCGTGGTCACGAGCGTGCTCGCTGCGCCCAGCGCTGGCGCCCAGATCTCTCGCCAAGCCTGGGCGATCACCGCGCCCAATGCACCGAGCACGACGATCGCGGCCGAAATCAGCCGCCCGATGCGCGCGAGCTTGGCATTCGCCTCTCTCGCTTCCGTCGCTGCCTTGTCGTAGAACGAGATTTGATCCGCGACGCGCAGGGTCAAGTAGTCGGCGATGGCGAGCGACGCCGGGGGGATGCGCTTCTCCGCTTCGGCTGCGGCGACGGCATCCGCCGTACCGCCAGCTTCAGCCAGCGCCCGTGCCTGCTCGAGCGCATTCGTCACCGCGTCGGCAGTGTCGAACGGCGGAACGCCACCCAGAAACCGAAACGAGAGCGCCTTGAGTCCCTCCGCCGTCTGGCGGGCTTTCACCCACGGCTGATCCGAGCCGTCACCCAGGATGGTCTCGTTGAGCCAAGCGATCAGCGCGAACAGCGCCGCAGCAGTGATCGAGAGCGCCGTGGCGATGCTTTCGAGATGGTACTTCTCGAAGGTCTTTCCGAACGGCACAGCCAAGAGCGCCAGGATCGACGCCCACAGCACCACACGACGCCACCCGCCTTGCTCGCCCTTGAGCCGGGCGGACGTATTGGCATAGGCGCGATAGCGCTCCCAAATGGTTCGCAGCGTGGCGAGCTGTTGCTCCTTCGTTGCCGGATTGGCCATCACACCTCCAAAGGATTGCCCGAGACTCCCACCGTGCGCCGAGTCGCCAAGACAATCAAAGCGACACTTCCATGCGCCCGGCAGTACTGTCGATGAGTAATTGTTCGATTCTCCGGCCGGGGGCGAATCGTCGCTCGAGGGCGCGTTTCGCGGCCGGCGCGGCCGACGCGCGAGGCGGTCGCAGAGCATTGGTCCGCTCGGTCCTGCAGTATTGACCTTCGCCTTCGTTTCAGCGACTGCGAGCCAGATCGATTGGAGCTCCGCCGTGGTTGAGGGCGTCTTGCTTCGAGTTCACGATAGTACCGGGGGCTGCACTCCGCTAGTCGCACTCTGCTATGACGAGTACGAGGTTCGCTTCGAGCGCCAGTTTTGAGGCCGAGGCCGGCCGTAGTGACTTCGATGCCGCTATGCGCGCGATCTGCGCACCTTCACGAGCTGCGGTTCGCGCGGGGCGAAGAACTGCCTGCATTGTTCGAGGCAGCTCGCGCACGTGGCGTTCGGCGCCTCGCCTTTCAGGGCGCACTCGCGGTTCCGCCTGAATGCCGCGTTGTTCCAGATCTCTTCGAAGGGAGTCTCTAGCAGGTTGCCGTAGGAGAACGTTTCCTTGAACGGCGTACAGCAACCGAGCGTGACGTTACCCTCGTACGTCACGCGCAGTGAACCACCCCAAAAGAAGCCGCAATCGAAGCTGCGCTCGGGGTCGCACCAGCCAAGGTCGTCCGACGGGAACGCTCGGCAAGGGAGCTTCAGTCGCGCGAGGGCTGCGCGGGCCTGCGCGAGCTCGGTTTGGTAGCTCTGCTTGCTCCTCAGGTTCTGGAAGCCCCAGTCGTAGGACGCGTAAGTGATGCAATTCACGAAGTCGACGCCGAGCTCGGCAGCTTGCTCGAGAAAGGGAACCAGTTCTCCCTCGTTGTCGTTCAGCATCACGAAGTTCACGCCGACCAGCGGCAACTTGAGCCCGGCGGCGCGACGCCGCCGCAAGAGACCGCGGATATTTTCGTGCAGCAGGTCGAAGCGCCCGCCACGCCGCACTTTGCGATAGGTCTCTGGCGTGGCAGCATCGATGCTGACGTTGATTTCCGTGAGTCCCGAACCGAGTATCCGCGCGGCGAGCTCCTCGCGCAGCAGCGTGCCGTTGCTGTAGATGCCGATCTTGGCCCAGGGCAGCACCGAGCGCGTATACTCGACGATGTCGACGAACTCGGGGTGCATGAGCGGTTCGCCGAAGCCGTTCAAGAACAGGTTCATGGTGCGCGGAAATTGCGCCAAGATCCGCCGGTAGTCCTCGAAATGGATGTCGCCGATGTCGTACGGCTTGAGTCCCTGCGAGCGCAGGCACTGGGTGCACGCGAGATTGCAGCGACTGGTGAGCTCGATCTCGAGTGAATACGGAATGTTCTTCATCACGAGCGGCTTCGTCCGTGCCTCGCGCACGTAGCGCACTCGATGCAGGAGCACCTCGGGGTGAAGCAACAGGTCGTAGGCCTGATTCTCGCGCAGCTTTTCCCAACGGTTCCTGACGCCCGCGGCCGCCGACAAGCAGGAACGCCCGACGCTGCGTAGCGGGCTCGCAGCTCGTGACAAATAGGCCGGCATCAGTTGTTCTCCTGTTCCTCTACTCGGAGCTTCACGCCCTCGTTCGCGCGCGTGCCCGCTGCAGCGCGGGGCACACTGCGCGCGCTGTGCTGCCTGCGCCAGGCAACGTAGGCGCGGCACGCGCCGCGCAGCGCATAGTGAGGGGCATGCCTCACGTAGAATCGGAGCTTCGGCAGCGCGCCCTGCGCACGTTTCTTTCGATAGGGTAGGATCGCCTCCATCCGCGCCCACCAGCGCGCCACGTCGAGGTCCGTGGTGCTGAGCGCGTAGCTCTGCACGGTGGCGCTGTAGCTGTTCCAGCTCGAGTACTGCATGCGTTTTTCGAGCAGACCCTCGCGCAGGGCGCGGTAGTACATGGGGGTCCCCGGGAAAGGAGTGAGCAGCGTGAAGCCGCTCTCGATGTCGAGCTCGACGGCAAAGCGCCAGGTGTTCTCCACGCTGTCCCAGGTTTCCTCGGGCGCGCCCAAGCAATACGTACCGTACACGTGATATCCGAGCGTGTGACAGGTGGCGATACGCTGCCGCAGCTTGTCATTGACGCGTAAGCTCTGACCGATGCTCGCCATGCAGGCAGGATCGTTGGTTTCCACGCCGGTAGTGATGGTGTTGATGCCGGCCTGGCGCAGCTTGCGCAGCGTCTCGTCGTCGAATACTTCGACGCTCGCCTCGATCGAGGCCGCAAGCTCGACCTGGTGCGCGATCAGCGCGTCGGCGAGAGCGCTCGCGTACTTACGACTGAAGCCGAAGTTCGGATCGCGGAAACGCACGCGATAGATGCCGTAGGTCCGGTTCAGGTGGATGATCTCGTTCACCACGCGCTGGATGTCGTTGTGGCGCCAGGTGGTGCCCTCGAGCAGGGCGTAGGGGCACATGTTGCAACCGATGGGACAGCCTCGGCTCGCCTGCACGAACACGCCGAGCTCGGCGACGCGGCCCCCTTTCGCATAGCGCGCCAGGTCCAGCAGGTGCCAGGCCGGCATCGGCAGTCGGCTGATGTCGCTCACCCGTACCCAGCGTTCGCGGCGCGCGGCCGCCTTCGCTTCATCGTACAGTTCGTCGCCTTGCAGCGGGCGATAATCTTCGGGTCTCAGCACGCCCTCGACGCGAGCCGGGTCCTCTGCGACGAGCAGGCGCTCGAAGAACGCCTCGGGCTCCCCGTACAACACGAGGTCCACGTTCGCGCGCACAATCCAGTGCTCGACCGTGCTCAAAATGACGTTACCGAAGACGAAGACGCAGGCCTCGGGCAGCGCCGTTTTCAGGCTGTTGGCAAACTCCAGATCTTCGAGCAAAGAAGGGATGGACAGTCGCACACCGACCCAGGTCTTCGCTGCAGGCTCGGCCGCGACGGCGTCCGCGCAGAACGCGAGAGCGTCGTGGCCTCGTCGTGCCTCGAGCAGCAGATCGACCAAGCACACGTCGGCACCGGCGCTCTCCGCGACGGCAGCCAGGTACAAGAAGTCGATCGCGAGCACTTCGACGGTTTCGTGCTCGTACGGCTTCAGCTTGCGAGAAACACCGATGCCACCGGAGAGACTCCGTTCATTCGTTCGCCCCTCGAGCCCGGGCGGATTGATCAGCACCACGCGCGCGGAGTCAGCGCGGGCCGCCGATCGGTGGAGCATCGCTGGGCTCAGGAGATTGGACACTAGACCATGGATATGGACTCGAACGTGGGTGTGGTCTACGGCGGCCGGCGACCCAATCGCCGGCTCATGACGGCTGTCAGCCCGGCGGCGCGCCGCGGCTTGACTACTTTCGCACGAGCTCGAGGTCGATCTCGATTGCTACGTCGTCTCCGATCAGGAGCCCGCCGAGCTCGAGCTCCGAGCTCGGTCCGACGCCGAATTCCGAACGATGCAGCACCGCTCGCACCGGCGCGCTGATTCTCGATACCGGTTCCCCGGGTGCGGCGTCGGAGTGAATTCTTCCCACACTGACGGTCACGGGGCGCGTGACCCCGTGGAGCGTCAACTCACCGCTCACGTCCAACTTGCGCCCAGAGCGGCGCACGGACGTCGAAACGAACTCGATCTGCGGAAATGCCCGACAATCCAAGAATCCGCAGCTCCGCAGTCGTGCGTCGCGTGTCTCGTCGTGAGTCACGACCGAAGACGACTGGATGGTCACGTGCACTGTCGTCGCGTCAGCCCTGCTCGGGTCGTAGTCGACGACCCCGACGGCGCGCGTGAACACACCGTGCACTCGACCCGTGACGTGACGAACGCTGAAACTGACCCGAGTGCGCAACGTATCGAGCAGAAACGTTGCATTGCCACCGCGCACCGGAAGGTGCTTCGAAAAGTCCGTCGCCCGCTGCGCGCTGACCATGGCAGTTAACTTCGCTCGGTCGGCTTTTCTCCGCCATGACATGGGTCATGTCGGCGTGAGCTTGCTCGCCCCCGCTCAGGGAGCGTGTGGGTAGTCCGTATAGCCCTTCGCGCCGGGCGTGAAGAAGGTGCTGGGATCGGGTGCGTTGAGCGAGAGATCGTCGCGGAAGCGGCGCACGAGATCGGGATTGGCCAAAAACGCGCGGCCGAAGCCCACCAGATCGACCTTACCCTCTGCGAGTGCGCGAGCGGCGGAGTCCTTGTCGAAGCTCCCACCCACGAGGAACGCATGGGGGCGAAAGGCTTCGCGCAGTTTGGCTTTCAGTGCTTCCAGCTGTGGATGCGCACCCGGCCCACCGTAGCTCCGGCCGAAGTGGTCCGCCACGTGCAGGTAGGCGAGTCCGAGCGGCGCCAAGGCCTTGGCCAGCGCGAGATACGTCTCGTCGATCTCGGGATACTCGCTCATACCGCCGTTCTTGCCGTAGGGCGAAATGCGGAGCGCGACCCGATCGCCACCAATGGCAGCCACGGTCTCGGTCGCCACCTCGATCAAGAAGCGGACGCGGTTGTCGACCGAGCCGCCGTAGCGATCCGTGCGCTGATTCGTCACGGGACTCAGGAACTGCTCGATCAGATAGCCGTTGGCGCCGTGCAGTTCGATACCGTCGAAGCCGGCGGCGATCGCGTTCTTCGCTGCGTTCACGAACTCATTTTTCGCCTGCTCGATCCCGGATGCATCGAATGCCTCTGGCGGACTGTGCGGTTGTTGACCTTGCGCGTCCGTCCACATCTGGCCTTCGAGCGTGAGCGCGCTCGGCGCGACGACCTTCGCGCCCGCGGTCATGTTCCCGGTGTGACTGACACGCCCCGTGTGCATGAGCTGCGCAAAGATGTGTCCCTTTGCGTCGTGCACGGCCTTGGTCACTGGTGCCCAGGCCGCGACCTGCTCCGCGCTCCACAGCCCCGGGATGCGCGCATAGCCTTTGCCGTTCGGCGAGGGCGCGGTCCCTTCGGTCACCAGCAACCCGGCCGACGCGCGTTCACCGTAATAAATCGCGGTCAGCTCACCCACCCTCCCTTCGACGTCCGCGCGGCTGCGCGTCATCGGATTCATGACGAGGCGGTTCGAAAGCGTGATTCGGCCGAGCGGGAACGAATCGAACAGGGAAGTCATCGTCGCACTACATAGGCTGAACCGCTTGGGGAATCGACAATAAAAGGTCCAAGAAACCTATCCAGGAGTCCAGGCGAAGCCCGCGCGCTCGCCGCGTGTCAGCTGGTCGAAGGCCCGGAGGCAAAGGGGTGCCCCAAACGAGAGCCAAACCCGAATGGAAAGAGTCGTCCATCAGCGGCTCTTGGTGAACGGCATGGGTTCGCGCACGAACACGATTCGAGAACCGCCAGCCCGAGCGCTCGTGGTGACGACCATCAGGCAGGTTTCGGCAAGTCATGAAAGCCGCGAGTGTGCGTTCGTGGACGTTCAGGTTGTTGCGTTATGACGCGCGCTTCCACGGCCACGCCAAAGGTCTCGCCTGACGATAAATGGTCACGGCTGTAGGCAGGGCGCGGAGAGACGCCGTCCGGCGTAATGCAACGAGCGCGGGCATTGTTGACACAATCGCGAAATGCTCTGATCAATCCCCCCATGCCGAGTTTGAGGGTTCTCGCACCGCTGTCAGGACAGGTTTGGTCTCTCGATCGGATCCCCGATCCGGTTTTTGCTCAGAAAATGGTGGGGGACGGTCTTTCGATCGATCCCTCCGACGCGCGCTTGGTCGCCGCTTGCGATGGCAAGGTAATCGCCGTTCACGCCGCCGGTCATGCCGTCACTTTGCTGACTCCCGAAGGCATGGAGCTGTTGATGCACGTTGGCATCGACACCGTGACGCTCAAGGGCGAAGGCTTCAAGCCCCAGGTCAAGGTCGGGGATCAGGTCAAGACCGGCGATACGCTGATCGAGTTCGATCTCGACTTTTTGGCTACGCACGCGAAGAGCCTGCTGACGCAGATCGTGGTCACCAACAGCGACCACGTCACGAACTGGCAGCGCGCGCACGGCTTGGTCTCGGCGGGCAAGGACGTTCTCTTCACCGTGGATTTCAAGCCCAACGGCAGCCCGAGCACGACGAACGGCGCCGGAGCCACGCTGATCTCGGACGCCATCGTCATTCCCAATCCGACAGGCCTGCATGCGCGACCGGCAGCCGTGCTGGCCAGCGTGGCCAAGGGTTTTCAAGCGACGATCAAGCTCCGGCTCGGTGAGCGCGAGGCCAACGCCCGGAGCGTCACCGCGATCATGGGCTTGGATGTGAAGCAGAACGACTCCGTGCGCGTGGTCGCAACCGGCTCGGACGCCAAAGCCGCGCTCGAGAAGCTCACGCGAACTCTGGCCGAAGGCTCGGGCGATGAAGGGTGCAAGCCCGCACCCGCCGCCGCGACCACTGCGACCCAGCCTGCTTCGGCGCCGAGCCGTAAGTCGGCCGATCCGAACCTCTTGCTGGGCGTCAGCGCGTCGCCAGGCTTGGCGATTGGCCAAGTGTTCCAGGTGCGGCGCACGGAAATTGCCGTCGTGGAAGCGGGGACCGGTGTGGATCCCGAGCGTCGCAAGCTCGCCGCTGCGCTCGAGACCTCGCGCGGCCAGCTCGCCGCGCTGCGCGACGGCCTACAGGCCAAGCGCGAAGCAGCCAAGGCCGCGATCTTCGCCGCGCACGAAGAGTTGTTGTCCGATCCGGATCTGCTCGAGATGGCAGAGTCGGGGATCGCCAAAGGCAAGAGCGCGGCGTTCGCTTGGAAGAGTGCCATCGCGACGCACGCGGATCAGCTCGCAGGCATGAGCAATCAGCTGCTCGCGCAGCGCGCCAACGACGTGCGTGATGTCGGCCTGCGGGTGCTCTCGGCATTGACGGGGACGGAGGTCACACAGCCCGTCTATCCGCTCAACAGCATTCTGATCGCCGAAGATTTCACGCCCTCGGACACCGCGGCGCTGGACCGCACGCGCATCGCGGGCTTTTGCACGACGCGCGGCGGCGCCACTTCGCACGTGGCGATCATCGCGCGCTCCGTCGGCATCCCGGCGATCGCTGGGATCGAACCGGATGCGCTCGACGTCGCGAACGGCACGCGCGTGATCCTCGATGGCAAAAAGGGCACGTTGCGGCTCAACGTTGCCCCGGAAGAGGTGGCGCGCATTCAACAAGCGCAGGAGCGCGCCGAGGTCAAGCGCAAGGAGAACCAGGCGAACGCGCTGAAACCAGCCGTGATGCTGGACGGCGTGCGGCTCGAGGTGGTCGCCAACATCGGCAGTCTCAAGGACGCGAAGCAGGTCAGCGGCCTGGGTGGCGAAGGCGTGGGCTTGCTGCGCTCCGAGTTCCTGTTCATGGAACGCTCGGACGCGCCCAGCGAAGAC
>DASSMT010000079.1:0-7842 GCA_035688655.1 Polyangiaceae bacterium | reverse complement strand
TAGTCGTCCGCAACTGGGGACGGAGTTTCCAGTCGAGCAATGGCGGCTCTACTGGGCGATTCCGGGCGCGCGGGGGCAGCGCTCGCCGCACTCGAAGCGGCGAAGAACGCTAATACGAGCAGCGTTTTCGTAGGCACGGTTCGGGTTGAGCAAGAGGCTTGCCAGCATCGTAGGGCGAGGCGCCGGGAAGCAAAGGAATCGAGCGCGAATCGAATTACAGGGCTGAAGCAAACTCCTTGCCGAATTCCAAAGGCGTTGGGCGATGCGCCGGATCGAGCAGGGTCGCCGCGCGCAGTAACTTGGCGATCGCTGCTGGAAACGGCTTGAGCCGCTCGGAATCTTCGAGCGGGTCGCGGCGCATGTGGGCGATGATTCGATCGCGATTGTTCTCGATCTCGTCGAAGAAAGCGCGGCCGGTAGCCACGGTGTAGACCGTGCCGGCGAGCGAGTACACGTCGGAGCGCGGATCGAGCTCGACCGGATCGAGCACTTGTTCCGGCGCGATGTAGCCCGCGGTGCCGGCGACGAAGCGCCCGCTGGCATCGGTTGGCACGCGAATCGCGCGCACCATGCCGAAGTCGATCACGACCGCCGACAGCGGTTGTGTGCGGGCCGGATCGCGATGCTTTTGCGGGTCGAAGCGCTCGCCCCCGGACAGCGGCAAGCGTAACCAAATGTTGGCAGGTTTGATGTCGCGATGGACCAAGCCCGCGCTGTGCAGGGCGGCCAATCCCGCGCAGGAATCGAGCACCACTTGTCGCAGCTCGAACAGCGACATGGGCTGAGCCAAGGAATATTCCTTCAGATCCGCGCCGATCAGGTATTCGAGCACCAAGAAGGGCATGCCGCCCTCGACGCCGCGATCGATGATGTTGGCGACGTTGGGGTGATACAGCCCAGCCAAGGCGCGCGCTTCTTCCACGAATGAAGCCAAAATGCCGTCGCGTTCGCTGTCGGTCGCGTTGGCCAGCGCTTCGGCCTTGGGGATCTTGAGTACGAATAGCCGGTCCGCACCGGGCCTGCGCACCAACCACACCGAACCGATGCCGCCTTCGCCGAGCGTCTTCACCAGCTCGTAGCCGTGGATGATCTTCGGTTCTTGTTTCTTGGCTTTGGGTGGCGGGGGCGGCGTCCGGCGAATCGCCGTGCGTACGGCGCCTTCCAGCAACGCGGACGCGACCGGACCGAGCGAGGCAAACCACACGTCGAGCAGCGAGAGCTCGCGGGCGCGAATGGCACGGGCAACCAAGCCCGCGATGCGCTGGGCGTTTTCGGCCGCGTTGCGCGAAAGCGGCGCGAGCGACGCTCCCTCCACGCCTTCGTGCAAGGCTTTGACCGGGTCGGCAAGCGCGCCCTGAAGTCGCTCGCCAGCGCGCACCAAATTGAGACACATTACTTCCAGGTCGGGCTTGGGGCCCGCCGCACCGTCGAACGATACCAGCGCGCGGGACAGGCCGAGCAGGGCGCGAGAGAGCTCGGTGTTCATCGCGTGCAGCGATTCGAGAGCCTCGGAGGCGGCCGCGCCCCATTCGCCGTCGCCGCCACCGGACGAAACGGCCGTGCGCAGCAACTCTGCGCGTTCACAGCAGCGCGCGAGCGCCCCCTCCGCCATCATCGGCAGCGCTGTCGCGAGCTGCAGCAGCATTGCTGGGCGATCGATGACCAAGGCCCTCCAAGCCGCAAAGGGCCCGAGCCACTCCACGTCGTCGACCTCGCCCAGCGCGGTGCCGCGCGTGGTATCGACCAGGCGCCAAAATAGTGCGCTGAGCGCGGACTGCAGCGGGGGAGGGAGCTCGCGCGAACCATCGGTCAGGCCGCTGAGTTTGCGTAGCCAAAGGCAGGTGTCGTGCGCGGTCGGGCCGCGCCCCGGTCCGAGATCGGCGGCTTCGCCGCAGGCGTCGAGCGCGTAACCGCCCAGCCGAATGGCCAAGATTTCGAGCGGCAGATCGGCGTCCGGCAGCGCATTTTCCAGCTGACGACGCTCCTTGATCAAGTCCAGGATTTCGGCGGGCGCACGCGCCACGAGCTTCCACGTCTCTTCCAAGTGCGGCTCGTCGAGCGGTTCGTCCACCGGGCGGGTGGCGAGCATCGGGCCCCACAGGCGCAGCGCGAACGCGCGCGCGCAGCCCTCCAAGGCGTTGAACGCCGCCGCGCGTTGGCGCAAGCGACCATGCTCTGCCAGCGCGATCCGACGCGCTTCGCTGAAGGTGGCGGCGAGCGAAGTCGCGAAGCGGGCCGCGCGCGCATCGGCCTCTTCATCGTCGTATTGCGCGGCCACGCGGATCAAGTTTTCGAGCCCTAGCTCGAGATCCAGCGGGTCGCGCTCGGCGCCGTCAATCGCGTCGGTCAGCGCGGTCACTTCGATCCAGCGCCGGGATTCCGGCAGCGAGGTCGGTCGCGCGCACCACGAAAGCTCGCGCAACGCGCGCATCGGCGCTTCGATCTCGGCCGACTTCTGGCCGCGTCGCCAAAGGACGGACAGGCCGCGCGCGAGCGCCCGCGCTGCCACCGAGCCGCCGTCGCCCGCCAGGATGCGCTTGGCCAGTCGGTCCCACAGCGGGCGTCGCTCATAGAACAGGTAGGGCGTGGCCACCGCGACCGCGCCCAGCGCCCAATCGGTCTCGCTCGGAGAATCGAGGATCGCCACCAATTGGCTAGCCAGGAATTTGAGGCGAGCCGCGGGCAACGACGCGAACGCGGTCAATGCGCGCTGCCGCAGCAGCGTGGATTCACCGAGCACCCAGTCGAGCAGCGTGCCTTCGAGCTGTTCGACTTGCCCAGTGAGTCGACCGAGGGCACGTGAAGCGTGCACCCACACCAGTGGCTCGGGGTGGAGCAAGAGCGGCTGCAGGGTTTGCAGGGCGCGACCGATCAACTCTTGATCGGCGTGAGCGGAGAGACCACACACGCTGATCTCCAGGCAGCGCGCCGCGAGCACGCGACCGCGCAGCGCGCCGCGCGCCGGATTGCGAATGAGCTCCTCGAAGTTGTCCCTGGAGGCCCACAGCCAACGCCCGAATTCAGGAACCTCACGCGCGCTGGCGCCCGCTTCCCAAATCAAAATCTCGAGTCGCGCGCGTGCTTCGGCGTTGGCCGGCAGGCGCAGCGCCATGCCCGTGCCCAAGAGCGGCACGCATCCGAGCGCGTCGAGCAGCGGCCCTTCGACCACCCGCTGGGCCGCGACGGCAGCCACCCGCTCCTGAAAACCCGGCACTGCGCGCGCGCTCGCCAGAAGCTTCGCCAGCTCGACGTCCTTGCGCCACGTCGACGCGTAGCACCAGAGCAACAAGAGTGGTCCGCTCTCGGACGAGAAACGGTCGGCGAGCGCGCTGACATCGCTCGGGCCGTGCGTTTGTAGCGGTAGTTCTTGCGCCAGCAAATCCGCCGCGCGGCTGAGCGCTTCGGGCAGCGTGCGATCCCGCTGGGCCAGCGCCGAGCTCCGCGTCCGGATGCGCCAGCGATCGCGCACCATTTCCTCCAACTCGGGCTGTCCGATGAGGGCGGTAGCGAGGGCCGAGAGCGCTTCTTCTGCCGGGGCCGAAAGCATGCGTAACCGCAAACGCTACACCGTTCCGCCCGACGCCGGGAGTGGGTCCCCGCGGTGTAGCCCATTTTTCCCGCTTTAACGCGCGGGGGGCTCAACTGCCTGGGCGGGGAGAAGATGCGGGTTCCGCTTCGTCCAGCTTCTTTTCGATCTCTTTGACGTGTTCTGCGTCCATTCCGCCACGCATCTCACGCAGGGCCCGGCGGGCCTCTTTGGGCCGCAGCGTGCCACGCTCGAAGTCGATGCAGATGATGCACATACTCCGAGCGTAGCAGGCTTTCGCACGGCGCGCTGGCCGGCGCGTTCAGGGCAGCGGTTTGGTCAGCGCGCTCGGCACGGGTTCACCGCTGAGCGTCTTCAGGAACTCGACCAGATCCGCCTGTTCGGTGGGACTGAGCCCGAGGGGGGTCAGCAGTGGATCTTTGGTCGTGCCCGCGGCGCTACCGGCGTCGACTGCGCCGCCGCCGGCGTTGTAGAAGGCCACGACGTCTTCCAGGGTCTCGAGTTGCCCATTGTGCATGTAGGGTGCCGTGTCTTTGACTTCACGCAGGCTCGCGGTGCGGAACGCCGAATGCGTGGTCAGGTCAGTCATCGGGTTCGTGAGGTTCGCCAGGCGTCCGGTGTCGACCTTGTCGCTGAACTTGCCGTCGATGTTGAGCGCGCTGGCCTTGAGGGCGCCGGCGTCTTTGAAGCGGCCGTCATCCGGGCCCAGCCCACCCAAATTGTGGAACTTATTGTCGGTGAAGAACGGACCGCTGTGACACTGGGTGCATTGGGCTTTGCCGACGAACAGCTGCGCGCCGCGAATCGCCGATTCCGATAGATTTCCGCCGCCGCTCGCCACGTATTGATCGAACGGCGCATTACGACTCACGAGCTTACGCAGGTACGCTTGAATCGCCTTGCCGTAGTTGACGATGATCAGATTCACCGCGTCCTGGTCCTCTGCGGTCATTCCGGTCCAGGTGGCATCGCCGGGTTTGCCGCTGGCCGGGAAGCGCCCCGCATCGGTCGCATTCGCGGCCAAGGCCGGCGGCAACGTGCCGAATACGGTTTCGTACGGCACCTTGTAGTTGTCGTAGATGAAGTGGGCGAGCTTCAAGCGGGTGGAGGCCATGGTCACTGCGTTTTCGGCGACCGCGAGCGGCAGCTCCCACTGCGCTGCGAAGCGCCCGCCCCAGTTGGTCCACTCGTAGAACGAGCTGTTGACCAAGGCCGGTGCGTTGCGCGTATGAGTGCCCGTGCCCACCGTGACTTTGAACGGGTCGCGTCCGTCGGACATGGCGCCACCGGAGTGGCAACTGGCGCAGGCTACCTTGCCCGTGTCGCCGACGTTGCCGAGATCGCTTTGGACGGTGAGTGCGCCCGAGTAGCGCTTGTCGAAGAACAGCTGCTGCCCGAAAATGGCGGCGCCCGAGTTGTCCACGTACTTGTTGGTCGGATCCGGCGGCAGCGCGGGCAGGGGCGAGAGCGCCTTCAGCTCCGGAGCAACGGTCCAGGGCAGCGTGGCCGCGCCTGCTTCACCGCCCATGCCCGCCTCGCTCGGCGTGGCACCGGCGGAGCCACCTTCGCCCGAGTTACCGCTTCCGGAATTGCCCGCAGAGCTACCGCCAGACGAATTGCCCGCGGAGCTACCGCCGGTTTCGCCCGAGCCAGCGCTGCCCGCCTGCGCGCTGCCGCCGTTGCTCGAGCCGGACTTGCCCGCGCTGCCCGCGTGAGAGCCTCCCGCGCTTTCGCCTGCCTCGCCGCTCTCGCCCGCGCTGCCGGCCTTGCCGCCGCTGTCGTCGTCGCTGCCGCACGCAGCCAAGCTACACGCGCCCGCTAGCGCAGCTATCAGAGATACGAATCCTAAGTTGGTACGTCGCCGTTTTGACATGCTCTGCCCTTTAGCAGTTCGCGTGCCAGCCGAGGTGACGCTGAATCATTCGAAAATATGGCGCGCGCAAGGCGCACGCGGCAATCCTTCGGCAACGTGCCGGCAACATTGCGCAAGCCATTTGCTCGCGTTGCGCAAGCTGATTGCGCAACCGCGCCGAGCACGCGGCTCAGGCTCAGCGAAAGAGGCTTGATAACCCTCAACGTTTACGCGGGCGCGGCACACCGAGCTCGCTCAGCCGGTACACGAGCGTGCGCCGCGAAATGCCGAGCGCCTCCGCGGCGCGGGTCTGATTTCCGCCCGACTGCTCGAGCGCTTCCAAAATGCGCTGTCGCTCGACGCCCTGCAGCTCACTCCGGGCGCGAGCCAAGATGTCTTCGCGGGTGCTCTCCAGACCAGGCAGGGCAGACGGACGCCCGCCGGTTCCGGACACGACGCGCGTGGGCAGGTGCTCGGGACGCAGCACGTCGCCCGAACAGAGCACCGCTGCTCGTTCGATCGCGTTCCGTAGCTCGCGCACGTTGCCCGGCCAGGGGTAATTTTCGAGCAGCTGCACCACCTCGTTCGATAGCCCGAGGGCGGTCTCGCGGCCGAGCTCGGCGTTGTAGCGCGCCAGGAACATGCGCGCCAAAGACGCGATCTCGGCGCGGCGCTCGCGCAGGGGAGGGATGGTGAAGCTGATGCCGTTCAGTCGGTAAAACA
Source organism: Polyangiaceae bacterium (assembly GCA_035688655.1). Lineage (GTDB taxonomy): Bacteria > Myxococcota_A > Polyangia > Polyangiales > Polyangiaceae > PMG-095. The sequence continues at coordinate 1,720 of DASSMT010000079.1, read as the reverse complement.
GGTCCTCACGGAACGTGCCGGCTTCGGCCTCCGCCTCGATGTCGCGGTTGGTGGCGGCCACGAAGCGCACGTCGATTTCGCGCTCGGCACGCGCGCCCACGCGCAGCACCTTGCGGTCCTCCAGGGCTCGCAACAGCTTGGTTTGGATCGACAGCGGAAGCTCGCCGATCTCGTCCAAGAACACGGTGCCGCCCGCGGCGGTTTCGAGCAGGCCCGCGCGCGCTTGCAGAGCGCCGGTGAAGGCGCCCTTCTCGTGGCCGAACAACTCCGACTGCAGCAGCGACTCGGTGAGCGCGGCGCAATTGAGCGCGACGAACGGCCCGGCTTTGCGCGCCGAGAGGTTGTGAACCGCGCGCGCCAGCACCTCTTTGCCGACGCCGGTCTCGCCCAACACGAGCACGTTGATCGACGACGCCGCTGCGCGCGCGACCTGGTCGTACAACGCGCGCATATTGGGGGCGAGCACGACCACGCCGTCGGACGGCACGAAGGCGGGTGAATGGCTGCTGGGCGCTACCTCCGCGTCTTTCTCCAACGCTGCCCGCCCGCGCGCGAGCAGCTCCGAGATGCGGCGCATGCGAATGCAGACCGCGTCGAGCAGCTCTTTGGCGGTGAACGGCTTGCTCAGGTAATCGTCCGCGCCGAGGCTCATGCCTGTGCGGACATCGGCTCGCTCTGCCTTCGCGGTCAGGAAGATGAACGGGGTAGAGGCGATCGCGGGGTCTTCACGGATGGCCCGCAACACGGCGTAGCCATCGAGCTTGGGCAGGGTGATGTCGCAAACGACGAGATCGGGCACGCGCGCCTTGGCCAGCGCGATGCCGTCCGCGCCGTCTTGGGCCGAAACCACCTCGTAGCCCTCTTCGGTCAGGAGCTCCAGGACGTTGGCTCGGATGGCCGGATCGTCTTCGACGATCAACACGCGACGATTCATGGCTACGTACTTTCCGATCTCGAGACGGACAAGTCACGCGGGACATGAACTACGAATTTGGTTCCGTGACCCAGCCGACTCTGCACTTCAATCTTTCCGTTTTGCACGTCCAAAGCCTTCTTTACCACAGCGAGTCCAAGACCACTGCCCTTGATTTGATCAGCATTGCTGGCGCGGAAGAAACTCTGAAACAGGCGCGGGATGTCCGCTTCGGGGATGCCGATGCCCTGGTCTTTGACTTCGAAGCGACATTGCTCGTCATTTGCAACCACGTCGAAATGCACTTGGCTACCCGGCGGGGAGTACTTGAGTGCGTTGCTGAGTAGGTTGCCGACCACCTCGGACAGCAGGCGCTCGTCCAACGTGACCCTCGGATCCCCGGTGAAGGTGTAGCGGATGCTGTGGCTGCGGGCGGACGAATGCTCCAGCGATTCCACCAAATTTCTGCAGAATTCGTCCAGGTGCATCAGCGCCGGCGAGGCGCGCAGCATGCCCGCTTCCGCGCGACCGATGATCAGAATGTCGTCCAGCATGCGACCCATGGTGCTGGCCGCGGAGCGAATGCGCTCCAAGTGGTCCATACGCCGCTCGCTATCCCAACGATCGCCGTAGTTCTCCAAGAGCTCGGTCGAAGACACGATCACGCTCAGCGGAGTCCTGAATTCGTGGGAAGTCATGGCCACGAATCGGGTCTTGAGCTCGCCCAGCTGGCGCTCTTTTTCGCGCTCTTTGGCCAGCGCCGCGTTGGCTTGACGCAGCTCACCGGTTGCGCTTTCGAGCGCGAGG
>DASSMT010000005.1:0-40730 GCA_035688655.1 Polyangiaceae bacterium | reverse complement strand
CAGCGAAGACGAGCAGTTCCAGACCTACCAGGCGATCGCCCAGGCCGTGGGCCCAAGGAACCCGTTCATCATCCGCACGCTCGACGTGGGCGGGGACAAGCCGCTCGCGTATTTGCCGATCCCCAAGGAAGACAATCCGTTCTTGGGCGAGCGCGGCGTCCGTGTGGGCCTCGCTCGACCCGACATTCTGCGCACCCAGCTGCGGGCCATCTTGCGTGCCTCGAGCTCCGGAAATGTGAAGGTCATGTTTCCGATGATCGCGACCTTGAGTGAGCTCCGCGAGGTCAAGGCCATGCTCGCCGAGGAAGCAGCGAACCTCGGCGTGGCGCCCGTGCCCGCCGGCATCATGGTGGAAATACCTGCAGCCGCGATGATGGCCGAGCAGTTTGCCGCAGAAGCGGACTTCTTCTCGATCGGCACGAACGATCTCACTCAATACACGCTCGCCATGGACCGCGGCCACCCCAAGCTCGCACCCCAAGTGGACGCCTTGAACCCCGCGGTGCTCCGCTTGATTGGGCAGACGGTGAAAGGTGCAGCGCCCAAGGGCAGAATGGTGGGCGTGTGCGGCGGCATCGCGAGCGATCCGATCGCCGTGCCGATCCTGATCGGCTTGGGCGTGACGGAGCTCAGCGTGAGCTTGCCCGCCATTCCCGCTGTCAAAGCCCAGATCCGAAAGCTTCGACTCGACGCTTGCCGGGAGCTCGCCGAACGCGCGCTCGCAGCGGAATCGGGGAACGCCGTGCGCGCGCTGGTTCCGGACCCGGACTCCTGATGCTTCGAAACCTCTCCCTCTCTACCCTCGACGAAAGTCCCAAATGAGTCGGTTCAAGAACGCCTTTTCGGTTCTGCAGAAGATCGGCAAGTGCATGATGCTGCCGGTGTCGGTGCTGCCCGTCGCCGGCATTCTGCTCGGCGTGGGCGCCGCCAATTTCTCCTTTTTGCCCGGCGCGCTCTCGCAGGTCATGGCGGCGGCCGGCAGCGCGATTTTCGGCAACCTGCCGTTGCTGTTCGCGATCGGTGTCGCCATCGGCCTCACGGAGAACGACGGCGTGGCGGCGCTCGCCGGCACGGTCGGCTACGTGGTCTTTCTCGCTTCGATGGGCATCATCGCCAAGCTCAGCGGCATCGAGACGAAGCCGATCATGGGCATCCCTTCGATCGAGACCGGCGTCTTTGGCGGCATCATCGTGGGCCTGATCGCTGCGTGGGCGTTCAATCGCTTCTACAAGATCAAACTGCCCAGTTATTTGGGCTTCTTCGCCGGCAAACGAGCGGTGCCGATCATCACGGCCTTCTCGGTGATCGCGGTGGGCGCGGTGCTGAGCTTCGTCTGGCCGCCGATCGGCAACGCCATCAACGAATTCTCGCATTGGGCGGTGCACGGGAGCCCGGCAGTCGCGTTCACCATTTACGGCGTGGTGGAACGTTCGCTCATCCCGTTCGGCCTGCACCACGTCTGGAACGTGCCGTTCTTCTTTCAGGCCGGTGAATACGTGAACCCCGCCAACAACGAGGTCGTGCACGGCGAGATCGCGCGCTTCATCGCCGGTGACCCGACCGCGGGCAACATGACCGGCGGCTACCTGTTCAAAATGTTCGGCTTGCCCGCGGCCGCGATGGCCATGTGGCGCGCCGCTCGCCCGGAACAACGCAAGAAGGTCGGTGGCATCATGGTGTCGGCGGCGCTCACCGCTTTCCTCACCGGCATCACGGAGCCGATTGAGTTCGCGTTCCTGTTCGTGGCGCCGGTCCTGTACGGAATCCATGCTTTGCTGGCTGGCGCAGCCTACTTCCTGTGCGTGGAGCTGGGCATCAAGCACGGCTTCACCTTCTCGCACGGGCTGATCGACTTCATCGTGCTCTTCCCGCAGTCCCACAACGCCCTGTGGCTGCTCGTGATCGGGCCGGCCTGGGCCGCCGTCTACTACGGCGTTTTCAGCTTCGCCATCAACCGCTTCAACCTACTCACCCCAGGGCGCGAGGCCGAGAGCGAGGCGACGACGAGCGGCGCGCACCGCGCCGCAGCCGACAGCTTTGCGCGGCAACTGGTGCGCGCGTTCGGCGGGCGCTCCAACATCGTCAGCCTGGACGCGTGCATCACGCGGCTCCGCATCAAGGTCGCCGATGTGAACAAGGTGTCGTCGAGCACCCTCAAAGCGCTCGGCGCTGCGGGTGTGGTGGTGGTCGGTGACGGGGTGCAGGCCATCTTCGGCACGCAAAGCGAGAACCTGAAGACCGAGATGACCGAGTACCTGCGCTCGGCTGGGCCAGAAGCCGACGAGGCGGAGGCCCCTTCACCCGTCAAGCCGTCGATCCCTCCCGGAATCCAGCCGCCGCTCCGCGATCCCGACGCTGCGCGCAAGGCGCACTCCTACATCGAAGCGCTCGGCGGCAAAGGCAACATCGTCCGCGTCGAGGCGTGCGCCGAGACCCGCCTGCGCCTCGAAGTGCGCGACGAGAGCCAAATCAGAGACGAAGCCCTGACGGCCCAGGGCATCGCCGCGATCGTGAAGCTGAAAGACGGCAAGACGCTGCACTTGCTCGCGGATCTGAACGCCGATCAATACGCAGCCGAGATGCGTGGCCAGCTGGCCAGCTGATCGCTCGCGAGAGGCGCTTCGGCCCGGTCACCGACGGAGAAATTCGTATAGTAACCGACAGTTAGAACCCAGCCCGGCGCACGGCCTGCACTTTGGTGACGACAAATCTCGTCGCGATCATCGATAGTTCCGGACGTGCGTCGACGATGGGCGGGACAAGCTCGCAAGGCTTTCTTGGCGCTGGCATTGCTGGCGCCTCGGAGCGCGCTTTCGCAAACCAATCCCGAACCGGTCGAAGCGATCATCGAGATTGAGCAAGCGCCAGGCTCGGAGGCTTGCCCTGACAAAGACGCCGTATTTCGCTCGATCAAGCGCCTGTTCCCGGAACGCGAGTTTCATCAGGGCAGCACGACCTCCGAGAGCGCGGCCAAGGCACGGGTGACGATCCGGCCGTTGTCGCGGGGCCATGAAGCCGTACTCACGCTCCTCCCGCCCCGCCGAGGCGAACGCATCATTGTCGACGAAGACGAGAGTTGCCGAGGTCTTTCGGACGCGCTCGCGCTTGCCTTCGTGATGCTCGTGGCGCCGCCCGAACCCGCGCCGGAGTCGCTGAGCGCGGACGAGACGAACAGGCCCGACGCGGCGAACGCTCCGGCGAAGGAAGCGGCTGCAGAAACGAAGAAACCGAAGGAGGCGGAAAAGAGCGTGCCTGTGACGCCACGCAACGCCGAGCCACCGCGGACCGTCGGCTCGTATCGCGCGGGGTTCGGCGCGTCGTTCGTCGCTGGCTACGGTGTGCTGAGCGAGCCTTCGCTCGGTGCCGGCGCTGAAGGCGAGCTCTTTCACGAGCGCGGCTTTGGGCTCTCGCTGCAAGGACTGAGGCTCTGGGCAAAGCCGTCAGAGGCAGAAGGTGGCAGCGTCACCCTGACGCTCTGGAGCGTGCTAGCCGGCCCCTGCTACCGACTCCGTTTGAGCGGGCCGAGTCGTCTGGATGCGTGTCTGCGTTTTGGTATCGGTGCTCAGTATGCCGACGTCCAAGGCTTCGTCACGCCCGAGTCCGGCAACTTCCCGTGGCAGGTGTTGGTGCCCTCACTCGGCTACCGCTACGGTCTGCCCGGACTCGGCGGGCTGCTGAGTGGCTTCGTACGCGTGGGCTTCGTTGGCCAGCTGCGCCCGCAGTCGTTCAGCGTACGTCGGGGTGATGGCTCGGGGGAAACCCTGGAGATTGCCAGCGCGCCGAAATTTGGCGTCATCGCGGATCTCGGCCTGATGTTTGGAACTGGTGCATTTTGAGGCCATCTTTTGGCTGCGAGATGATCGCTCGAAGCGCGCTCTGCCGTTCTCCTGCCTGGCTGTCTTTGTGGGTCAGCACCGGGCTCGGTTGCGCGCCGACGGACAACGTAGTCGGCGCAACACGGGGCGGCCCGCTATCCGGCACCACAGCGGGAAGCGCTGGCGAGCTCGCAAGCGGAGGAGCGGTCGAGCACGAAGACGGCACGCCTGGCTCGGGAACATCCGGACGATCGGACGCGGGCGGCGTCGGCGGCTCGCCGGTGGTGAACGGCGGCGCCGCTGGCCTCGAAAATCCGTCCGCAGGAGCAGGCGGTCGGATCGCACCTGGTACGATCACTCACGATTCGTTCCAACCCGTCCTGGGCTATCGAACCGGCCCGAATCCGCGTTCGTTGGCGCTCGCTGATCTGGACCGGGACGGCAAGCTCGACATCGTGGTCGCCAACGAGGACAGCGTGAGCGTCCTGCTGGGCACGGCGGAGCTATTCGCGACGCCAGTCGCTTACCCGACCAACGCGCAAACGGGCTGGGTGGCTCTCGGTGACTTGAACGCCGATGGCGTGCTGGACATCACAGTCACGAACATGCAGTCGAGCTCGCTGCAAGTCTTGCCCGGCCTGGGTGATGGTACATTCGGCACCATCGCAGAAGCAAAAGGCGGGCAAAGCCTGTTTTCCTTGGTGCTCGGCGATGTCGACAACGACGGCAAGCTCGACGCTGTCACCTCCCCGGGTGGCGATGCCGCGCCGGGCGACACTGCGCCCAGCACCGGCTATTTCGCCAGTGTGTTCTTGGGCGACGGCAGCGGTAAGTTCGCCGAACCCACGTACTTCGCTGAAGGCGGCGCTTGCTTGTCCGTCGCGCTCGGAGACGTCAATGCCGACGGCAATCTGGATCTGGCGCGGGTCAACCGGGAGACGAACACGGTCTCGGTCTTCTTGGGCAGCGGCGCTGGCTCGTTCAGCTTGGACGACGACTATGCGACGGGACAAGCTCCCTTGTTCGTCACGTTCGCCGATTTGAACGAAGACGGGCAGCTCGACCTGCTGACCGCAGATTCCGCTTCGGACCAGCTCAGCGTATTGCTTGCTTCAGGCGCCGGGAAATTCGCTCCGCGAGTCGGCTATGCGACGGGCACGACCCCCGACCACGTGGCAGTCGCGGATCTGAACGGGGATCAGCATTTGGACCTGATCGCCGCCAACGTCTACGCGGGCTCAGTGAGCCTGTTTCAGGGCGTCGGTGATGGGACTTTCGCCCCGAGCGTGGACTTTTCGACCGCTGCCACGAACTTCGATCAACCCTTCCCGCAAGTGTCCGCGGTCGGCGACTTCAACCGCGACGGCGCGCCCGACTTCGCCGTGGTCAACTCCCATTCGAACGGCGTACTCATCTTCCTCGCGGTGCGCTCGCCATGAGCCCGCCGCGCCGGAGCCTTTGCGGCGTTGGGCCTACTTGGCCTTGCTGCGCGCGCGCGGCGCTCGTGCTCGCGCGGGCACAGGCACGCTCGCGGTCGCCGCTCTGAGCGCGTCCGCCGCGGCGCGGATGTGGCCCGCGAAATCGCCAGGCTTCCTGGCGCAGACCCAGCGCTCGAACCCGACCTTGAACACGGTGATGCCGGACTCTGCGATGACGCTCGCGGCGGGCTCGCCGATGCCGCGCGCATGCAGCGCCTTCGTCACTGCGGCGGCCAGCGACGCCATCTTGATCAGCTCACGCTCACGCACCTCGGCATGTTCGCTGACGATCGCGTGCCGCGCGCGCACGGCAGAGAAATCGCGCTGAGCCTGTAGCCGAGCTGCGACCGCTTCGAATGCGCCAACCGTGACCGCGAGCGGCGGCGCGTCCTTGGTTGCGCTCAGCAGCGAATCGACGATGGCCGTCTCCAGGTCCTTGCTGCCCGAGAAGAGCACCTCACGCTTGTCGCTGAAGTAGCGGAAGAAGGTGCGCTCGGTCAGCCCGGCGCGCTCGGCGATATCGCCCACGGTGGTGTGCGCGTAGCCGCGCTCTTGGAAGAGCTCCATCGCGGCCGTTTCGAGCCGGCCACGCGCGTCGGGTTCCCAGCGAGCCATACAGCTCGACTGTAGTCGACGCGCCACGCGATGTCATGCACTGACAACGTGATTGCAGACACTGACATCACATGCTAGAGCTGATGTCACATTCTGACATCAGGAGGATTCCATGCATGTGTTCGTCACCGGCGCGTCCGGTCACATTGGTCTGCCCGTCGTTCGTGAGCTGCTCTCCGCGGGACACTCCGTGCTCGGCCTGGCGCGCTCCGAGGGCTCGGCGCAGAAGCTGGAGTCTGCGGGCGCCCAAGTGTTGCGCAGCACGCTCGACGATCTCGGCGCCCTGCGCGAGGCGGCGTGTCGCGCCGACGGCGTGATTCACTTGGCATTCAAACATGATCTCGCGCTCGCCGGCGGTGATTTCATGGGCGCCGTGAGCGCGGACCTGCGTGCGGTCGAAACGCTCGGCGCAGCGCTGGAAGGCTCGCAAAAGCCATTCGTGAACACCACGGGCACCATGCTGCTCGCGCACAGCGTTCACGGCCGCGCGGGCACGGAGCAAGATTTGGGACAGGACGGCGGCAACCCGCGCGTCGCCTCGGAGAAGCTCTCGCTCGCATTCGCCAGGCGCGACGTGCGTGCCTCGGCCATGCGCTTGGCGCCGACAGTGCACAGTTCGCTCGATCTGCACGGGTTCATCCCGATGCTGGTCGCGGCGGCGCGTAAGAACGGTTTCGCAGCCTACGTGGGCGACGGCGCGGCGCGCTGGCCCGCCGTGCACACGCTCGACGCCGCGCGGCTCTATCGTTTGGCGCTCGAGTCCGCGCCGCCCGGCAGCCTCGTCCACGCCGCGGCCGATGAAGGCGTTCCGTTCCGTGCCATCGCCGAGGCGATCGGCCGCGGCCTCGGCTTGCCCGCGCGCAGCATTCCGGCCGAAAAGGCGGGAGAGCTGCTCGGCGGCTTCTTGGGCCTGATCGCCCAGCTCGACAACCCGACCTCGAGCGCGCGCACTCGCGAGTTGCTCCACTGGCAGCCGACGCACCCAGGCTTGCTGGCAGATCTCGCCGAGCGCCACTACTTCGAACGCGCGGGTGCTTAGTGCAGCGTGCTCGCGTGCGAGCGCGTGACGTGGACTCGATGTGAATTGATTGGGGGGGCGCTCGCGGGTTCGTCGACGCACCTCGCAGCCCACCGTCTGCCTCCCGGCGCGCTCAGCGGTGAGCGCACTGGGACGCCGAAGGCTGAGACGGCTGCGACGTGGCGCGTGACCATCAACCCCCCAAGAATGAAAAGCGATCCCGCACCGGCCAAGCGCGGCCGCAGAGTCCCGAGTGGTGAGCGGCTAGAGCGCGTTGTCGGCCGAGACGATCTTGCTCGGCTTGGTCAGGCGAAGTCCGGCGCGCGCCTGTGCGTAAATTCGATAGCCGACGGCGATGCCGATGAAGGCGACCGCGGCCGCACCCGCCATCGCCAGCCGATCCGCAGCGTTGCCGCTCGCCGAGACCATGAGCTTGCCCGCCACGTCCGCCGCAACGGTGATGTTGCTCTTCGACATGCCTCGAAGGTTAGCGGACCGAGCGCGCTCGCGCACGTCGCGCCTCGATTACGGCCAAATACTCGATCCGCGCGCAGCCGTGCGGCGTCAGAAACGAGCGCGTGCCGCGCTTGCGGGACACTGGCTACCGCACGCCTCTTGCAGCACGGCATCGTCCCCGAAGCCCTGCGCCGGGCGATCGGGCGCGAGCCATCGCTCAGGTCGTCTTGCCCTGTTCACGTGCGTTGTTCAGGGCGGGAGTGCCGCGCGCCGACTTTGGCTCCACCGAGAACGGCGACCACGCGCTCTAGCGCGAACGCCTTTGTTTCCGGCTCGAGCAGAGCCTTGCGCACGCCAAGGGCTGTCGGCACGGAGCGTGCTTGGCATGGGGCTGTGCCGTACGCCTTTTACTACGTGCTGACCGCCGAAGCCGCGATCGAGGTCGGTGTCATCAACGACAAATGGGAGGAGATTTTGCCTCACAACGCAACCGAGGGAGCGGTCATGAAAGTCGCGATGTCCCGCCATCACTCGTACAAAGCGGCGGAGCTCTTCGCGTTGGAGTCCGGGGAGGATACCTGGGTGCTCGCCCCGGACGGGAAAGCTCAGTGGGTCCCGCAGTGATCGAGGCAGGGCCGAGCGCGTCCGGTGCAAACCCCTCCAACAAGGCGTGCGTCGCAGATGCGACCACGTGTCGTATTCACGACACTGAGTGAAGTGCTTGCCGGGACGAAGCGCTTGGAAATCGGCGCGCCCAAGCAGCGACGGCGCTTGCCTGCCTTGCTGGCCTACTCCTTGCAGCATGGCGCTTCGCAGCTGCGGCTGTTCGGTCCGTGCCTGGAGAAAGCAGCATGAGTGAAGTCGAAGCTCTGCGCGAAGTCGTGATCGCAAAAAAGACGGTCGAGGCCCACAATATGGCTTCTTTCGAGCTGATTCCCAGCGACGGTCAGGAGCTTCCCGCGTTCTCCCCAGGTTCGCACATCGACGTGCACATTCCGGGTGGGTTCACGCGCCAGTACTCGCTGGCCAATCCGGCTTCGGAGCGCCACCGCTATCTGATCGCTATTTGGCGCGACGCGAATAGCCGGGGGGGTTCGAAGGCGCTCTTCGACACTGCCAAAGAGGGTGACGTACTTCGGGTCAGCCTGCCGCGCAATCGCTTCCGCGTGCCGAGCAAGACCTCGCGAGCGCTACTGCTCGCGCGCGGCATCGGGGCCACGGCCATCTTGAGCATCGCCGATCACTTGAAAGCGGCGAACATCCCGTTCGAGTTTCACTACGTGTTCGCAGGCATGTCCCCGGGCTCGTTCAAGGCGCTGATCGACTCGTCGCCATACGCCGAGAACACCCGCTATTATTCCGAGCTGAGCGCGGACAATCAGCTCATGGATCTGCCCGCGCTCCTCGAGGGCAAGCCCGAGGACACGCAGCTCTTCATCTGCGGCGTCGATTGGTGGCAAGACCCGATCATCAAGCTGGCCAAAGAGAAATACGGCTTCAGCGAGCAGCGAATCCACTCGGAGCGCTTCACGGCAAAGCTCGCGGCGCCGCCCGAAGACAAGCCGTTCAACGTCACGATCAAGAGCAGTGCAAAGGTGTTGAGCGTTCCGGGTGAAGAATCCGTGGCGACGTATCTGAACGAAAACGGCGTCAAGGTTCCGACTTCCTGCGAACAGGGCCTGTGCCGCGCGTGCAAGACCAAGATCCTGGAAGGCGAAGCCGATCACCGCTGCAGTGGTCTCAGCGACCAGGAGAAGGCAGAAGGCTATTTTCTGCCCTGCGTGTCGCGCGGCAAGACCGATCTCGTCTTGGAGCTGTGAGCACGGGCGTTGCGGACAATCGTGAAAGTTGCGAGGGCTCGGTCGTGTTCGAAATCCAATCGATGATGATCAAAGAGCACGAGGCCTCGGCCACGGGGCACGCGATCACCGCGCTCGCCATGCGCTTGGCTCGTCGCCCGCTGAGCACGGATGTCAAAGGCCGACTGACGCTCTGCTACCTGCTGCCGGGCGAAGACGGCAAACTCCCTTTCGAGGGCATGAGGCTCGGCACGCACGACCCCGCACGGGATCTGGTCACCATCGAGGCCTGCGTTCCCGAGCACATCGTGCACAATCTAGCGAAAGCGGGACCATACGTGCTCGCCGTGGCCGCGGACGCGATCGACGCCGCGCGAGAGTTCTTCACTGAGCAAGGCGTCACTGCCTTCGATGCCGAAACGCTGCACGCCTGGATCACGACCATCAAGGCCGCGGATCTGCTACCACCCCAGCATCAGCAAGTGCGCAATACCGACTTCGACTGGAGCTGAGTCTTCTTCAGGTGGCGACGAACACGAATTGCCCGTGCTGAAGCTGCGGATAGTTCTGACGCAGCGCTCGTACCAGCTTGGCGACGAAGGTCTTGTCCTTGGCGGCGGCAGCACCCACGAAATCGCTGCCACCCGTCCAGAGCTCGAAATAGCAGTGGAGACTGTCGTCATACTCCTCGCCGGTGGGGTCGCTCATGTCATGCAAAAACGCGATCCCGAGCTTGCTCACCTCGAGCCGCCAGTCACGGTCATCGGCTACGGACGCGATCAGGGTCGCGACGTCCGCGTCCGTCCACGAGCTATTCAGGTCCAAAGTGATGGCCATTTTTCGATATTCCGCGCTGCAACCCACGCGCTTTCGCCCGCAGGTGGATGCTCATGACACGTAAGGTGCGAGCCCCTGAGCGCGCTCCAAGAGCGCGTCGCGGGCCTCGGTGATGCGATGGAACCGTTCGTTGCTGCCGCCGCCGTCGGGATGTGCCTTCTTGGCCAGCCGGCGAAAGGCGGCTTTGATCTCGGTAGGCTGGAGCGCGCTATCGCGTGGCAGGTCGAGAATTTCTCGGTAGCGCGTGTCGTCGGCAGCGCCTCGCTGAGAGAACGGGGACCGACGTCTGGCTTGCGCACGGCGCCGCTCGTGGGCCTCGCGACGCAGCTCGGCCTGGTCGTCGCGCCAGCTTTGACGCGACATGATCAAGCAGGCTCCGAAAGCGATCCGCCCGTGAGTCTCGAGCTGATCGAGCTTGAAAGGCCCGGCAAAATCGAAGGGCGCCGCCAAGTAAGCGTCGTTGCCCTCCACGCGGCCGATGGTCACCAGCAATAGGATCCCCAAAGAGCCATTCCAAAGGACCCATTGCCGCTTGTCCGTCGTGTGCTGGTCTTTCATGCGGTCATACCCACTCCCGGGCAGGCAGGCTGTGCTTCGCGCAAAGCACATTCCGTACCCGCAGGCTGTCGTTCGCGGGCGCACGGATTTCGGGCCGTTACACCCGGCTCTTGTCGCGAAAGATACAGCCGCTGTCGCCATTCCGACTCGCGGGCTCGACGCTGGCGCTGGCGCTACGGCACTTGCATGGGGTTCGGGAAGTTCCCGCTGATGAACATCATCGTGTAGACGCCGAGTGACTCCTGATAGTACTTGTCGTTTTCGACGGTCGTGGAGACGGCTTCCTCGAGCGCCTCGCGGCGGATCGCGGGCGTCGTGCGGCCGCCGTCGTCGAACACATTGACGAACGCGGACATGGCGGTGTTGACGAAGTAAGAGTTGTGCCCGAAGCCCGGATCGCACCCGGTCACGGTCCCCTCGGGGGTCAGGTTCTGGCAGATTGTGGAAAAGCGATTGGCGTTCGGTTCGGTGGGGTTCGCCAGGTGGAAGTTCGAATAGAAGTTCTGAATGGCGTCGATCTTGGCCTGAACGCGTGACTTGGACGCGTAGTGCGCCGACGCACCGGGGTGATTCTCCGAGAGATCGGTGCGATTGCCGAACCACGCGGCGTCGATGCCGAGACGCCAGAGCGCGCGTGACCAGTTGTAGTTGTCGGTGTTGGCATCGCAGGGCGTTGCGTAGTGGCCCCAATCCGTGACCAGCCCGGGCTGTACGCCGCTCGCGTCGTAGCAGCGCTCGACGAGCTCGTACACGGTTCGTGCCGTGTCGTACCAGAACTGGCGGTGAGTCTCGCGCGCGCTCGCGCTGTACGTCGAGTCGAGCGCCGCCTTCAAGAAGTCGCCGAACACGCGGAAGTATCCCGGTGGATAATAAGAGAGATTCACCGAGCCGTTTTGTCCGGCCGTATAGTGACACGGCGCGTCCGGGTAGCGATCGCAGTTCTTGTCCCAAGTGTCACCGGGGGCGGGGTAGTTGAAACCCGCGTTTGCGGTGTTCACCTCGCATTCCATCTTGAGTAACCAATCCACCGCGGCAGCCGTGTACTCCGGCCATTGTCGGGCCGCGTACACCAACCCGATGCCGATATCCACGTCGCCATCGAAGGCACTATCGGAGTTTCCGCCGCAACTTCCGGAATCGGGATCACACGTCGTGTCGATGGGCCGACAAGAAGCGCGCGAATCCCACATCCAACCCATCAAGCCGCCGCAGTACTTCTTCTTGCTCTGTGACAGGAAGTGACGCACGAAGTTCCAGAGCTTGTCGAAGGTTTCCTTGTCACCGATCGCCGCCGCCATGGCGATGCCGTAGCCCTGCCCTTCACTCACCGTTTCCGGAGGATCGGTCTTCACGCGCGCCGTGTCGGCACCGCAAGTCAGCGTGTCGGACGTGACGTAAGCGTCCCGCCAGAGCAGGTAGCGTTGGTACACGAACGCGTTCAGGAGCTCCTGCACTTTGGCGCTGCCGGCATAGGTGCGGGCCAATGAGGCGCCAAACGGATACGCGTAGCCGGTGCTCTTGTACGGGAACCAGCCGCCGAAACCGATGGCGGTCGTGGTGGGCGGCGGTTTTGGTGCACAATTCTGATCGTTCCAATTACCGGTGGCGGAATAATCCCCATTGGTCGCGTCCGGGTAATAGTTGAAGAACTTGAAGCGACTGGTGGCCGGGATGTCCGGCTTTCCGTAGTCCCAGCGCAGCCAATACTCGCCCGGTTTGTCCGGGAAATCCGTGCGCGGGGCCACCGTGTTCCACTCCGGAGTGTGTGATTTATCGACCGCGCGCCAAGTCGCGCCCTTCGAGAATTGGCTATTGGGAACCTGACAATTGAACCACGGACGATCCGCCTCACGAAAGCAGATGATGTCGTTGTTGCCGCCGCCACCGTTCACCTCCAGCACGATCCAGTGCGGCATGAGCTCCGGTTTCGGGAAGAACGTGAAGGTCTTTTGACCCGCCCAAATGTAACGAAAGTGCACGGTCGAGTAGCCGTCCGGCACGGGCGGGTTGCACGGATCACTGGGCACGGACGTGTCCGAGCCGCAGCCCATGTAACCGGGCCCCGGATTCTTGCTGTAGAAGTAGTAGACATTCGAGCGCTGCGACCAGTTGCTGCACGCGCTGCCGTAGCTCGCCTTGGCATCGGGGGCGCCGCCGTACGCCAGCCAATACTCGTTGGCGGTCCTCGGCTGAGGGAGCTTCAGTGCGGGCGAGTACAGCTGCGCCGCGTTGTCCGGATAGCGAATCGTGACGCTGCCCTGCCAGGCCGCATTCGGGATCAACACCGAGTACCAAGGACAATCGGCATTCTCGTATTCGAGAAGCGCTGCCGAGTCGTTGCAACCGTCGCGCGCGACGATCAGGCTCGTGGGATAGGGCGGGGTATCGAAGCCGAGCTTCGGGTCGGCACAAGCTGTCCCGGCGAAGCCGGTTTTATCTGGATCGCCCCACATCCAGCGGATGTGCAGCTTGGTATAACCCTCGGGGATGGTGGTATCGGCCTTCCCCGGCGCGCACAGGCTCGTCACGCTCGACGAATCGTCCGTCAGCCGAAAGGCCTGTCCGCCGATGGGAACGCTCGGGTAGGCGGCATAGTCCACGCTCAGGTTCGTGCCGCCGTAGTCGATCCAGAGGTCGCTGCCGTGCGCGAACGCGCCAGCGTCGAAGCCACCCGATGCGTTGCCGGGCGCGCAGCTATCGGGCCCGATCGCCTTCAAGTGAAAGGTCGAGAGCGCAGCAGCCGGGACGCACCCGGCGTACCAATCGCAGCCCGCGCTCTCGGGCCGAGCCGCGAATTCATTCCATTGCGGATCCACGAGCACCACCGCGATCGGTCGCGTGGGGAATTGATTCAAAGTCGGTGACGCGAGCGCCGACCACATGTCGCGCACGTGAACCCGCACCTCACCGCTCGGACAGGTGTGCGTCTCTTCCGGCGGCGGTGGCGGCGCGGCGTCCGGTGTGCCGGCGTCGGGATCGCCCCAGCTGATGACTTGATTGCAATCGTCCCCGCCTCCTGCTGGTTCGGATTCACCTTGGGGGCGCAGGCCAGGAGTGTGCGACGTGACCTTGATCATGGGGCCCCCGTCGCAGCTTCCGGGAGCACCAGGCTCGATCGTGGGCCCGCCGTTTCCACTGTTGGCGCTGTTTCCGCTGCTTCCGCTGCCGCCGACGAGGATGTCGCCCGGTCCGCTCCACCTGCCGCCCGGCGAAGGCCGACCCGTCGAGCACCCGCTGCTGAGAGCGGCCAAACAAAAGAACCAACACATCACACGGCGCAGGTGTGGCGGAGTGAGCATGTAGGGAGGCTAGCTCTCGAGCACTGCATCGAGGATGAGCGCCGTCATCTGAGTGAGTCGTGTCGCGACATTCGCGACCGCGACGGCACGAGCAAAGCCGCGGCAATCCCGCGCAAGCTTTGCAGCCAGTGCTGCGGATGCGCGCAGAATCTGCGGCGCTCGAGCGTTTGTGCATCCGATCGCCCATCGCTGAGCTCGGCACGCGATTTGCGAAGGGGGCGCGAGATGGCTCCAGTGATCGCGATCGTTGGCGGCGGAATCACGGGCCTTTCGGCCGCGTATTTTCTGCAGCGTTCGCGACCCGATGCGCGGATTGTGCTGTATGAAAGCCGCGCCAGGCTGGGCGGGAACATCCACACCGAGCGGGAGCAGGGATTTCTGTTCGATGCGGGGCCCGATTCGTTCTTGCGCGCAAAACCTTGGGCGCTCGAGCTGTGCAAGGAGCTCGGCTTGGAGGGTGAGCTCACGGGCACTCGACCCGAAGGTCGCGCCGTGTTCCTCGCGCACTCGGGCAGCCTCGAGCGAATGCCCGAAGGCCTCGTGCTCGGGGTGCCGACGCGAGTCCGCCCGATCTTGAGCGCGCGCTCGATGAGCCTGCCCGGCAAGCTGCGCATGCTGTGCGAGCTGCTCTTGCCCGAGAATTTCGGGCGCAGGGCGAAAGGTCCCCACTCGGCCGACGAATCGCTCGCGACCTTCATTGGCCGGCGCTTTGGCACGGAGGCAGCGACTGCGCTCGGTACGCCCCTGCTCGCGGGCATCTACGCCGGGGACGCGCAAGAGCTGAGCATCCAGGCCACCTTCCCGCACTTGCCGGAGCTCGAGGCGCGCTACGGCAGCGTCATTCGCGGCCTGATCCAGGCCCAGCTCGAGCCGAAAGAGCGCGTCGCTGCAGCGACCCTTCAGGCACGGCTGCAAGAGGCACGCGCCTGGCTGAAAAAACCGGCGCCAACCGCCGCTGCGGCCAGCCCGTTCGTGTCCCTTCGCGGCGGGATGGGGCGCTTGATCGCCGCCCTGCGCGCGAGGTTGGCGCCGGGCACGCTCCGGCTCGGTGTCACTGTGGACGCGCTCGAACGCTCGCCGGAAAAGCGCGGTTGGTCACTCGCTGCAGCCGACGAGCGCATCGCCGTGGATGCCGTGCTGGTCGCCACGCCGTCGCGCGTGGCAGCTCAAATCCTGCCGCAGGGTGCGCTGGCCAGTGAGCTTGCCACCATTCGCTATGCGTCCACGGCCACGGTCTTCTTGGGCGTGGACACGCAGAACTTACGGCGACCCCTCGAAGGCTCGGGGTTCATCGTTCCGCCAGGCGAGGGCGGCTTGCTCGCCGGAACCTGGGTTTCGAGCAAATGGGACGGCCGCGCCCCGCCCGGGACTGCGCTGGTTCGCGCGTTCCTCGGTGGTGTTCAGAGTGACATCGACGTGAGCCGCGAATCCGACCAAGCGCTGCTGGAAATCGCTCGCTTCGAGCTCAGCCGGCTGATGGGACCACTCGGTCAGGCGCGCGTCACGCGCGTCTATCGCCATATTCTGGCCAGTCCTCAACCGACCATCGGGCACGGCGCACGACTCGCGCGCATCAAACAGCAGCTCGCTGCGCTGCCCGGGCTTCATCTCGCTGGCGCCGCCTACGACGGCGTCAGCATCTCTGATTGCGTTCGGCAAGCGCGCGCCGCGGTCGACGGCATCGTCGCTTCACTGTGAATGCCAGGGGGTCGAAACGACCTCGGCTGCATGAGATTGCGCGACACCGCCGACCCTTTCCAGAGTCGCTATCTTGAACAAGGTGAAGCCGCGATCGTGAGTCGTGAGCACGCCTTCATGCTCCCAACGAGACATGATCCGGATTGCAGTCTCGAAAGACGTCGATACCAGCTCTGCCAGCTCTCGCCTGGACAGCGCGACGGGGATGAACGAGGTGCCATCCTCCAGCTCGTCGCCGAATTCGGCGTGTAGCTTGAGCAGCGCGGTTGCCAAACGAGCCTCCACGGCGCCCGCGCCCAAAATCTCGATCTTGTCGTGCAGCATCTCCAGCTTCTTGTGAGTACTGCAGGCCACCGAAACCGCCAGCGCCGGGGAGCGCGAGATCGTCTCGAGCACCAGGTTCCGCGGAATGGAGACGATGCACGCGGTGTCCGTGGCGACGATCGCATTTGCCGGGTAGGGCGACGAACGCAACAGGACCACATCACCGATCGACTCGGGCGCGCCGAATAACCCGCATAGGTGAACTCGACCGTTGACCGCTTCACGCGAGATTTTGACCAAGCCACTGCGAATGATCGTCAGCGACTGCGGTGAGTCCCCTGCCCGCCAAACGAAGGCACCGCGCTGAAGCGTGCGGACGCTGGCCGCATTTGCCATTTTCGCGAGCTCTGCGGGATCCACACCGGCGAGGGAGGGCGTCTTGTGAAGGATGTTGAGGAGGCTCATGTGATGGACGTCATGCAACGCAAGAAGCGTTCCTCCACGCTTTTCCGAGGCTAGAGCCGCACGAGCCACGCGCATTCTGCGTTCAGCGCAGACCTTGCGCGCATGGATTGCGTAAAAAGCGTTTCTCTCTGGGACACCCGCGGCCGCGGCGCCTCCGCGCCCTCGCTTGAACGCCCGTCAGCTAGCGACTCGGCCCGTTCGTCGAGTTCCACGAGCTCGCCAGCTCAGCGCCGATGCGCAGCACGTCCTCGACCATTCCGCGAGCGTGTGACAGCTCCGTTCGAGCGCCGATGAAACAGGGGCGCAGCGCCAATTGGCCGTTGACCCGCGTGGTGCTCGGCATGTGACGATTTTCTCGCGTCAGCTGCCGATGCAGGCGCTGGTTGAGCAGATCCAGATCGTGCACGCTCGGAGACACGTAGCGGAAGCAGCAGATCGAGAGCGTGGGTTCCTGGAGCAGCTCGAGATTCGGGTGCACGCGCGCCAAATCGGCGACGTGGGCAGCCATGTCGTTGTGACGACGGATGCGTGCGGTCATGCCTGCGACGCCAATCTCCCGCAGCAGCGCCCACACGACCACGCCGCGGCTCGGCGCGCTCAGCTCGACACCGTAATCGTAATAAGGGATCCCGAAATCGTCCAAAGAGTGTTCGAACGTCGGTGCCGTGCTGCCGCTCTGCTCCACTGCTCCTTCCAGATAATGGGCCGGCTCTTGCGTGAACGCGCGCCGCAACAGCTCACGGTCGCGCACGAACGTGGCAGCGACCCCGACCGACGCACCGAGCCACTTGTGCGGATCGACGATTACCGAATCGGCGCGCAGCAAGCCCTCGTACAGCGGCGCCACTCGCTCGTCCAAAATCCCCGGCAAGCCGTAGGCACCGTCGACGTGGAGCCAGATCTTTCGGCGATTGGCGAGCTCGGCGATGGCCCGGAGCGGATCGATCGCGCCGGTGTTGGTCGTGCCGGCATTGGCGACGATCGCCACTGGCAAGACACCCGTGCGTGCGTCTTCGTCGAGCGCCCGCTGCAGCTCGTCCACTCGCATGCGACCGCCGGCATCGACGGCGATTGGTCGTACCGCGCGACGCCCGATGCCGAGGACACCGGCCGCGCGTTGGATGGTGTGATGCACTTCCTCGCTGGCATACACGGCGACGCGCCGAACGATGCCGTCTGCGGCGGGGTCATAGCCGAGCTGTTCGAAGGCACTCTGTCGAGCGGCTCCAAGCGCGAGCAGGTTGGCCACCGAACCACCGCTACTGTACACGCCTTGCATCGCCCCGAGGCCGAACATTTCCGACAGCCACTGGAGCGAGAGCTCTTCCAGGAAATTGAAGGCAGTGAGCCCGTAGCGCTGAGGTGATGCGACGCTCGCGGCGGTGGAGGCGAGCGTCGCCGCGCTCACGCCGCCCGTGGTGATGAACGAACAGAAGCCCGGCCTGGGTACCGCGGAACCGTTCGGGACCACATGCTCGACGAGCTCAGCCAACACACGCTGAATGCCGACGCCTTCGCGCGGCACGGGCATGTCCAAGTGCGCACGAAAGCCTCGACTCGGATGCAAGGCATCCGGGTGCTCGAACTTCAGGTACTCATCGAGACTTTCGCCCAGACGCGAGAGCAGGTCCGTCAAACCTTGCGTCTCGGCGGCGTCCCTCACCAGCCCTCTATCTGGCCCGATTCCCATTTGGCTTCCCTCCTCTCGAGCGCCGCTGCCGAGGCGATCAGCGCTTCGAAGCTCACGCGCTCTTTCGCGGATGGACCCATTGCGGAAGAAATTGGTACGGGTTCAAATCCGCGCTTTTCGTGTACGCGACTTTGGCAGCGTCGAACAACTGGTACGCGCGCCCGGAGGACACGGCATCGAGCATATCCGTGCAGCCGCCCACGTGCACACCGCCGACGTAGACTTGAGGAATGGTCGGCGAACCGCAGTGTTGCTTCAAGGCAGCGCGGATGCGCGTGCCGAACTCCCGCTCTTGAAACGCAACCGAGTCGATATCCACGCTTTTGTAGGCCACCCCGAGCTTGCGGAACAGCTTGCGCACGGCCCAACTGAACTCACACCACTCGAGCGAGAAGAGCACGACCGCGTGTGCGTCGATCACCTCCGTGACGAACACTTCCGCTTCTTCGTCCCGCGCGAGGGCCGGCGCGAGTGCCGGCTCCGCGGGTTGAGGCAGCGCAGGCGGCGGCGGTGGCACGTCGAAACGATAGCCCGGCGTCGAGCGGGAGAGCTCGAGCTCGGCTTCATTCATGTCGAACTCGATGCCGTCGAACAGCGGTGTGGACATGTAACGCTCGCCGGTGTCCGGCAGCATGCAGACGATGTTGCTGCCAGGCGGTGCATCGCGCGCGATACGGAGCGCAGCTGCCAGGGTGGCACCGCTCGAGGTGCCGACGAAAATGCCTTCCTGCACCGCGAGCTCGCGTGAGCGCCGCAAGGCCTCTTCGCCCGCGACCGGGACGATGCCGTCGATCAGCCCTTCTTTCTGGGCGCAATCCGTGAGGCGCGACACGAAGTCGGGGCTCCAGCCTTGCATCAGGTGCGGGCGAAAACGCGGGTGGCTGCCGAGTGGCTGCCCGCGCTCGTCGCGCGGCTGCGCGATGCCACTGCCGAGCAGCTGCGCATTGTCGGGTTCCGCGGCGAACACCCTGATTGTGCTGTCGGCAGCTTTGAGCCCACGGGCCGTGCCGAGCAGCGTGCCGCCCGTGCCGAAGCCCGAGACGAAGGCATAGATGCGCTCGCCCGCGAAGTCGGCCAGGATCTCCTGGGCGGTGGTTCGGGTGTGCACTTCCGCGTTGGCCTCGTTCTCGAACTGCCGACACAGGAACCAGCCGTGCTTCTGGGCGAGCTCGATGGCCTTGTTCAACATCCCCGAGCCCTTCTCGGCAGCCGGCGTGAGCACGACGCGGGCTCCCAGAAAGCGCAGCAGCTTGCGGCGTTCGAGGCTGAAACTTTCGGCCATCGTCACGACCAGGGGATAGCCCTTTTGCGCGCAGACCATGGCCAAGCCGATCCCCGTATTGCCACTGGTCGCCTCGATTACGGTCTGCCCCGGCTGCAACGCGCCCGTCCGCTCTGCGTCCTCGATGATCGCGCACGCCATGCGGTCCTTGACCGAACCGAGCGGGTTGAACGACTCGACCTTGACGAACACGTCGACGCCCGCGGGGGCCAGCCGATTCAGCCGAACAAGCGGTGTATTTCCAATGGTTTGCAGAATGTTCTCGTAGCGGGCCATAGCCCCTCCTTTTGCTCGGTGCCGAGCTGGGCGCAGTCTTCCGAACCTCGCCCAAACACCCTGGGGCCTGGGCGAGGGAACGACCGTGGAAACCGGCGTGGTTTTTTTGATTTTTTTGCGAGGGCCAAGCCGGTGGGCCTGGGCCGGCTCCGCCACCTGGCTCTAGCGAGGAGCCAAGCTCATTTCGTCCGTCGGATCACGTGATAGCCGAAGGGGGTCTCGACGACCTCGGAGACGGCATTGGGCGCGAGCGCGAATGCCGCGTCGGCAAACTCCTTGATCATCACCTTGCGCGAGAAAGCACCGAGCGCACCTCCGCGGGCGGCGGAGCCAGAGTCGTCTGAATACTCCTTGGCGATTTGCGCGAAGTCGGCGCCGCGGCGAATCTTGTCCAGTGCCTCTTGCGCGCGCTTTTTGGCCTCTGACTTGGTGCGGGTGATTTGCGGGGAGGCACGCTGGGCCCCCTGATAACTGACCAACAAATGGCTGGCTTCGATTGAATCGAGCGGCAGGTTCGCAGTCGGGGCTTCTTTCAGCGCGCGTTCGATCAGCTTCCTGAAGGCATTCTCTGGTTGTGCGCCGCTCAAGTAGTAGCCATTGATCACGAAAGCCGGTGTGCCGTTGATTTGCGCCTGACTGGCAAGCTCTCGGTCCGCGTCGACTTTGGGCTTGTGCTGCTGGCTGTCGAGCGCGGTTTCGAACCTGTCTCTGTCGACACCGACAGCCAGCGCGAACCTTTCGAGACTGGCGCGGGTCGTGCGTTCTTCGTCTCCCAGCGTGCTTCCGTAGACGCGGTCGTGGAACGACCAGAAGGCGGCACTGCCCTTTTGCGCGAACACCTCCTGCGCGGCTTCGGCAGCGAGCTCGGCGTTCTTGTGAAATGGCAGCGGGAAGTGGTGAAAGACGAGCTTGAGCTTGCTGCCGTAGTGCTTTTGCAGGGCCGTGAGCGTGGGTTGCACGCGCTTGCAAAACGGGCATTGAAAGTCAGCAAATTCGTGAATCACGACCTTGGCGTGCGGATCGCCACGCACGGGATCGCTGGCGTCGGGCGGGCGGATCTCCTTGCGCTCGGGGGGCGGCGGCTCTTTGCCCCCTTTCATCAGTTCTTCGTACACGTTGGCGCGCGGCACGCCCGTTTCGACCAAAGCTTTTGCCTTGGCGAGTTGCGCGTCCACGAGCTCGCGAAAATTCGCCAGCGGCTGCGCGCCGCTGAGGCGGACGCCATTGATGAAGAAATGAGGCGTCCCGCGCGCTTGCAGGTCGCTCGCCAGGTCGATGCTCGCGTCGATCTTGTCCGCGAACTTGGCGCGCTCGATGGCGCTCCGCGCGGCAGCCCAATCGAGACCGAGCTGCCGGGCGATCGGCTCCAGATCTTCGTCTTCCAGCTTGGGTTGGCTGTCGAACAATCGATCATGAACGCTCCAGAAGGCGTCGTTGCCCTTCTGCTTGTAGGCGTAGCGCGCAAAGTAAGCGCAAGGGCGGGCACGCGGGTGAAACGGCAGGGGATTGTCCTTCCACACCAGGCGCAGGTCCTTGCCGTACGCTGCCGTGAGTTGCTTCAGCGTGTCTTGCACGCGTTTGCAGAACGGGCATTGGAAGTCGGAAAAAGTCACGATCGTGACCAGTGCGTCGGCGGGACCGCGCACTGGGTCATCGGCGGCAATCGGCACCTTCCACACGTCGGTATCGCGCTCTTCGGTCTCCTGGGCCGGGCGCGCGGCGGGAGCCTCGGCGCTCTGGTGCTTGTTGGTCAACGCCGCATACACTTCGGACGCCGGGATGCCGTCGAGCGCGAGCGCGGTGGCTTCGACCAGCTGCGCGTCGATCACCTCCTTGAATTTTTCGAACGGCTGCGCGCCGCTGACGGTCACACCGTTGATGCGAAAAGCCGGTGTGCCATTGGCGCCCACTCGGGCCGAAAGCGCGATATCTTGCTCGATCTTCCCCGAGAAACGCCGGCTCGCCAGCGCCTCGCCCAGGGCCGTGGACTCCACGCCACTGTCTTTGGCCCACTCGTTGAAATTGGCCGCATTCAGCGCGCTCTGGTTGCCGAAGGCCCGATCGTGAAAAGCCCAAAACGCAGCGTTGCCTTGGAGTGCGAACACCGCCATCGCTGCTTCGGCCGCGGGGCGCGCGTCCCGATGAAACGGCAAGGGGTTGTTCTTCCAGACCAAGCGCACTTTGCGCGGGCCGTACAGATCGCGCACTGCCTTCAAAGTCGTTTGCACGCGCGCGCAAAACGGACATTGAAAGTCGGCGAACTCGACGATCGTGACCGGCGCGTCGTGGGCGCCCCATTGCGGGTCGCGCGGGCTGACCGGCACGGTCGCGATCTCTTCACTCGGGATCAGCGGGGCGGCTGGGGCGGCCGCGACCGAGATCGCAGGCGGCGCCGCGCCGGCAAGCGGAGTCGCCTGCGGCGTACGGCCCTTCGAGCCCGCACAAGCGACGAAACTCACGAGCACCGAGACGAGGATCGAGAATACCCCGAGCTTTCCCCGGCCCCGGACCTTGCCTAGATTGACAATCACCGGCCGAGCTTCGATAAGCCCACGCTGGGTGGCAAGTTCAATCTCGGAGCCGCCTTGGAATACAGCGCCCCACGAGGTGCGATAGCGGCTCGCCTGCGATCGGCCAGCGCTGAGTGCGCCGACGGCCGAAATCCTGCTTCCGAGTGGCTAGGCAGGCTCGCCATGCCCACGAGGCGGTTATTCCGCGCCTCGGTACGCCCGTTGCAATCGTAGGCTATGGGGCTGAGGCTGGGCTCAGCGGTGACCCCGCACAGAAACGACTATCTCCGATGAAGATGCGCAAATTTCCGATCCGGTCAGCGGCGGCCTGGTTCTGTGGACTCGTGCTCGGCGCTTCCTTGCTGGGTTGCCACAGCGAACCTGCAACGAGCGATAGCGACCACGAGCACGCTGGAAGCGGCGCTGGCGGCCAAGTCGCCGGCAACGGCGGTAGCGGCGAGGTCGCGGGCGGCAGCTCGAGCGGGGCCGGCAACGCGCCGAGCGGTGCGTGTCAGGGCGAACCGGACCTCACTCCCACCTTCCCGGCAGTCACCACGCTCGATCCGGACTTGGTGGCGCGCGCCGCCGCCGTGATTGGTTCGTGCGTGCCGGACGATGGCGTCGCGCGCAATGTCATGCACCTCTGGTTCTCGCATTTGGGGGCACCGCGGACGTATTACCGGACTGTCGAACAGCTCGCCTGCTTGGCCAACGCAAACTGCGGTTGCGCTGCGGTGGAGCACTGCTTGGGTGTCGTCTATCGACAGGTCCCCGCGGTTTGTACCACTCAATGCCAAGATGACGTATTCACCGGTTGCGGTGATGGCGCTCGAGTCAGCATAGATTGCAGTCGCGTTGGCCTGCGCTGCGATACCTCTTTTGTTTGCGTGGCAGGGCCCGAAGTGGCCTGCGACAAGTCCGAGGCGCCCAGCTGTAGCGCGCAGGGTGAAGTGACGTATTGCGACGACGGCTCCCGGCACGAGACCCCCTGTCAGTCGCTTGGGTTCAAGTGCGTGGCAGGCAAGTGCGTCGGTGAGGGCGCGAGCTGCAGCGAAAGCGTCAGCAGCTCCACCGATCTGACGAACCCGGTCGGCACCAGCTGCGATGGGAGCGTGCTTCATGGCTGCCTCGGCGGCCAAGCCACCAGCATCGACTGCGCGACGCAAGGCCCAGGCTTCAGCTGTCAGGCGCGTGACGGCAAGTTCTTTTGCGGCTTGGCTGCTGAGTGCGTACCGTCCAACAGCTACTCCGCGTCGTACCCCGCCACGACCTGCGATGGCACGACGCTCAGCTTCTGTAACGCGGGCCGACTCGAGCACCTGAACTGCACTGATCTCGGTTTTAGCGGCTGCGAAATCGACAACAAGCTCGACCACTACGGCTGCACGCCGGGCATGGTGCTGCAGTAACTCGGCGCGCTTCGCTGCTTTCGGCGATCGCGCGTCACTAGCGCCTTGTTTCTCACGCGGAGCAGCGCTGGCGCATGCCCCAGAAGGTGATGGGCGATTCGGGCACCGGGCACTCGCCGGTCACCTCGAAGCCGAGCCGCTGATACAACCTGAGGTTGTGCGGCTGATGAGTGAGCAAAAAACTCGGGCGAGGCTGATTGTCGCGCAAAAGCGAGAGCGACGTGCGCACGAGATTCTGGCCCAAGCCGCGGCCGGCTGCGTCGCGATGCGTGCCCAATGTATCGAGATAGTAATGCGGCTCGCTACGCATCATCTCGGCCTTGAACAGATCGGCGGGGCCGAAGGCGTGAATGATCCGCCTCGCGGCTCGGGGTCCGGCGTACAGCGGCACTCGCCAGAAACCCGCGCGGATGCTCTGCCAAGCCGTCGGGGCTTGCTCGGAGCGCTGATAGAGCGCGACCGAAACCAGCCGCTCACCGTCGAAGTACCCGAACGCTGCGCGCGCCGCGATCGACAACGTCGCCGTCATTCGACATGAACTCTGCATCGCCTGGCGCTCGCGAGCACCGCCAATCCAGACCATCAGCACGTCGCCCGCGAACGCCGAGGTGAGCACCTCGACGGCTCGATCGAGATCGCGACTCTGCAGGGCGCGCACCGTCATGCGTCGTTGCATATCACGAGCGCGCGGGCATGCCGAACCGCGAGCTACGCGACGAACCGCGCGCACCGCGCCCGCTAACCCCAAACCCAAGTTCGCGGCCTACTCTCAGCGTCGAGTTGCTCTTTTTTTGGTCACGGTTTGCACCCCGCGGGCACGCTGACGCTTTCCTAGCCCGGCGCGAACGCTGAGCGGCCGGCGCTCAGTCGTTCTGCTAGGCTCGAATGAGAAGTCATGGTCGACGGCCCCAGCGATGCACGGCGAGCGGTCGAAGCGAGACTTGCCGAGGCGCCGCCCGCTTTGCGTCTGTTCTTCGAACGAGAGCTGGAAAAGGCGCGGCTGGCGTTGGCCGAGGGTGCTTCGGTCGAGCATTTGGCAGCGACGCTGCGCGCGATATGCGAGCGCGTCGCGAAGCTGCTGGAGACCTCGCTGGACGCACGCGCGATCGCTTGCCGGCGCGGCTGCTCTTGGTGCTGCCGCGGGCTGCGTGTGGAAGTGCTCGCGCCCGAAGCGCTGACCATCGCGCGCCACCTGCGCAGCGCGCGCCAGCCGGCTGAACTTTCCGCTCTGCTGCCGGCGCTCGCAACCCAGGCTGAACTTGCGCGGCAGCTGAGCCCGCAGCAGCTCTGGCAAGCGCAGACGCCGTGCATCTTCTTGGACCAGGCGAGCGGCGCGTGCTCGATCTACGAGGCGCGACCCATCGTTTGTCGCCTGCACCATTCGCTCGATCGAGCCAAGTGCGAGCGCGCTGCGAGCGACCAGGATGCGACCATTCCACGTCACGCTGCCAGCGAGGATCTATACGGTTTGGCCCAAGCCGCGCTGCTCTTGAGCTGTGAGGAGCGCGGCCTGGACGCGCGCTCGCTGGAGCTCGCCAGCGCGCTCCAGATCGCGCTCGGTGCACTCGATGTCGGCGAGCGCTGGGCAGATGGCGAGCGCGTGTTCGAAACGGCAGCTTTTCGGCCGCGCGACGAGCCATGGCCCAGCGAAGATTTCGACGAACACGGCTGATGCGCCCTAGCGTATCGTGTTCCTGCCTGCCCATGCTGACCATCCTTCGAACCTCGCTGGCCGTGCTGCTCAGCGCATATTTCGCCAGCGGCTCATTGATGGCGTGCGGTTCGAGCAGCGATGCGCCGACGATGAGCGCCGGTGCGGGCGGATACGGCTCGAGCGGGAGCGCAGGCGTCGCTGGCCACGCGCAAGCAATGGCCGGCTCGAGCTCCGCGACGGGTGGCAACAGTGGCGCGGGCGGCGCCGTCAGCGGCGGCTCGGCCAATGGCAGCGCGGGCAACGGAAGCAGCAGTGGCAGCGCAGGTCGCAACGGGAGCGCGGGGAGCGCGGGGAGCACGGGTTCGGCGGCGGGTGCGGGTGCGAGCGCGGGCGCAGGCAACGGCGCTGGCAGCACGGGCTTCGCTCCCTGGCCCGGCGGCAATCAGGTGGTCACCGTCGATCCGGTCAATACCTACGCGAGCGATCTGAGCGGCTTGCATTACGAGCCCGCCCAGGGCGCGGCGGAAGCGGTGCTGTGGGCCGTGCAAAATCAGCCGTCCAAGCTGTATCGCTTACTTTGGAACGGAAGCGCTTGGGTCTCCGATACGAACAACGGTTGGGGCTCGGGCAAAGCCCTGCACTTTCCGGATGGTCAGGGGGCGCCCGATTCGGAGGGTGTGACCAAAGGGGTGCTCGGCAGCAGCGGGCTCTATGTCAGTTGTGAGCGTGACAACCAAGTGAGCGCCACCAGCCGCCTGAGCGTGTTGCTGTTCGATGGCGCGGCCAGCGGCGCCACATTGACCGCGACGCGGGAATGGAACTTGACCGCCGTTCTGCCCAAAGTGGGCGCGAATCTGGGCCTGGAGGCGATCGCGTGGGTGCCCGACAGCTATCTCGTGGACAAGGGCTTCATCGATGAGAGCAAGCAGCTGGCGTATGACCCGGCGAGCTACGGCGACCACGGTGATGGCGTCTTCTTCGTGGGCGTCGAGCAAGACGGCATGATTCATGGTTTCGTGCTCGATCATACGAGCGGTGCGTTCACCCGCGTCGCGAGCTTCGAGAGCGGCCACTCGGGCGTGATGGACCTCTCGTTCGACCGCGACGTGGGTTACCTCTGGGCGGTGTGCGACGACACGTGCCAGGGGCGCACGAACGTGCTCGACATCGACACGCATGCTGGCTCGCTCACGCACGGAAGGTTCTACGTTCGCCGTGGTTTCGAGCGCCCGAGCACGATGGCCAACCTGAACAACGAGGGTTTCACCCTGACGAGTGAGAGCACCTGCCAGAGCGGCTTCAAATCCGTGTTTTACGCGGAGGATGGCAGCACGATGGGTTTTGCGATTCGTCGCGACTCCATCCCCTGCGGCCCGTTCCTGGGAAACTAGCCTCAAGGAGGCTCGCTCTCGAACGGCGCCCCCAAGCAAGAGATGAACGCGACCGCGCCTGCAGCCGGGGTCTTGTGCGCTGGGTCCGCGTCGATGAAGCGCAGCCGGTGTCGTTGATTGCTCGGGCACTCGGCGAGTTGTGATTCGATGGCTTGCGTGGCGGCCGGGCTCGCGCCGGCCTTTGCCTGATCGTCGATGTAACAGTAACCGGGCGGCACCCCTCCCTGCCTGGTTTGGCAGGCCTCGAGGTGCGCGGGATCCACCTGCTCGATTTCGCACATGCACCAGTCGCTGCAGGGCTTTTGCTGGGCGCCGCCGCAATGACCACTTTCCTGCAGCTGCCTTCGAACGGCGGACAGCAATTCCGGGGATACCTCCTCGCGGCCAGCCAGCTGGCAGTTGCAGGAGTTTTTCTGCTCTTGTGCTTCGACCACTCGGCACAGCACCTGTCCGTGGTCGTCGGCTCTGAGCGTGCGCGGCAGGCACTTGCCGATCAACGTCGATTTCAGCCTGTTCATGAGCGCGCTGATGGCTGGATTGTAGCCGTAGTTGGGATCGGCGGCGGGATGACTGGGATCTGCCGCATCGATGACCTTCGGGCAAATGGAGGCCACGATCGCATTGTCGCCTAGCCCTTTCAGCACGCTGAGCTCGCGCGTCCCGGGATACGCTTTGGCCGAGACCTGCTGCTTGCCCTGACACAGCGGACTATTGTGGGCGATCTCTGCGGCACCGCACATCTTCGGCTTCTTGAGCGGGAAGATGCAGGCGTACTGCAGGTCATTGAGCTCCTGCTCGAGGTTCTGCTCGTGGCCGTTGATCGGGTTCGGGTTCGTGGCTGTGGCAGAGGAGATCGACACGCCGGTGAAGGGGTTCGTGCCCGCGCGTTAGTGGGGCGTCTCCACCATGAAGGGATCGCTCGGCGGCAGCGGTGGGCTTCCGTTCGGATCTCCGAGCAACGCACGCCAGCGGCCTCTCTCGGTCAGTTCTTTGGCCGTCAGGTAGCTGAGCCCGGGTCCGGTGAGCGACGCATCGTCGGCAATGTCTTGCCAGGGCACACCGACGATGCCGGCCAAGAATACGAGTGACGGATCGCGCGGGGCTTTGCCCGAAGCGCCGTCGAACAGCGGATTGGCGACGCGGGTGCCCGGGCTCGACTGCAGCGGCAGGGTCGTCTTGGTCAGCGCGTCCACGTAACGTGACGTGTCGTACAACAGGTCGAAGCCAAAGCGCCGACGCTGATCCCAACAGCGGAGGTTCCACGAGTCGTTCGGGGGCTTCAGTGGCTCATTGCAAGCGGGATCTTGGCTCAATGCCGGGCAGCCCGCTGGAGGTCCATTCGGCTCGTCCTGACCACAATAGCGGCAGCAACGGTCGTTCGGGTTCGCGTCGCACTGCGAGGTGCCGCGTTTCAGCGGCTCGCTCGTTCTGCCGACCAACCACCCTACACCGTCGTCGCGAATCGAGCAATCGTTCTCGTCCGAGAGCATCACGATCGCAACCAGTGAGTCCGGGCGAAGAAATGCCTTTCGCTGTGCGAGCAGGGTGTCGTCGCAGCCGACGCACGCGCCGATGCTGCCATCTGCGTTCACGGTGAGTTTGGAGCTGCGCGCGTTCTTCGGGAACTTGTCTCCCTCCTTCGAGACCCTGACCAGCGCTGGCGGCTCCGGATCGACCAAGAACCGGTACCAGGACTCGAGCGAGGCTTCGTAACCACAGCCGCGTTCATCGACTGCGCCGATCATGTCCTGAAAGGCCATATTCAAGGCGACCGGGTCGGCGATACCCGGGGGCTGGTTTGCGCTGCCGAACGAATCCCAGGCCAGAAAACCGCTCGCATTCCAGCTCTTGCCGATCGGAAAATCGTCCGGGCGCGTGCTGCCAATCAAATGCGCTTTGTCGTCGAAGTCTCTGATCCCGTCTTTGGCATCAGCGCACTGTTCACCCCCGTGTGCGCCCAAGCTGGAGCTGACGATGCCGATGTGAATGTCGCCGATTGGGCTGAACTCCGGCTCGCCCTTGTCGCCCGGGCACTTACCACTGGGCAGCGCGTTGACCCCCGTCGGCTTGCCCGTGCCATCGATACAGATCGGCGAGACCAGACGCGAGAGCAGAACCGGCACTGCTTCCTGCAAAATCTCCTGCTTGTCACTCATCGAGCCCGAGTTGTCGATCATGAACAACAGATCGATCTTGTCGATCGCCGTCTGTTCGATTTGATCGATGAACAGATTGCTGGTCTCCGGCGCCCTATCCGCCACTGGCCGCGACAAACATCCCGTCAATAGCAGCACCCCCAACCACCCCAGTTTCTTCGACATGCTCAGCCTGCAAAGCACGCCGCGCGCCAAGCATGTTTTCCGCGATTTTCAGCGAGCTCACGCGCAACCCGAGTTGGCCTCTGCCAACCGAGTAGCACGAGTGATCGAAACGCGGTTTCCCCGACATATAACGGGGGAAGTCAGGATTGCGCAGACTCAGGTTCTCCTCGATCTCGGGACCCACGAGCGCAACCCACGGCATGCGTCACCTCCAGGACGACAGGGTCGGCTGGGCGTGGCGCCGATGCAAACGGATTCGTTCCGTGTGCTCACGGATGAAGTGAGCAGCGGAGTGTATCGCTCGGCGCTGTCTCGCGTCTAATGAGGCGCAAAGGGGACGAGGTGATTGAATGATGTTCAGGGCACTGCTGCAGCTTTTTCTCGGTGTGGGCGTGATTCTCGGGCCGACGGCGCTGGCCCGCGCTGAACAGACGGCGGGCGCGTCGGGCAGCAAGCCTGCGAATACAGGCACGATCGCCGCGGCCGCGAGCGCCCCTGCTGGCTCCAAAATCGAGGTGAACTGGACGGGGCCCGCGCGGGATATCGATCGAATCGCGATTCTGCCACCGGGCGCGCCCGAGGGCGCGTCGTCGATTGCGCCCGCCTGTTTCACCTTCCACCCCAAGGTCTACTGCACGGTACCGAACAATCCCGGCCCGTACGAGCTGCGGCTCGTGATCGGCGGCAAGACATTCGCCCGCCGGAAGCTGGCGATCACGGCCGTGACCGCGACGCTCGACGCGCCCGCCACGGCCGTGGGGGGCAGCGAAATCATCGTGCGCTGGACTGGCCCGAACAATGAATTCGATACCATCGGCATCCTGAAGCGCGGCACTCCGGACAATCAGGGGGCGCCCGGCCTGCCGAACTTCACGTTCAACTACAAATCGAGGAGCATCCACGTGCCGGAGGAGCCGGGCGAATACGAGCTCCGCTACTTCGGCACCGGAAAAGTGCTCGCCAGGAGGCGGCTCACCGTCACTGGTGCCACGGCTTCCTTGAGCGCCCCGCCATCCGTCGTTGCCGGCAGCACGCTTCTGGTGGCATGGAAAGGCCCGGGCGGAGAATTCGATCGTCTGATCGTCGTGCCGAAGGGTGCGCCGGAGGGCAGCAAGGCGATCACATCCAATTTCGTGTTCAATCGCAGTCCAGCCGCAGTGCGAGCTCCACTCACGACGGGGGGATATGAAGTTTGCTATCAGACCGCCGGCAGCGGCGCGATCCTGGCGCGCGCGCCGTTCAGCGTGACTCCAGCAAAAGAGGAGCCAGGGTTCGTTCGCGTCACGAGTGCGGCGGGCGCGGGCAGCGGCAGCGCGCTTTCTGGTGCGGGTGCAGTGGAGGTCATTCTCGACGCTTCAGGCAGCATGCTGCAACGCATCGGCTCGGAGCGACGGATCGACATCGCCAAGCAGACCCTGACCAAGCTCACCGCCGAAACGATCCCCGCGGGCACCCCGTTCGCGTTGCGCGTCATCGGGCGCGGCGCGAGCAGCTGCGAGTCCGAGCTCTATATCCCGCTCGCGCCGCTCGACCGCGCAGCTGCCGCCAGCAAGCTGCTCACGCTCGAAGCCAAGAGCAACGCAAAAACGCCGATTGGCTCGGCGCTCGAGCGCATTGTCTCGGACTTGAGCGGAGCCCAGGGCGAGCACGTCGTGATCCTGGTCACCGACGGCGAAGAGACCTGCGGAGGCCACCCCACGCGCGCCATCCAGAAGCTCCGCGAGGCCGGCACCAACGTCCACATCAACATCGTGGGCTTCGCCCTAGACGACAAGAAGCTCGCCCGCACGCTCGAGGTGTGGGCGGCCGCCGGTGGAGGCAGCTACTTCGACGCCCGCGACGCCAAGAGTCTCGGCCAGGCCTTCACACAGTCGGTCCGGCCGGTGTTCGAAATCAACGATGCGCAGAAGAACCTCGTTGGCAGCGGCGTCGTCGGAGGCGACAGCGTCCGACTCATGCCGGGTAGCTACACGGTGACGCTCCGAGGCGCGAGATCCGACGCGCGTCCCGTCACGGTACGCGCGCGTGAGACGAGCAGCGTGAGCTTCTGATCCGGCGGCGCGATGCCATCCGTCATGCGGTCATTGTCCGGCTTCGGGATCGCGCTGCTGTACAGTGAGAGCCCGCGCCGTCTGCGCGCATGAGCGCAGAATTTGCGCGAACGTCAGGCGAGTACGTGAAGAATTGCCTTGAACGGCTTCGCGCGGGAGGTGCGAGCCACGCGGCGCATGTCTTGCAGAGCCAGCTTTCGTGCTTCACGCAGGACGCTGTCTTGCTTCGGCATTGGCCACTCTGCTCGTCGCGCTGTGCGCTTCCGGCAATGCGCTGGCGCAGGTCGGTCGAGCCGTCTGGGACGAGCGCTATGAAAAAGCGCGTCGCGCGTTGGTCGCGGGACAGGAGGCCGAGGCGGCGTCCGAGTTCGACCAGCTCGCAGCCTCGGCTCCGACCGCGGAGGACGCGCAACGGGCGACCGAGCTCGCCGAGATCTGTCGCGCGAAGCTGAGCGCTCGGATCGACGCATCTCACTTGCGCAGCAGCGGCGAGATGACGCTGCTGTATTCGACCGCGTTCATCTACGGCCTCGGTACCAGTACCTGGGTCGCGCTGCTGACTCAGCCCAAGAACGTGGGTGGTGCCGTGCTGCCGTTCGCGCTGCTGACGACCGCGGCAGTTGGGGGCGTATCTCTGGCCGACAGCTACCGTCCGTTTCGCCGCGGCGTCCCGCAGTCGATCGCGAGCGGCGCGTATTTGGGCTTGGGCGAAGGGGTGTGGCTGGTCGGCATCCAGCACGCCGGTGCCGCGCGGCGCGACGACGGCTCGAACTGGGACAGCAAGCGGGTCGCTTCGGTGCTCTGGGGCGGCGCGACCCTGGGCGCGATCGGAGGCGGCGTGGTGGGCGCGTTGCGCCAGCCAACGCCTGGTCGCGTTTCGTTCACGCTCTCGACCAGCTTGTGGGGCGGGCTGGTGGCGAGCTTCGCGGGGGCCGCGCTCAGCGCGAACGAGGAGCGACGCACGGAGCAGGCATTCACGGTGGGCATGGTAGGCTACAACGTCGGCCTCGCTGGCGGGTTGATCTTCGCGCCCAGCGTCGCGCCCAGCGTCGCTCGGGTGCGCCTCATCGATCTCGGCGGGATCGGTGGCGGCTTGATCGGTGCGGGCGTGTACTCGCTTGCGCTCGGCAGCGCCGATTCGCGCGGAAGCCTCGGCGCGGCGAGCGTCGGCTCGCTCTTGGGCCTCGGTTTCACTTGGTGGGCCACCTCGGGGATGCCCAGCG
Organism: Polyangiaceae bacterium; assembly: GCA_035688655.1. Taxonomy (GTDB): domain Bacteria; phylum Myxococcota_A; class Polyangia; order Polyangiales; family Polyangiaceae; genus PMG-095. Next base: position 8,621 of record DASSMT010000005.1, on the reverse strand, counting down.
ACCCACCCAAACCAGGGCGAGCACTTTCGCTCATGCCGAGTCTGGTTCGCACACGCGACGGATGGCTGGCGACCGTCTCGGGGGAGCTGTGACGTGTCCCACCTTCGCTGGCTGCAGCAACGCGCGGCGCAGGCGCGGCGAGTCTTCCTCGCCGGTGCAATTGCCTGCAGCGTGATCTGTACGGGCTCACGACCCTGCCGCGCCGATAACACGATAGATCCCAATGCGAGCTTACTGAGCTACCGCCCCCCCGAGCGCCCTCGTTACGTGCGCCTGGCACTCGAGGAACTGGCGCTCTTGGGCCTCGGGCTCGGCCAGTACTGGTTGGATCACGAGACGAACTCCCGCGACTGGCACTTCAACTACGACTGGTCCTCATTTCGCGCACGCCTCGATGGCAGCGCGTACGCGTTCGACACCAACTTCTTCAACACGAATTTCCTGCAACACCCGGCTGCGGGCACCTTCTATTACCTGACCGCGCGCTCCAATCGACTCAGCCCGTTGGAGTCCCTGGCGATCGCCTTCGGCACCTCGGCGGTCTGGGAGTTCTTCGGCGAGTTCCAAGAGAACGTCAGCGTCAACGACGTGATCGTGACACCGGTCGCCGGCATGGCACTGGGTGAGACTCTGACCCAACTCGGCGCGTACTTCTTGCGCGAATGTCCGTCGACCTCCAATCAGATCTTGGGCTCGGCCTTGGCTCCTTTCACCGCGCTCCACGACGCGATCGACGGTGCAGAGCGGTTGACCGTGTGCGACGGGATCTCTCCCTCGTGGCACCGCTTTCGCTTGCAGCTTCAGGGCGGCGAGGCCTGGAGCGAGGGTCGTTCGCCGTACGCAGTGCTGCGCACCGGGCTAGAAACAGAGGTCATCAATCTGCCCGGGTTCGCTCAGCCGGGCAGCGAGTCGTCCACGTTCGGCGACGGCAACGCTTCCCGGCTTCGTTTTGGGCTCAGTTTCTCCAACGTGGACTCGTTCGCAGTCTCCGATCTGTCGATCCTCACGCAGACGGTGGTTGCCGGCTTGCACCATCGCAACAATCGTTTCGAGGGCCGAGGCCTGAAGCAGAGTGAGGCCATCTTCGGATTGCTGGTGGGTGCCGAATACACGCTTCATCGCTTCGACCCCAGAGCTGAGCCAGATCGCGTGTTCTTGCTCGATCTGCCGGCGTTCTCCGCTCGCTACTACGGCGGCACGAAAAGCGTAGGCTGGGAGCTGGTGCTGGATGCCGGTGGCGCGTTCGGCGGCGCTGATTCCCTGCTGCTCGCGCAAAAGAACTCGGGCAACTACAATCCGGACCTCACCACGGTCGCGGCCACCCAGGGCTACAATCACGTCATCGGCGTGAAGCTCAACCCCCAAGCGCGCTTGGATCTGGGTGTGGCACAACTCGGAGTCGAGTTTCGCAGTGAGCGCTTGATCGGCTGGCGAGCATTGGATGAATCGGGCCGGAACGCGACCACCCCCATTGGCGAAGCTCGCCGCCGATCGCTGGCTTGGATCTCGCTCGGCGCGCCGCGCGTCGAACGGCTGTTGTTCTCCATCGGCCGAACCGAACGAGAGAGCACGCTCGGGGAGCTACGCGCCAAACGCACTGAGCTTTCCATGAACTTGGGGTTCGAGCTCGCCTTGTAAGCGTCATCGAGGCGCCATGACCACTGGCGAGATTCGCCTGCGCGCGCTGAAGCAAAGAGTGCCTCGCAAGAGCGTCGCGGTGTGGCAACGCGACACTCGCTGCGTGGCCCGTGATACCCAGTTCGCGCGCGAGTTTCGCGTGCAGAGCGAGTGCGCGCACGACGGGCGCAGATCGTGCACAGCGCCACGCGCCCGCGTTGGGCAACCGTGAGGAGCAAAGCATGTCGCGATGGATTCATGCTCTGGCAATGGTGTTGGCGATCGGCTGTGGTGAAGGTGGCAAGGGCTCGACGGGATCGCTCGAGCAGCACGCCGACGCACCGCCCGGCACGCGTGACGATTTTCCAGATCCGCCGCCCAACACGCCGGCGCCCGCCGCCACGTGTGGCGACCAAAACGGCGGCGGCGATCAACACATCGATTTCGAGGGGATGAAGGCGGCAAAAATCGCGGAAAAGCCCGAGGTGGAGGACCGTCAAGCGGCACTGCTCGCCGCCCGCTACGACTTGAGCGATCGGCCCGCGCGGGGCGTGGCGATGACGCGCGGCAAGCCCGTGCAGCAGGGAGTGCGCGTGCTTTTGCCCGGCCTGAGCTGGACGGATCTCGCCGCACTGCGCCCCGAAGAGATCAAAGCGCGGGACCTGTTTCCGTTCGGTTTTTTCCCACTGCCGCACCCCAAACAGCCGGAGGGCGGGATGCTCTTTCCGCACTTCACGATCGAAGAAACGCTTCGGCAAACAGGTCGTGATTTGACGCGCTTCGATCTGGATTTCGATCTACCGGATCTGTTCTTGCCGGAGTTTCCGCCGGCAATCTTCCTGACCACTCAACCCAACCAGGGTGACGTCTCGCAAGGGCAGCTGGTCACGACCGACAACTACTACGAGTTGTTCAAATGCCTACTGAATCCGAAGCAACTCGACGGCCTGCGCCTACTCACGACTCCGTTTCCGCAACAGCAATTCAACAACATCGACGATCGGCGCTCGGAGCGCCCGAGCCTCGGAGTCGCGTGCTTCGACTGCCACGTCAACGGGCACACCAATGGCGCGACACACTTGGTCGGTGATATCCGCCCACAAGAACAACGCCATCGCATCGACACCGTCTCACTGCGCGGAGTGAACATTCAGCGTCTCTTTGGCTCACAGCGCGCGCTGATGAGCGTCGAGGACTTCACGGAATTCGAGCAGCGCGCAGCGTACTTCGACGGTGACCCGGTGCTGGCGACGAAGAAAGGAGTAAACCCGTTGGATCGCGGGCTGCAAGTTCAGCACATGGCCGAGTTTCAAAAGATCCTCGACTTCCCGCCGGCCCCTAAGCTCGGGCTCGACGGCAAGCTCGATCCGCACAAGGCAACGGCCCAGGAGCTCCGCGGTCAGGACATCTTCTTCAACAAGGGCAAATGTGCGACTTGTCACACCCCGCCCTATTACACCGACAACTCGATGCATGATCTCGAGCTCGAGCGCTTCTTCACGGATCGGACGATCAACGGCATCCTCGCCACTGCCGAGGGTCCGATCAAGACCCTGACGCTACGCGGCCTCAAAGACTCCCCGCCCTACTTCCACGATGGCCGCCTGCTCACGATCGACGACACAATCGAGTTCTTCAACTTGATCCTGAGCACTGGCCTGACGGCACGCGAGAAGACCGACCTGCGCGCGTTCCTGTACGCCTTGTGAGTCGAACTCCGCGAGAACTCGAGCGGGCGAGGATGCCCCGTGCGTAACGCGACGCAGCACGACGGGCATCCTCGCGCTCCGCGCTGCGGGTGCCCGGCTGCCCAAGCGCTGGCCTTCGGCCAGCGCGGTGCGCCGGCGTCGGTGACGTCGAGCGAGCGCTCCCGCTTCAGGCATCGCCGATGGTTTCAATGACGAGGCGTCAGGATCTGCTCGGCTGAGGCGGCCCCCACGGTAAAGAAACGTATTCGTACACGAACCAATGCTGTTCGATTAGCACCGAGCCTCGGGATCGCCGCTGCCAAGAGTTGAGGCGGCATCTGGGTCCGAGGTGCCCTTGAGCTCAAAAAAACGCAGTTCGAATTCGCCGAATTCGAACCGAATCTCTCCGCGCGCGAGGACGGGTTGCCGTCAGGTTGCCGCGGGTTGCCGCTCTCTACGTAGCGAAAGTGCGACTCATTTCCACCGTCGCCGCCTTAACCGAAGCGAAGAAAGAGCTCGTTCCGCATACCCGGCTTCACAGCGGCTTCCTCAGATAGTGGCGCATGAGAGCGAAGCCTTCACCCTCGTACAACTCACGCGCGTGCTCATTGAAGGCCCAGACCGTGACCTCCAGCGCGGCGATTCCACGGTCGCGCGCCCAAGCTTCGGCCGCGCTCAGTAGCGCCCGAGCGATGCCGCGCCGGCGCGCACTCTCGTGCACGACCAACGAATCGACCAAAGCAAAACGCCGAGATGCGAGTGCCGCCGGCGGCGTGGTCACGTCTACGACCCGCACAAAGCCGACGACGCTGAGTGCGGCTTCGAGCTCCATCTCCGCAACCAGATAGGTCACGGTGTCGTTGCTGAGTTGAGCGCGGATACGCTCCGTCTCTTGGAATGCGTCTGGCCCACTCGTGTAGAGCTCCGGATGGTGGTCACTGTGCAGCTGATGATTCAGCGCTTCGAGAGCGACGAGAGACTCGAGATCTTCGAACCGCGCCGGACGGATTTGATAGCTTGGGACCTGCATCGCGATATGAGCCGCTCTGTCATCGAGCTTGCAGCGGACAGGCCGCTATGACAGGCATATTCCAGTAACTAGCACATGAATCGCGCTCCGAACGAAGCCTTGCGACAGGCGCTCGCTACCTTGGGGCTCTCTCCGGGAGCGAGCGCTGCAACGATCAGCCGCGCGTTCAAGCGCTAGGCCTTGCGTCACCACCCTGATCACAACCCTGGTGACGCGCAGGCTTCCGCGCGCTTCCGCGAGGTATATGAGGCTTACCGCGTGCTGACGCAGCGACCGCCGAAAAGGGCGCAAGCATCAATTGCAGACGCCGGGTTGGGTGCGGCAGATCTGATCGCTGCACAGCTCAGGGTCGATCCGGCACAGGTCGTCAGTGGGACCGAGGCAATAGGCGTGAGCAACGCCATCGTGATCGCGCGTCGAGAGCAACCGACATACTCGCGGCGATGCACAATGAACACCCGCGCAAGACGTTGAAAGTTTGGCCTCGCGACGGTCGATCTCGGCAGCGGGATCGTCGACGTTCTCATACGCGTACCCTGCGCGGGACTGCGGGTGTTCAGCGGGCTTGGAGCAACCTGCGACCGCTGCGGCCATCGCCAGAATGGGCAGAAGAAGCCGCCGTAAGCAGCGATCGCCGAGCACCTCCATGGACGAGAATGCTAGAAGCTCAGCTGGCGCGCTTCAAGAGCACGCTCGTGGCGATTCCGCCGAAGCCGGCGGCATTGACGAGCACGCTTTCGACCGGCGTCGCGGGCGCGCTGAGCTCCGAGTCGTAGGGAGGGGTCGCCGGAGTAAGTCCCGAGAGCAAGCTCAAGGCGAGCTCGATCCCGAACGCGCCCGAAGCGCCGAGCGTGTGGCCGGTCTGCCATTTGCTCGAGCACAGCGGCGGCACCCAGCCCTCGAACACGCGCTCGAGCGCGGCGAGCTCGGCTCGATCGCCGTTTTTGGTGCCGGGTGCGTGCACGACGACCGCGCCGATCGCGCTGCGTTGCGACGAGAGCGCGTGTGTCATCGCTCTGCCCATCGCTTCGCCGTCGGGCGATATGCCGGTCAGGCTCGGCCCTCTTTCCAGCGACGAGCCGAGGCCGATGATTTCGGCCAGCGCTCCGCGCTCCCGCGCTTGTTCCGTGCTCAGCGCCTCGAGCAGGAATACGCACGCCCCTTCGCCCAGCACGAGTCGATTTTTCGGTGAACGCGCCAGGGGTTGGTACGGCGCTCCCGTCTCTAACTCTCCGCCGACCAATCCAAGCGCCGCCATCTGTGCCACGGTGAATCCGGTGAGAGGCGCTTCCGCGCCTCCGACGAGGCACGCGCGACCGAAGCCGGCGCGCAGCCACGCGACGCCCAAGATCAGCGCCTGTAGCGAGGTTGCACAGGCGCTCGAAATCTCGGCGACCCAGCCTGCAATGCCGAGCTCGCGCGCGACGTTGCTGGACAGATTTCCGAGCGTCGTGGTCGGCGAGGTGAGAGGAGCCACGCGACCGCTGACCGAAAACTGAGCGTGACTGTGCTCGAAGCTCTCCGTCGCACCGCGCGATGAGCCGAGGATGACAGCGAGCGCGCCGAGCCCGGGTTCAGCCCCGCTCAGTGCCTGGCGCGCTGCCAGGATCGCGAGCTGCGTGGAGCGATCGAGCCGAGCGAGCTCGGGCCGTTCGCGAGCGAGGCGCGCGAGTGACTCCTCTCCCGCGGCTGATAAAGCACCCAGCGGAATGCGCCGATCACCGACGGAATGCGTCGCGATCCCTGCGACGCCGGACTCATACCCGGCGAATGCTTCGCGCGCTGATGCTGCGACCGCGGAGACTGAGCCGATACTGGTGAGATAGACGCCGTGCAAAGCAATGATGTCCGGTCAGCGCGCAAGACAGACCACGATTTTTTTCGAGCGCAGCCTTTGGGTCATCCTCGCGTGTCGCGGCAGAGCTCGGCAATGACGGGCGTCAGTCGCCGGCGAGCGACGCTCGGAAAGTCGTCACATTGCGGGGTCGGCTGCGAGCGCTTTGGTCTTCCAGTCTCGGAATGGTATGCACGGCGTGTGGCGACGTCAGCGTTGAAACGGGGTCTTCGAAGCATCGGGGTAGTTCTGGCGAGCGTGTCGAGCCTGGTCATGGGCTGCGGCAGTGCGGGCCAGAACGCAGTGCGCGCCGACGCTGCGCGCCGCTTTTCGTGCGAGGAGTCGCGAGTCAAAGTGGAAGACTTGGGCCCGCACACCGCTCGCGCCTCCGGCTGTGGCCAATCACTGCTGTACTCATGCCAGCAATCGGCGGGCTCGACGCAGGGTTTTCCGCAAGCGAGCCCGCTCACGGAAAGTGAAGCGCACAACCCGGCACAAACCGGCGCGCCGTGCAGTTGGGTGCCCAACCAGTAGCGCGCTTTCCGCGCGCAGCAGCAGCTTCGTTTCAGCGCACAGGCTCTTCGTCCACGTGCAGGAGCCCCATCGCGCCGAGCTCGGCGTGAAACAGCGCGTGATCGACGAATTCGTAGCTGCCCGGCTGCGGCAGCGTGAGCTCGAACACAGCCGCTGAGCCCGGTGGAACCGCGATCGTTTCTTCCGCGGTGAGTGGCGCCGTAAATTCGCCGCTGAAGACGCGCTCGAAGACGCCGCCCACGACGTGAAAGCTCGACGGCAAGTTCGGTCCTGCATTGCCGAAGAAGAAGCGCACGCGACCGCCGGCCGCGACGTGCAAGCGATCGCCGTAAAGCTCGGGAGACGTGAGAGCATTGGCGTGCCCATTGAGGGTGAACACGGTGGGGTCCGAGCGGCGCGCGGCCGCTTCGTCGAGGTCTAGGACGTCATGAGGGAGGGCCTGCTCCTCGTGTTCGTCGGATTCTCCGTTCTCCGCGCCATCGTGCCCAGCGCCCGTCAGATACCACTCACTCTGACCGACGTAGGCTTCGAGGTCGACCGGTTCGAGCCCACCTGGCGGCTCGACGACGATGACACCGTACATGCCGTGCGCGACGTGCTCCCAAGGCTTGCCCTCGGCGGCACAGTGATACAGAAACGCGCCCTGGTGCCGGGCCTCGAAGCGCAGCTCGCGCGTTTCACCCGGCTTGACATCGGTCGCGACGGAGCCGCCCCCGGGCCCCTCGACCACGTGCAGGTCGATGTCGTGGAGCTCGACGTTTTCGGCGGGATTGGTCAGCGTCAGGGCCACCGTGTCGCCTTGGCGAACGCGAATGAGCGGGCCGGGCACCGTGCCGTTGAAGGTCCAGATCGGCGCCTTGAGCTTCGGCCCGAGCTCGCCAATGACCTCCTCGACCGTGAGTGCAACCTCCACCGTGCTGGCGTCGCGCTCTCCGACGCTTTCCGGGATGTCACGTGGATCTTTGGCGACCAGGACCGCAGGCGTGGGCGGCGGGTGGCCACAAGCCAGCACGCCCAAGAGCGTGCTGAGCCAGAGCAAGCAGCGGCGGATCGGGCGGTTTCCATGGGCGTCGAGCACGCGAAGCGCGGAAGTCATGCGCCCAGCATTTATTGCAAGTGAAAATCATTATCAATAAGCACCGCGTCGTGTACGGTGCGTAGATGACAGACGTCATCGTCCGCCGCGCTCCTCGTGAGAAGAGCGCGGCGGATCGGACTGCTTCAGCGCTGGGTGCCGTCAGTTCAGGGCAGGATTGGCAGCGCGACCAGGTCGTCGACGTACATGTCCGGGAAGGTCGAGCCGCCGTTCTGGTTCAGGAACAACGTGACCTCCGTGCAGTTCGCCGGCACGGTGAACGTGCCCGAGAGCTGGACCCAAGTGCCCGACGCGGCATTGACCAGCCCGAGGAACGGGAAGTTGTCGACACCGTCGCAGTGCGTCTTCACGGACAACACGAACGGCAGGCTCGAGCCAGAGTTCTGGAGCGCCCAGAGCGAGGCAGTGTACTTGCCCGCACCGGTCGGGAACGAGAATGCCGGTCCGTTGAAGCTCGCAGTGCGTCCGCTGTTGAGACCCGAGAAGCTGCCCGAGTGCGCGAACGCCGAGCTCTGCGCGAGACCGCCGCCGAACGTGAACCAGCCGCTCGTACCGCTCTCGAAGCCCGGGTTACCCGAGAAATTCGTCACGCTGCTGGCGTTGACGATCAGGTCGTCCACGTAGATATCCGGGTTCGTCGCGCCGTCGAGCTGCTGCACGTAGATCTGCGCCGAGCTGCAATCCGCCGGGATGGTGAATGAGCCCGAAAGTTTGGTCCACGTGCCCGAAGCACTGCTGGCCGAGCCCAGGAACGGAAACTGATCCGCCCCGTTGCAGGTGAGCTTCGCCGAAAGCGCGAGCGTGATGGCGCTGCCCGAATTC
>DASSMT010000337.1:0-42808 GCA_035688655.1 Polyangiaceae bacterium | reverse complement strand
AACAGCTGTCTCCCGGTGGCCTCACGAACCACTGGAGCTGTGCAGTTCCGCGGTTTTCTCGGGAAGACTTCGCGGATGCAGAGCGCGCGGGGCAAGAGTTCGTATGGCCCATCGGCTACGATGAGCTTTCGCCCTGGTACGAACGTGTCGAACCGCTGCTGCACATTGCTGGTTCGAAGTTGGACGATCCGCGGCTACCGGTGGGCAACGTGCGCCATGGCTGGGAGCTCACGGACGACTGGCAGAGCTTGGTGGAGGATGCGCAGCGCAGCGGTCGCACGGTCGTGCCGATGCCCTACGCATACGGTGCCGACACTTCGGTGACATTGAGCGGCACTGCGTTCAATTCCTATACTCGTTTGATCAAGCCAATCCTGGGCGACCCGGGCTTGACCGTTCGCTACGAGGCTCGCGTGCAACGCTTGGAGTGGAACGCGGCGCAACGCCGGGTATCCGCGGTGGTGTTCAGGGACGCGCGCTCGGGCAACGAAGAGCGGCTCGAGTGCCGCGCCGTCGTGGTCGCGGGTGGTGCCATCAACACGCCACAAATCTTGTTGCAATCCACCAGCGCGGATTTTCCGAACGGGCTCGGAAATTCGCACGGCGTGCTCGGTCGTTATTTGCACGATCATCCGCTGGGCAAGCTCGTCGTCGATCTCGGGTCACCGATTTCGGTGTACCCGCCGACATACATCACGCGGCTCGGGGTCGACCGTTCGATTCCGCTTTACGCGGCGGCAGGCATGCAGTGGAGCGGGGCCGCGATCGTCGGTCGTTCCTTGTTGCAGCGGCACATCGGTCGCTTACCGTGGACCGGTTTCAGCGTCTTTGGCACCATGGCACCCACGCGGGACAACTGGATTGCCCTGGATCCGAGCCAACGCAGCGCTGACGGCACTCCCGGCATCGCGCTGCACGTTCGCCATCCCCCCGAGGCCATCCAGATTCTGGAACAGACGCGGGACCAAATTCTCTCGCTCTTGTCGCGTGGGGGCTTCGAGCCGAAAGTGCGTGTTTGGAAGGTGGAGGCGCCCGGCAACTCCAATCACTTCGGTGGCACGTGTCGTATGCACGCCTCGCCCCAGTTCGGCATGATTGATGCGTTCAGTCGCATGCACGAGGCGCGCAACGTGGTGGTTGCGGACTCATCGGCGTTCACGACCGGCCCTGAGAAGAACCCCGTGTTGACATCCATGACCCTGGCCGCACGCGCGAGTCAGCGGCTCGCCGATGACCTGAAGAGCGGGGATCTTTGAGCCAATTCGCGTGTAGAGCTCGACCGCCCCAACTGCAGCTCACGGAAACCCTCGCTCATGACTGAGAAAATCGGCGTGTTGTTCATCGTGGCGCAGGAAGAATTCGGCGCCGATACTGCCGTACACGCGGACATCATTCGCAACCTGGATCGCGACAAGTTTTCGGTGCACGTGGCCTGCACCGATGGCGGCGGTAAGACGGTCCCCGCGTCGCTCGCGGTGATGCAGAAGATCCCGCGCATCAGCCTACGCCCAACGCGCTTCGCGCCCAGCCTGCGACGGAGCGGGCCCAGCATGCTCGCGCAGAGCGCACGCACGCTCGCCCAGCTGTCGTGGGATTTCGTGGCCCTGAGGCGGTACATCGAAAGCGAAGGCATTCGTATCGTTCACAGTACGGAGCGCCCGCGAGACGTGGCCTACAACATCGCGTTGTCGAGGCTGGCCGGAACGCGTTCGGTCGCGCACATCCACGTCAAATGGTCGGAAGAGTACGGCCGCCTCGCCAAATGGGGCGTCAGAAATGCCGATGCCGTATTCAGCATCTCTCGCTTCGTGACCAATGCCGTGGTCGGCATGGGCATCCCGCGCGCGCGCGTCCACACCGTGCTGAACGCAATCGAGCCGTCCAAGTGGGACCCGGGCATCGACGGCAGTGCCTTTCGTCGAGAGCTCGGCATTCCCCAGGACTCGCTGGTGCTCACCTCGGTGTCGCGGCTCTTCTCCTGGAAGGGTCAGCGCGAGCTGGTGCGCGCGTTCGCTCTGGTCCGCGAGAAGATCCAAAACGCGGAGCTCGTGATTGTCGGCGCGGACTATTCGATGTGGGGTGGGGAATCTTTCACCGCCGAGCTGAAGGCGCTGGCACGAGCGCGGGGAGTGCTCGAGCACGTGCACTTCACGGGCGGTCGCCCCGACATCCCGAACGTGATGGCGGGCAGCGACGTCTTCACGATGGCAAGCTTCGAAGAGCCCTTCGGCTTGGTGTTCTTGGAGGCCATGGCCATGCGCAAACCCGTGATCGCGATCAACAATGGCGGCACGCCGGAAGTGGTCGAGCATGGGCGCTCTGGTTTGCTCTCGCCGCCTTGGGATATCCCAGCGCTGGCCGCAAACATCGTGCGCCTGCTCGAAGATCGGGACTTGCGCGAACAAATGGGCAGCTACGGCCGCAGCCGCGTGCTCGACTACTTCAACGCGCAGCGCATGGCGCAGGAAGCCGGCGCGGCGTACGAACGTATCTTGAAGGGTGAGCCCTCGGTCGCCTGAATCGAGGCGCGCTTTTTCGCAGTCGTGAGCCCCCCTCCTAGGCCAGCCTAGCGAGCTCCGAGTTGCTCGTAGAAGCGCACCAGCTCGGCCACCACGGCCGTCCACGCGTAGCGTTCTTCGGCGAGGATACGCGCTTGCCGGCCGAGGTTGCGACAAAGTTCTGGATCGCTCAGCGCGCGGACGACTTGGTCGGCGAAGTCTGCCGGGGAGTCGGCCAGTAGGGCGCTGTGGTCGTGGGTCACGTCGATCCCTTCTGCTCCGATGCGCGTCGAGACGATCGCCTTCGATTTGGCCATTGCCTCGACGATCTTCAGGCGCGTTCCGCCTCCGATGCGCAGTGGAACCACGACCACGGCGGCGCGGTCGATGTGCGGCGTCACGTCGTCGACGAAGCCCACGATCTCGACGTGGCGGCTCTGCCTCGCGAGCACGGCGGGCTGGGCTCCGGGACCGACGATCGAGAGCTTCACGTTTGGACGACGCTGAATCACGAGCGGCAGGATCTCGTCGATGAAGTAGAGCAGCGCGTCGTGGTTGGGGAAATAGTTGTTGGCCCCGAAGAAGAGCAGCTGATCGGGTTCAGGGGCGCCCGTAGCCGGTACGAATTGCGCGACGTTCACGCCGTTCGGGACGACGGCCGAACGGATCCCGGGCGCTACGTCCGCGAGCAGCTGTGCGTCTCTGAGCGAAGTCAGAACGACGCCATCGAAGCGGCGCCAAGCTGCCTTCTCTTCACGGCCGAGCTTGCGCCAGTTGAGGGAGTTGTACACCTTGCGGAATTTGCCCTCGGCGGAGCCGGCCGTGCGCCGCTGCAAGTCGTACTCGATGTTGTGCTCGTCGAGCACCAGGGTCGGCTTGTGCCCGCGCCGTGCGTAGCGGTACGCGGCCATGTTGGCGAACTCGACTTGGACCACGTCGTAGTTCTCGGCCGCCAAGTGCTCGTCGATTTGCCGCTGGAAATCCGCGCGCCGTTTGACCTGCAAATGCTCGTAGCTATTGAGCGACAGCAGTGAACGCAGCTGCAAGCGACGCTTCTCCGACACGCTGCGCGCGTCGAGATCCGAGAGCGTGGTGACCTTCTTGCAAAACGAGCGCGTCGCCTCTTGCGACTCTTGCGTCCACTGGTCGGTAGACGTGAACGACAAGATCGAAACTTCGTGGTTGGCGGCGGCCAGGCCACGCATCAGGCCATCCATGCGGCGTTGCCCGCCGAAGCGGGGAGGACTCGGAAGATAAGGAGCGACGAACAGAACTTTCATTTGACCTTCGAGTTGACTACTTCAATTCGACGTCGAAGACATTGATCGAATACGGAGCCAGAACTTCATCGAGGCCGCGCGCGGTGGTGCTCGCTTCTTCGACGAAAGCGGGGGCCTGCGAGCTGTAGACGAATTTGCGACGCGTCACCAGGCTGCCGCAGCCATTCATGGCAATCGTCGCCTTGGCCGCGGTCGTGGGCTCCAAATTCAGGGCGATCAGCACCATGTGCTTGCCGGAGTCGTCGCGTGACGCGAACAAGGACACGTTCGACGCCATCTTGGTGTCGACCGAGCGGCTCAAGAACTTGGCATTTTTGCCGTCGAAATTCCGGAATGCTCGGAAGGCCCAGTACGCGGGCGAATTCGGCGGCGGTTCGAACCAATAAAAGGCGTAATCGATGCCCTCCGTGCCGAAGCGACCCAGCGCCTCGGCAACCGCCAGGCCGCCGCTCATGTGCTGCTCGCCGCCGAAATTATACTCCCCGATCGAGATGGCCAAGCCGGGATAGTTCTGTTGCACCCACTCCTTGAGCCGGGGTAGCAGCCGAACGGGCTCGGCGATCCACGATTCGTCTTTGTAACTCGGGTCCCACAGCGCGCGCGTGGATCGCAGTCGCAGCGCGGCCGTCGCCGGGTCGGCATTGTTGGAATACACGCCGTTTCCCTGCGGGTAGAAGTGCACGTCCAGCACATCCAACACGCGCTTGCCGCTGGTTCGGTCGTGCTCTCGCAGTTGCTTCAAGTACCAGGGGAGCAAAGGAACGTCACCGTGCGCGCGGCGATCGGGCCGGAGCGAGACGCCTGCCTCCGCGTCTTTCGCGGAGTAGAAATAGCCGGTCCAGCCCCACTCTGCCGGCCCGGCGATCAGCGCCTGAGGGTCCGCGTTGCGGATCGCGGTGCCGTAGCGAATCGTGCGATCGAGCAGCTCGTCATAGGTGAGCGCGTCCGGATGAACGTCGCGGTGAGTCGAATTCCACAACGCGGGCTCATTGTCCAAAATGTACAATTGGACGCTGCGCTTGCCGGTCTTCGCGTCTTGTGCGCGGATCGCCTCGACCCACTTCTGCATCATCTCCGGCGGAGCTTCGACGCTGGTGAGACTGGCAGACTTCGGTTGAATGTTCGTGCCGTCGGCGCGAACGCCGTCCCCCGCCTCGGGGCGATGTGGATCATGCGCGCGCTGCGGTCCGTAGACCGAACTCGGAAAACCGACCGAAGAGGTGTCTTTGGCAACCCAGCCGATCATGGGTACGGTCAGCGCGGACGCCAGATTGGCCTTCTGATTCTCCGCCAAATAGTCGCGATAGTGGCCGCTCTTGCCGTTCTCGAAGAACCAGTCTTTGCCGACGTTGTACGCGTTTCCGAGCTGCCAGTTGTAGCGCGTCACGGGGTTACCACCCCAGCGGCGAGCGGTGCCGCCCGTGTCGCGGACGCTGCCGGCGATGCCGTAGATGTACGGGCTGATGGTGTGCCCCGGAGCCTTGCAGTTCACTTGCAGACTCACGCTCTTCGAGGCGGTTGCCGCGGCCGCAGACCCCGCCGTCTTCGGATCGAACTTGGTGAGTACGATCTTGTCGAACTGAACCCAGGTGCCAGCTACGTTCGTCTTGGCGTGCAAGAAGATGCGATCGAACGGCGCGCTCGAAGGATTCAGCTCGCTCCACGAAATGTAGACGTCCGCCCAGCCTCCCGGAAGCTTGCGGATCCGTTCTGGACCCACGTCGATCGTTGGCAGCGACTTGTCGTCTCCGTTGACCACCTGCACCTGCAAGAAATTCCCGAACGTGGCCGGGGCGAGCATGCGAAAGGAGAGCCCGCCGTAACGGGCCTGCAGCGGGTCATGGTGCAAGATGAACCCACCGTAGTTGCTCATGTTGATCCGCGCGGGGCCGGTCGAAATCTCGTGTGTTCCCCAGCCGTAGTCTTGCCAGCCCGGCTTCAAGCCGCCGTCGTAGAGCGTTTCGGCGCTCTCGATCGCGGCGGGGCGCGGGCTGGGCGCTGGAGCCGGTTCGGCAGTGAGCTTGCGGCAATCGAGGCACAGGCACGCAAACGCCAAACTCAACGTGTAGATGAATTGCGGCAAGCTGGCGCGCGCCCGCGGGATCAGCGCTTTTGCGTCCCTCGTGCCCTGAGATAGGCTCGTTCGATCGACGACGTGACGAAGGTCGGTCATGGGGAGCTCCTCGGCGATCGTGGCGTGGGGACAACCGATGTTTGCCACGTCTCTGTCACTAACATAAAATGGCAGATGTTACCTGGGCGGCGCAGCACTGACTAAACCTAGCGAACGCCGTTGGGCGTTGCTCTGGGCGCTGCGACTGGTCCGGGCGCAGCGCCGGTCTTCTTGTCGGACCACTCCCCGGTTGCCGCAGCCAGCTTGCCCGCGACTGCGAGCGATGGCGCAATCAGCCATACCCCGTTGGGTGAACCCAGACCCAAATCGCCCCAACATTGGATCAGATACACGAGCACCCCGGCAAAAGACACGATCGACGCGGTGCGATCGATGGGCGTCTTTGCCCCGTAATAGCCGCGCATCGCGAAGAACGCGCCGACCGCCCAGAGCATCGTCATGGCTGCGAAGCCTACGTAGCCAGCGGCACTCAGCAGGCCCAGGATGCTGTTGTGCGGTAGGTATTTTTCCAGCGGGTAGTCCACCGCCGGGAGCTGCACGATTTCCAGGTAGGCGTTGCCATAGCCGACGCCGAAGACCGGATTGAGCTTGATCGTCGAAACCAAGTCGAAGTTTTCGATGTCTCGCCACAGCGTGGAGCCGTCGGATTTGGAATCGACCACGGAGCGAAGCGTTTGTACCGGCCGGAACAAACTGCTCCCCGAGTTCCAGCCCGCGAGACAATACAGGACGGCGATCGGTGTCAGCATCAGCGCAATCCTTTGCACTTTGCGCTTCACCGCGTTGATCGGTGTCACGACGTACAGTGCGCCGACCACCAAGGCCACGTGCACCCAAACCAAGCGCCGATGGTTCGAGACCATGCCCAGCACCAAGATCGGCAAGACCACCGCGACGACCTTCATGTACTTCTTACCGGCGCGCGTGAACGCCAGCGCCAGGCAGACGACGAACGCCATGGCAAACAGCATCGAATCATTGTGCGTCGTCCCGTACGGCAGTCTCGCGATGATGCCGTTCTCGTCCGGCGGCTCGTACACCGTGTGAATGACGTAGGTCGCCATCAAGGCGCGAATCGTACCGGCTGCGAGCAGCACCTTGCCGAGCGCGATGTGATCGGCGGGGCCTCGCAGGCCCATGTTGAACAACCAAAATACCAGCGGCAGGTACATCACGCGATCCATCTGCCAAAGCATGATCGAGGTGTCGCCGCCGCGGAGCAGCCCGCTCAGAAACGTGAAGAGCATGCCCGCATACGAAACGAACACCAGCTTGACCATGGGTCGTGGCGTCGGCACGCGACCGACTCGATCGATCGGCGAGCCCGAACGCTCGCGCACGTTCGCGATGATCAGCAGCGCCACCAACAGGATGTCGAGGCCCGACATGAACAGCGGCTTGACGCCGGTGCGAGTGTTGATGTGGTTCATCAGCAGCGCACCGACCTCGTGCACCGGTGATTTCCAGCGTCCGTCGGCGAACCCTTCGGCCGGGTTGTCGAAGGTATAGACGCAGAACATCAGCGTGAGCAGCGAAGTGCGCAGCGGAACCCGGGTCATGGCCAGGATCAGCAGGATCAGCACGAACGGCGCGACCAACCAGCCCACGGCCTCGGTATCGATGACCAGTGCCAGCGCCATCAGCACCACGGCACTCCAGAACATGCCTACTGCGCCGCTATCGAGTCCTTTGGCCATTTACGGATCGCTCATTGGGCTGTCGGGTGCACTCGTGACGAACGCTCGCCGGGTCGCAATCGTGCGAGTCGCGTGAGTCGGGCAAAGAGTGCCCGAGGGCGCGGCCTGCTGCAACTTGCTCGCGTCCATGGTAGGAGGCTCGAATGGCAGCGCGTTCGTTTCCTCTTCGCCATTGCTTCGTGGGGGTTGGTTCGTGAAAGCTAATTGGTCCGTGCGGATTCCGTGGCTACTCGCCACACTGGCAACGCTCGCTGCACTCGCCGTCGTTTTCGTCGGCTTCCGAGCCCAAGGGCTCGTCGACAACCGCCCCGACCCGTACTGGTTCTCTGCCATGGGTACCAGCCTCGCGCGCGGCGAGGGCCTGAGCGCGTACGGCACGCTCCTGCATCGCCGCTCCCCGCTCTACCCGTACATGATCGGCGCCATCTACACGATCTTCGGCGAGCATCCGTTGCTCGTTCAGCTCGTGCAAGTCGTGCTGTTCGCCGCCACGAGCGTGCTGGTTTTCGAGCTCGGGCGCCGAGTTTACAACCTGCGCACTGGCCTGATTGCCGGCGCGTTGTGCGCCGTGCATCCGGCGTTGCTGCGCTATGTGGCGGATTTCCACCTCGAGACTTTGTTCACGTTCTTGCTCACGGCCTCGGTGCTGTTGAGCGTTCGCTTCTACGAGCGGCCGAGCATCGGGCGGGCGAGCGCATTCGGGGTGGTGAGCGCGCTCACCACCCTGACCAAGGCAGTCGCCATTTTGTACCCGGCGCTGTTCCTGGTCTTTTGGGGGCTCAGCTTGCGGCGCAATCGGTCGACGATACCGGTGCGTTCGTTGCTCGTCCCCGTAGCAGCGCTGGGCTTGACGATGGCCCTGACAATCGCGCCCTGGACCGTGCGAAATTACGTCGTGACCGGGCACTTCGTGCCCGTCAGCAGCGGTTTCAGTGATGCCTTCTTGCGCGGCTACGTGTTCTCCAAGACGGAGTTCGCGACCCTACGCAAGAGCCCGTACACCGACGGCGAAAATGAATCGAACGCAATGTTTCGAGCGCTGTGCGCCGCCGAAGGCGCGGTCTGGGAGCAAGACGACTATCAGACCGACAAGATCTTGAATCGCGCCGCCAAGGCGCGCCTGCTCGCCGACCCCGGCGCATTCGTGCGCAAGACAGTCGTGGGGCTTTTCACGTTCTGGTACGAGATGACCAGTCTCAAGAATTCCCTGGCCGCGGGCGGGATGGCGCTGATTGCCTGGCTGTTTGCGGCGGTCGGGTTTTGGCGCTCGCGCACGGAGCGACAACCGGCATGGTTGTTCCTCGTGCCGATCTTGTACTTCAACTTGCTGCTCGCTCCGTTGCTGGCACTCGGTCGGTATTCGGTGCCGATCGTGCCCTGTCTGCTGGTCTTGGCGGCGTTCGGCGTGGACACGCTGTGGAACAAGTTTTTCGGGCGCCCCGCGGTTCAGTGACCCAGCGCTGCTCGTCGTCGGCAAACGGCGCCTTCGGACTCGCTCAACCTCCGGCCGCGTAGCGCTTGCGCAGGCGCGCGAATGGCTGCTCCACGTATAGGTGCACCAGCCAGGCTAGCGTCAGCGAAACCCCAAGGCCAATGAAGGCGCTCGAGACAGCGCCGATGCGCGGCTTCAAAATGGGTTCCAGTGCGAACAAGACCACTTGGTGAATCAGGTACAAGGAATAGGAAAGCACGCCGATGAATGCGATCGGTCGATAGTTCAGCACCTTGAATGGTCCCCAGGTCGAAAATCGCATCGCGCAAACGAACACCGGGATCAGCGCGAGCCCCTGCAACGAGTAGCGCACGGTTTCACGAAACTCTGCGCCGCGAATCAAGAAGCTCGCCAGCAGCCCGAGCAACCCCAGCGGGAGCAGCAAGCGCTTCCAAACGCCGTCGCTGAAACGCGACGGATCGAGCACTGGGTTCCCGAACACTGCCAGCGCGCAGCCGTACAAGATCGAATCGAAACGCGTGTCGCTCGCCATGTACGTGCGATCGGTCGCACTGTGCAGGCCGTACACCAAAACGCAGCGCCAGCACAGGATTAGCGCGCACAGTGCGCCGAGCGTCAGCGCTTGCGCGGCTCCGCTCACACCACGTTTCCGCAACGACAGATAGAGCAGCGGAAACAGCAGGTAGAAATGCTCTTCGACCGCGAGTGACCAGTACACCGCCGTGCCCGGGGCAAAGCCCTCTGCGCCATGGCTCACGATGTAGTAGTTGGCGTAGTGCAGCGCTTGGGCGAGCACGGCTTTGGGGTTTACCGGTCCAGCCAGCGCGCCGAGCGCGACCAGTGCCGTGGCCGCGAACAAGACCAGATAGAACGGCGGCAAGATACGCAGTGCGCGCCGCACGTAGAACTTGCGCAGCGACACGTGGCCGGTCTTGTCGAACTCCATGCGCAGCAGCGTCGTGATCAGGAAGCCGGACAGAAAGAAGAAGACCGTGACCCCGAAGCCGCCGGGGATGACGTAGTAGAGCCCGGCATGCGCTGCAAAAACCACGGCAAAGCTGAATGTCCGCAGGCCGTCCAAGGAAGGGATGTGAAAGCCGACTTTAGCCACGGGGATGTCGCCCTTCCTAGCATCGTTGGGCGCTGCTAGGTTACTGCTATGTCTGCGCATTCGGCGCGCGCAGCGGCCCGCGACTCCGCGTGAGCGCGGATGTCGACGGGCAACCGCCATGGCCGAAACGAAGTGGCGACTCCGGGCCACGTCGACCAAGACGATCGGCGGGAAGGCCGAGTTGGCCCGGAGTGACGACAGGCGTTTCGCTACTGAGTCTTCAAGATCAAATCGACGTTGCAGACGACGGGCGGAATCGAGGTCGGCACGTTGGCCGTCGTGAACTCCAGCGTGTTGTCTCCGGGAACCAGATCCGAAACCGGCACATCGAGCAAGAGCGCGTACCGACCTTGGTTGCCGGTGCTCGAATTCTGAGCTCCGCTCGCGTCGCGCGTCACGGGCTTGGTGGTGAGCAGCGCCGCTTCCTTGGCCGTGAACTTGTGCTCGATCCAATTCTTGCCGTTGAGGCGAGCACGCAGAGTGTACGACGCGAAATCGTGGTCACCTCGGAACTCTGCCCAGAAGTTGGTCGCGAGCGTGGCCGAAACCGCGTTGCTCGGATCTACACCAGTGAGCTTGAGCGTTTGCTTGGGAGCATTCGCTTGGTCCGCGACCTGATAACCGATGTCGTATCCGATGTTGCCAGTGTTGTACGGGTCTGGCCCGGTCTGGAAATTGGATGCCCAATCGCCTTCGATCTTCAGCAGAGAATCCGGAACTTCGTACTCACGCCAGTTGGCAATCACGTTTCCGTCGAATCCCACGTTGTCGAACAGTGCGACCGAAGCATCGACGACCTTCGGACTATTCGAATCGGGTTGAGTGTATTTGATTGTCGCGTGGTTGTGGACGGACAGGTGCACGTAACCGCGCGAAAATGGCAGCTGCGTATTCACCTTGTAATTGTACATCGGCGCGTCGAAGGTCAGGCCGTCGGCCGAGGTCGGCGAGATGCTGATTTCGAGGCCAGCAGTCGAGACCTTGACCTCGATATGGTTCAACTTGCCGGGCGCGTACGTCGCGAACAGGTCATTGGGCGGCGTGTAGAACGTGTCTTCGTAGTCGCGAAACACGTGCACGTTGCGCACGGCCATCTTGCCCTGACCAGGCGCATCCAAGAAATGGATCTCGACCGCGTTCCTCGGAATGATGGAGCCTTCGTCGTTGTCGCGCAGGCTGTAACCCGGCAGGGAGATGGGGTCCTCGGTGATCGCCAACGAGATCCAACCTCGCAGCGAATTGAGGGGTGAGGCGGTACCGTCGAACACGATCTTCCCGGTGCGGCCCGTGAAGTCGAACGGCTGGCGTATGCGAAACCCGTGCTGCCCGTAGTTCTGTGCGGCCACGGCCGAGAGCAAGTGCCCACTCGCGACGTCGAACGTCGGGTTGCAAATGAGCGTGTCTTGCGCGGTCCAAACTTGACCGGGAAGATCCGGGCGACAATCTGGGATCTGTGCCATGCCGAGCGGCATCGCGTGATTCGTCGAGAACGCGCCGAACATCCGGCCCGCGCTCCAGAAGATCGAATCGAGCTCGCGCGATCGCCCGCCCAATTTGGAAGCGCCGCCGAACGTGTCACAGAACGCGGCGGTGTCGAAGCCGCATCCAGCCTCTCCGATCTTGGGCGGTGAGTCGTTCGGATCGAAAGTATCCGGATATTGCCCGGAGCCACCGACGGGGAGCGTGCTCGCTCCGCCGATCGTGTTTCCGTCACCACCTCGCGGCGCACTGCCCGCCGCAGCAGACGCGCTTCCACCAGTGGAGCTGGTTCCGCCGCTGCTCGCGTCGTCCCCACCGGCGCTGACTGAATTATTTCCAGAGGCTGACGCGGCGATGTTCGTGGGCGATGTACCGTGGCTGCTGCCGCAGTGCGTGAGCGTGAGCGCGAGCAGCGCGCCAAAAGGGAGAAGAGCTTTCATCGTGATTCTCCGAGATCAAATTTTTTCACCACTGTGCGGCGAGAAACCCGCAGGCAATATTCAATTATTTCAATGGTGCGCACGGTTCGTCGATCTTTCATGGGCAAGTATTCGGCACTTTTTAACGTGCAATGTGACCGCCCCGCTTGCGGCCCATTTAGCATGCGCTAGGCTGGCGGCCATTATTGAGGGATCGCGGTGTCAGTGCACACTTCGATGATGCTCACTTCGATCTGAAGCTGCGCTGCCCGTGGGAGCAATCCACGGCGGGCCCTGTGTTTTTCTTAAGGTCAACGCTTTTCTTAATTCGGCAGCGAGAGTGCCGTAGGGCTCAGTGTCGGTGAGCCTGGTTCGCGTACACCTCTCAGGTGTGCGCCGGTATGCTACCAACCTCGAGGGTTGCTGGAGATACAGATGCGAAGTATGTATTGTCGTGTGACACATCGCCCGTTTTTGTTGGGAGCGGTTTGTGCCTTGGGCGCGGGTCTCTGGGGTTGCGGTTCGAGCTCGCACAACGCCGCGAATTCCACGGGCGGAAGTTCGACCGCCGTCAACGGTGGTGGTGACACGTCAGGCGACGGGCCCATGAGCTCGGGCGGCAACACGAGCGCGAGCGGTTCCACGGGCTCGGCCGGAAAAGGCTCGGGCGGCGGCGCTCCGGCGTCTTGCAAGCCGTCGAAAGACACCGAGACCTCGTGCTCGGACGGCAAGGACGATGATTGCGACGGCTTCATCGACTGCCTGGACCCGGACTGTGACGGCAAGATGTGTTCGGGAGCAGCGTCGTGCTTGGCCGGCGCTTGCCTGGCAGCGGGTCCGCTGACTGAGCTGCCGCGCATCGTCAACGTGGTGCCGACGATCCACGCAGACACTGCGATCGTGGATTTTTCGCCCTTCGACGGTGCCAAAGATTATCGCATTTACGAGCTGCCCGACCCCGCCGACGTGCTGGTGGGCCCGAACGGTGAAGTGGCCGTGAAGAACGCCGTGTATCGCTGCGGTGGCGCGTTGGATCGCTACGATCGCTCGAACGACGGGATCAAGCGCATCGATTCTTCACTCGCCGGAAACGTCGAGGGGTACACGCGCAAAGAGGCGGAGTCGAAGCTCGGCTACGTGTATCTCACCCCAGGCGCGGGTCGCACGGCGGTTTACCGCGTCGCGGATCCCAACCTGATGGGCTCGTATACCTGGGAGTACGATGTCGTTCCAGGTAAGGAATTCAACGGCGCCGATTACGTCACGAGCACGGAAGCGCGCGACGCTTTGCTCGCCAAGGGCTGGCGCGACGACGGCATTGCCTTCTACGTCCCTGCGAACGGCACGAAGCAGATCTATCGCCGTCAGTACGACAGCGGGACTTCCGTCTTCTACGCCGACGGGGACGAAAAGACCGCGCGCGACAACGGAGGCGGCGGAGAAGCACGCTTCAAGATCCTCGACGCCCAAGCCGATGACACGGTTCCGCTGTACCGCATCTTCTACTCCTACAACAAGGATCATGACGTGCTCGCGCCGGGCGAGGCGATGAAGGAGCGCGTGCTGCATCAGGGTAACATGCCGATTACCTCGCTCATGTGGCCGGGTCTGAAGGCAGAGACCACGCTCGTCATCGAGGCGTTGGACGCGGGTTGCCCGTTCCCGGGTGGCTACCTCGGTGCGATCGCGGCTCCTGCGGCGGCCTTGGGCAACATCATGAGCGAGCCCACCATCACCCCGGATCAAGGAAGGCTGGAGTCGGGCGAGCTGTTCGTGAACGGTCAATACGCGAGCACGAATCGTCCAAAGCCGATCGCTCGCGCCTATGTCACCGTGAAGCCCGAGCCCCCGCCCGACATGGACTGGTACGAGGGCTTCGACAAGGACCTCGGCACCTTCAACAAGGTCGTGGACGACAACGTCGGTACCAAGGTGCTGCGCAACGACCGCTTGTCGCTCGAGTACATCGGTACCAATGCGAACTACACGTACGGCTCGATGCTGGGCACGTTCGTGGGCGGTAACAACTCGTCGTTCGCGCTCGCGGCGCTCGGCGCGAACGCCAAGATCGCAGCGGACAAGTACCTGCACGTGACGATGATGGCGGAAGCGGCATCGACGCGGCGTCGCTATCCGCAGATCTTCATTACCGATACGCCGGTTGGTGATCCCGCCGTCGATCCGACCTACAACGTGCCGTTCATCCAGCGCTTTGGTCCGCGTCCGTTCGACATGGATCCGAATCCGGGCAAGTACCACACGATCATCGCGCAAACCTTCGGCCCGAGCTCCGAGCTACAGCTCGAGTTCTGTGATCAGCGCGGCTGGGGTGTGAGCCAGCAGTGCAATCGAGCCAACATCTACGGTTTCCACGCCGGCGTTCAAGACCTGGATTGGAAGGAAAAGTGGCTGCCGCTGCCCGTGGTCGGCGAGTACTCGGGTATGGATCGACTCGTCAAATTCGACGTCTTTGCGTCCACGAATCGGGTCTACTTCTACGTCGAGGACAAACCCGCGGGTTGCGCGGTGCTACCGGCGGGTCACTTCCCGCCCGGACCGGTCAACGTGATCTTCAGCTTCGCCGCGTACCACATCGAAATCGACGAGTACGTGGCGGTGGACAACCCCCGCTCTCAATTCTGGCATGACCACAGCATTCCCCACACCAACCGGAAGATGGACTCGCTCGGCGTGAAGAGCGGAACCGATCTGCCCCCTGGCTGGGACGAGAACGCCATGCCGTGCGGAACTCGCTACTATGGCGAGTAGGTTCGCAGAGCTCGCGATCGCGGCGTGCGCCCTATTGGCGTGCGCCGCGTGCGGCGAGAAAGCTGACCCGGCGGCGTCTGCCACGGCCGGTGCCGGCGGCAGCGCCGGAGGCACCGCCCTTGCCGCGGCGGGCGCATCGCCTTCCGGCAGCGGTGGTAGCAGCGCAGGCGCCGCAGCAGGCGGCGCCTCCGCGGCTTCGGACGATCCCGATCCGGTGTTGACGGACAGCGTGATGACCGCGCTCAGGGCGCTGCGTTACGACAACGCCGCGGTGCCCCCGGATCCAAGCAACAAGTATGGCGATCTGCCGGCGGCGCGAACGTTCGGTCAACGGCTGTTCTTCGATAGGCGACTTTCGGGACGCTTGCTCGAGGGCGACAACGACGGCAGCCCTTCGACCCTCGGCGTCAAGGGCGAGAACGAGAAGGTGAGCTGCGCCGGCTGCCACGTCCCGCAGACGAATTTCGTCGATACGCGCAGCCCGCATCAGCAGATCTCGCTCGCGGCACAGTGGACGCGTCGACGCACGCCCACCTTGCTCGAAGTCGGTTTCGCCTCCTTGTACAACTGGGACGGCCGCCGCGATTCGATCTGGGCCCAGGCGATCGGCGTGTTCGAGAGCGTCAACGAATACAACTCTTCTCGGCTGTTCATCGCGCAGCAGACGTACGCCCTGCACCGCGCGGAATACGAGAGCATCTTCGGTGAGATGCCCAAGCTGGACGACGCGCAGCAGTTTCCGCCGCTCAGCGGAGCCGAGACCGGCTGTGACGAGGGTCCGGTCGAGACCGCGGCCTGCCGAGGCAAGCCCGGCGACAAGGCAGACTACGACGGCATGACGCCAGAAGCGCAAAAGGCCGTGACGACGGTGACCGTGAACGTCGCCAAAGCGCTCGATGCCTACGTGCGCCAGCTGCGCTGCGGTTCGGGGCGCTTCGATGCGTGGCTCGACGGAGACGACAGCGCACTGTCCCGCAGCGAGCAGCGCGGCGCAGCGCTGTTCGTCGGTAGCGCCAAGTGCGTCTCGTGTCACTCCGGGCCGAACCTGACGGATTCGAAGTTCCACAATGTGGGCCTGCGTCCGGCGACGGTGGCGGTGGCGTTCACCGACACCGACGATCGCGGCGCTGGCGAGGCCATCCCGCTCACGATCGCCGATCCTCTGAACTCCAAGGGCAGCTTCAGCGACGGTGACCGCGGCAAGCTACCCAGCAAAGTGGACTCGGCGCTGGAGGGCGCGTTCCGTACGCCCACGTTGCGGTGTGCGGCGAACCACCCGAGCTTCATGCACACGGGTCAGCATACTTCGCTGGCGATGCTCATGCGCTTCTTCAACCGCGGTGGCGATCCGGCGGGTTTCCCGGGAACGAACGAGCTCGAGGCCCTCAATCTGACGGACCGCGAACAGGCCGACCTGATCGCGTTCATGCAGACTTTGCAAGGTCCCGGACCGAACGCATCGCTGCTCGCGCCACCTCCCTGACGTTCAGCTCTCGCCGGGCAGCATCATCGTCGAGCGATCGCGTCGAACCTACCGACCGTGGCGACAGACCTACGAACCGAGTGAGTTACATGATCAGGACGGTCGGAATCGGAATTGCAGTGGGGCTCGGGCTCATGGGCTGTTCGAGTGACGATTCACACTCGAACGGCAGTGCGACCGGCGGTAGCAGCGCGACCGCCGGTGCCAGCGCGACCGCCGGTAGCGGTGCGACGGCGGGCAATGCGACCGACGGCAGCGCCGCCAGCGCAAAGGCGGGCGCGGGCCAAGGCGGCGCAGGCGCGAGCGCTGGCGACGAGGCGGGCGCGCCGGGCGGCGGGAAAGGCGGCACTGGTGGCCAGCCTGGCGCTGGGGGCAAGGCGGGCAGCGCTGGCGAATCGACGGCGGAGGGTGGCAAACCCCCGTTGAGCGGCGGTGGCTTTGGTGGCGTCAGCGGGACGCCGGGCCCCGGTCAGTGGGTGAGCGTCACTGGCACGTTGGCAGGGCTGGCCTCGGATTGCGGCAACGTGAGCTACATCAGCGACAAGCCCGACGAAGATCGCCTGCTCGTCGCAGTCGCCAAGCAGGGCATTTTCTCCAGCCTCGACTCCGCGCAAACCTGGACGAAGCTCGGCACCGGACAAGGCTCGGACGTGATCCAGACCCGGCCGAGCTTCATCAGCTACGATCCGGATCACAAGGACACTTGGTACGTTTCGGGGATCTACGGCACGCCGGGGATCAACAAGACGACCGACAACGGCCTCACGTTCAAAGCGCTGGGCAGTATTGGCCACAACGACGGCATGAGCGTGGACTACACCGACCCGGATCGAAAAGTCATCCTCGCGGGCGGCCACGAAATGAGCCGCACGGTCTATCGAACCGAAGATGGCGGACAGAACTGGACGAACGTGGGTGTGAATCTACCCGCTGACTCGGCAGTCTCGAGCTACCCGTACGCGGTCAATGGCGAAGAGCACCTCGTCGGCTGCTCGGGCGGCTCCGGCAAAGCCGGCATCTATCGCACGACGAACGGCGGCGGCACTTGGACTTGGGTCAGCCAGCTCGGCGGCGGTGCAGAACCGCTGCTGCACTCGGATGGCTCGTTGTACTGGTCGACGCGCGACGCTGGCGGCTTGGTTCGAAGCACGGACAAAGGCCAGACCTGGATCACCGTGACCGCGCCGAACATCGTTTTCGGGATCACACCGGTCGAGCTACCGGACGGGCGACTCGCCATGCGCGGGCCGAAGGGCGTGCTGGTGAGCGGCGATCAGGGCTACAGCTGGACGAACGTGGCGCCGCCGGATCCTACGCAGGATACCTTCCGGAACTTTGCGCTCACCTATTCCAAGCGAGCGAAGGCCTTTTTCGTGGTCGGTTGGACGTGTGATCCGACGAGTGTGCCGGTCAACGGCATCGTCAAGTTCGCTTGGGATTACGAGCAGCAGTAGCCAGCGACCGAGCGCGAGGCAAGCGCCAGCTTCAGGTCGCGCGCGAGCCGCGAACGCCGACGTACACCGAGCCCAACAACAGCGAGCGGGCGAGCTTCTTGGGACCAGTCTTGAACCCGCCGCGCAGTATTTCGTGGAAGGCCTGCTTCTGCAGTCCGATGATTTCGCTGCGCAGGGCAGTGCGTGCGAGCGATCGCTGCTCCGGCGTATTTTCGGGCGCGGTGATGGTGCGCTGCCGCGTATTCACGTAGGCGGTTCGCCAACGTGTGCTCACATTGGAGATCGCCAGGCTGTGACGGCGCCAGTTCAGCAAGATCTCGTCCACGAAAACGAAATCCCCGAGACGCGCCAACCGTAAGTTGATGTCCCAGTCGTCGCACGGCTCCGTGTCCGCGGCGAACTTGCCGACGCTTTCCAGCGCGGAGCGCCGGATCATGCTGGTGCCAGGCGTCGTGACGTAGTTTTCAATGAGCAGTGCGCCGAAGCTCGTCGCCGCGGAGCGGGGGATCGGCACGATCTTGTCCCCGATCACTGCCCGGCGATTGCGGATGTTCTCCGGATGGTCATCGAGCGGGTAACGAACGCCGTTCGAATCTACGCAGCGGCACACGCAGTGCACGGCGGGGGCTTGCGGGTTGTTCTCGAGCGCCCGCATCAAGGTCTCGGCCGCGTTTTCCGCCCACAGATCGTCGCTATCGAAGAACGTGATGAACTCCGAGCGCGGGTCGGTCGCCAAAAGCCCGGCGTTGCGCGTGGCGACGATGCCGTGGTGCTGATTCCGCAGCACCTTCACGCGCGGATCCTTGGCCGCATATTCGTCGGCAATCTTCAGGCTGTCGTCGGTCGAGCCGTCGTCGCTCAAGATCAGCTCGAGGCTCCCCATCGTTTGGGCGAGGATGCTCTCAATGGTCAGTGCGAGGTACTTCCCCGAGTTGTACATGGGACTGACAACGGACAGGCGAGGCGCGCTGGACATGAAAGGGGACAGTCTCCTTGAAAGCTGGCACAGCCTACACGATGGCCATTGGCGCACGCCACCGGAACGCTCGATCACACGCCAAATCACTAGCCAACGAGCAGCGCCGGCAGAGTGCGCTCGGTTTCGAGTCGCCCGCGAGAGCGGCACGCCCCACGGCGGCCAATGATTCGGCCGCCCCTCACGAAGGTCTCCCTGCTAGGGTTTGGCGTTGGCGAGCAACCACGCGTAAATGTCACCGCTGCCGCCGGTGAGATCGTAGGTCGCATCCCACACGTTGTGGCCACCGCCCTTGATTTGCGTGAACGTCGCCGCGCGACGCGGCGGGGCTGAACATGCAATCAGATTTTGCATCGTGTCGTGGTCGGGCGCGTACGGAACGGTGTCGTCGGCATCCCCGTGGATCGACCAGATGGCAGCGCTACCAAGGTCGCAGCCGGCACGGCTCCAGGAACTGTTCTGCGCAGACGGGACCCCGGGATTGCCGGCAATCAACACCGCGGCGGCCACCACGCTCCCTTTGTGATCACCGAGGTAGTCCCAAGACCCAATCGCTCCACAGCTCAAACCCGTGAGGAAGACTTGCTTGGGATCCACTTTGTAGTTCGCGAGAGCCCAGGTGACGAACGCATCGATCTCCGCGCTCGAGGGGCAGCCTGCACCGGGAGCGATCTCGCCATTGGTCGGGACGTGCTGCGGTGAGAGCACGATGAACGGCCGCGTGTCGTCCCATTTGTTCTTGGAGATCAGTGCGGGGGGCCCAAACGCGGGAACCTTATCGAGCTCGGAGCCACCATTGCCGTCTTGTCCGAGGCCGTGCCAGAAGACGAGCAGCGGAGTCGGCGCGCTGCCGTCGTAGCCGGGGGGAAGGTATTCATAGAAGCCGTTCGGAGCGGTATTCGCGCCGCCGATGGGATGCGGAGTCTGACGCTGCGCGGACGTCGATGGACCGGCGCCACCGGCCGGGAACGCAGTCCCGCCCGAGCCGCCGGCAGGTGAGGTTCCACCCTGAGCGCTGCCCGCGGCGCCGCTCGTGTGCGCGCCAGCCGCGCTCACCGGTGTGCCGCCTGCGCCGCCCA
This sequence comes from Polyangiaceae bacterium, assembly GCA_035688655.1. Lineage (GTDB taxonomy): Bacteria > Myxococcota_A > Polyangia > Polyangiales > Polyangiaceae > PMG-095. Next base: position 22,976 of record DASSMT010000337.1, on the reverse strand, counting down.
CGTCACCCGCGCCGCCACTGCCGGCGTCGCTGGAGGTGCTGCCCGCTACTTGCTGTGTTTCGCCGGCGCTCGCTTTCCCTGCTGCACCTGCACTTGCGCTGCTCTGGCTTCCGTTGCCGTCGCTTCCGCACCCGCTTGCGGCTGCCAACAGCACCGCGACCGACACTAGCGCACGCCCATTCGTCATCATCTCAACACCTCGAAACTGATCGCCGCGAACGTACCGTCCATGTGGGGCATTGGCCAGCAGCGGTAGCCGAATTGCCTTCCCTGCGGAACTCTACGGAGCCTCGCGTCAGAAAAGTAAGAGGCGCCGCGCACCGACAGGGGGCGAACACTCGAACGGTAGTCAAACGGGCGAAACGGACACACAGCCAACACTAAACACACTGTGCCGAGTGCGCGAACTCAGCTGCTCCCGGTCGCGCTGCGAGAGGGCTGCTTGGCTGTTTGCTGCGACGTTACGACTATCAGGTCGCCGGCGTCGGTGCTTCGACTGCCGCGGTCTTCGTCTTCCACGCGGCCACGAGCTCCCGAGCTCGCTCTCGCCCGGGCTTCTCGACGAAGGTGAACGCGAGCCAAGCGAGGAGCAATGAACCTGCCAGACCGGCCGCGGAAAGCAAGACGCCAGTCGAGGTGGAAACCCGCGCGGTGGTGGCGCCATCGACGATGATGTCGGGAGCGTGAAGCAGGCTGCGACACGCTTGTCGCGCGACCCAGAGCACGAGCGCGTGACACATGTAGAGCGAATACGAAACTTCGCCCAGCCACGCGAATGGCCGCCAAGTGAGGGAAGCGTTGACGATGCTGCTCTGCGGAGCGAGCGCGAGCGCGGCCACGCAAAACGCGGAGATCGGTAAAATCAGCAGCTTTTGCGCGGGCGTCCAATGAATGACCAGAAACGCGATCAGCGCGAGCACGCCCGCGAGCGACCAGACCCCGGGCCACTTGAGCTGTGGCAGCGCGCGATACGCGGCGTTGGTCAGGCAGCCCAGAAAGAAGCCGCAAATGCAGCGCACCCACCAGTGGAATTCGCCGACGGCGCTCGCGACCGTGGGATTGAGCTCACGCAGCAGCAGCAGGCCGAAAGAGAGAGCGACCAGCCCCGCACAGAGCGCGAGGAAGCCACGCTTTGGCAGGGACACGACGCCGATTGCAAAGAGCAAGTAGGTATAAAACTCCGTGCTGATGCTCCAGCTCGGAAAATTGAACGCGCCGGAGTGCGAACTGAACCCGAGCGCATGCACCAGAAACAAGCACTCCACGAACGCTTGCAGGCTATTGTCGTGGAAGACCGTGTGCTGCACCGTGCCCGCGCCGTGTGCGTGCACCTTGAGGTATTCGACGCCGGCGAACACGAGCAAGAAGACGAAGTGTACCGGATAGATCCGCCCGACGCGCAGCGCGATGAAGCGCTCCACGTCTCCTCGGGTCGCCAAGCGATCGGCGTAGCTGTGGAAGAGCACGAAGCCGGACAAGACGAAGAAAAAATTCACCATCAACCCGCTGTTCCGGACCACCTGCAGGCCGTACAGCGCAGCCCACCATGCAGGCAAATGGTACAAAACGACCTGCAATGCGGCGATCCCTCTCAGGGAGTCCAGGGAACGAAAGTGCTCTTTCATTGGGTCCTGTCGTCCGCTCGGACCCCGCTCGATTGTGGCGAAGCGCGAGGGCTATTGAGTTTCGTAGTCGAAATCGAAGCGCTGAATCGCGTCCGTGGGCTGCGGCATCGGTGTTGCCGTACACTTCAAATACCAGATGAAGAATGCCTTTTGGTATGGTGAATATGTGAAACCCGAGGGCTTGTACGGTAGGGCTGCACTCGCTCGCTTCCAGGTTTCGCCGCCGTCCGCGGAGAGCACAATCGCGTCACTTCCGAGGCTGGCGATTCGCCCGTCTGGCAGCTCCACTGGCCGGACGGTCTTCACTGTGCCGGCAACGACCTGGCTGAAGGATTCACCATCGTCACGGCTCACCGCGAGCCCTGCGTCATCTTCCTCAGCCCAGTAAATGGCACCATCTGAAGCAATCAACGGCTCGGCTGCGCCGCCGTTGTCGAAGAGCTGCGTCCAGCTGCGCCCGGCGTCTTCCGAACGCAAGATCGCCGCTGTTCCGTTGCCGCCTCTGCCGCCGCAACCGAGCAGATAGGTATTTCCCCGGAGGATGAGCGGATAACCACAGGTTTTGACGTCCGAGGGGATGGCACTCGAGATGTCCGACCAGGTGTCGCCGCCGTCCGTCGATTTGCGCAGGAGCTGCATTTCGTGACCGCTGAGGAGCAGCGTTCGCCGTCTGCTGTCCGATAAATCGATGCTCACGTAGTCGTCGTGATGGGTGTCACCGAGATGCTTGAAGGTGTCTCCGTTGTCATCTGTGCGAAACAAACCATCGCCGTAAATTCCAACGACCCAGTAGACACGCGGGTGATCGGGATCGTAGACAATCGCGTTCGTCCCCTGCACGATCGGGTCCGAGCCAGCACCCTGACCGAGCGCTGGCCAAGTCTTGCCGCCGTCCGAAGTGGCCCAGAGCCCGGTATTGTTGACGCCAGCGATCACCAGGTCTTCGTCCGGTTTCGACGACAGCGTGTATAGCGGTCCGCAGGTCTCCACGATCCCGCTGAAATCCGGAGTCACGTTCGACCATTTGCCGCTGAGGAATGGGCCCGACAGCGTCGAGCTGTCGCTGCCGCCGGAGCCGCTGTCACCTCCGGAGTTGCCCGCCGCCCCGCCGGTATTCGTATTCGGGGGAACGTCCGGACAGGACGTGTAGAAGGTACAACCGCTAGCCACGAACACGGCTACGCCAGCGCACAAGGCCGCGACCGTACCGACTGTCGAACGCATTTCTCTTGCTCGTTACCATGGAGCCCGTGATGCGTCGAGCGCCGCAAGGTAGTCAGAAGAACAATCGAACTTGCAACAACTCGGCCGTTTTTGGCTCAAACATTGCGTGTCGGGAGCTGCTTCTGGACGCGCGCGGGAATGCCCGCCACGAGCGTGTTCGGTGGCACGTCACGCGTGACTACGGCGCCCGCTGCCACGACCGCGCCCGCTCCGATCGTCACGCCGCCCAGCACGGTGACATGCGACGCAAGCCACGCGCCGTCCCCGACATGAATGGGCAACGCAGTGCTCGACCCCGAGCGCAGCCACTCTTCGCCAATCTCGTGGCTGATCGTCAACAGCGACACGTCGTGACCGATTCGCACGCGATCACCGATGTGGATCGCAGCCCCAACGTCCACATGCAAGGGCCCGGTGATCAGCGTCAGCGTTCCAATCGTCAGTTGAGCGCAGAGATCTCCGCACAAGTCTCCGTCACCGGTGAGCCGCACAGGACCCAGTACCAAGGAATGTGGACCGATCTGCACGCCGGCGCCGCGCAATATGGCGGTGCGCGTCCGATTGAAGGTTTGCTGCGGTAACGCTCGCGCCGCGACTTCGGCCATGATTTTGCGCGGCTTGATCGAATTTACTTCCTCTACGGCCGCACGCGTCAGGCGCTTGAGGAAACGTTTCGCCGAACGCAGACGGTCGGCAGGTTCGTTCGACATTGCTCGAGGAATTTTTGTAGCACTTTGCGTGAGGACGTCCAAGCCTTCACGGAGGGCGAACGCGACTCGCGGAGCCTAAGTGAACTTTTGTCGTAGGCAGTGCTCGAGTGTTATGTGCGACCTCACGCAGTGATACATCAGCTCGGAATTGTTGCCGCAGTGTCTCAGATGCCACTCGAGTTCGCTGCCCGAGAGCCGTGCGAGGCGGATTTGCGGTGTCGCGGTTCGCATTCGAGCCAACACGAGACAATTTTGCCCTCTGCACGCTCATTGCCGGGCGCGCCGCGCACAACATCCTTCTCGCGTCTCACGCTGTCACGGGGAAACGGCGCGCGGCGAGAAACCTACTTGCGCCCATGCAATGGCGTGGAAAGTGCCACATTGATACCGGCATAAACGCCGAAGCTGATCGGCACCTGCGCGGTGCCCTGATAGGCCTGCCATGCCGTGCGAACGCCGCTATCCACCCAGACCGCGTCCCCGAGACGATAGCTGACATTCAGGGTGCCGCTCGCCGAGTTGAGCACGCCGCCCGTGTTCCCTGCTCCGATTTGCACACCCGTGTACGCGTTGAGTGAGGTCGAGAACTTGTCTTTCGTCAGGCCGGCGTACGCGTACGTGCCGACGCGCGGATCGACGATACCACGAACGGGGTCGAGGAACGGCGCCGACGAAGCGCCAGCGCCCAGCGTGATGACGTTCCGGTCGAGCCGGCTGGTGTGGTTGATCGACAGCTGAAAATTCGGATAAATGCTGTAGAAGACGAGGTTGTTGGGTTGGGAGTTGCGCGTCAGGCTCAAGCCCGCACCCAAGGTCGTGTTCGTCTGCCGAGTCAGGCGATGCGTCCAGGTTTCGTTGCCGACCAGCAGCCAAGCGCGGTTGCCGTTGGACGTATCGGCCAGCTGTGAAAAAGCAGACGTGGTGACGCTGTCAGCGTGCGTGGGTTGATACGTGACCAAAACCTGCGCGCCCGGCCCTTTGACGGTCGGATAATATTGCTGGTTCGCAGGTCCCTGCGGCACGTCATCGCCGACTGAGCCGCTGTAGAAATACGAAACGCCTCCGGATACGGACAGTACGGCAGACAGCAGTTGGTTGACGTTGAGGGTCGTCACCGAGCTCACGAACGTTATTGGCACCTGCAGCGCGAGCGAGGGCAGTGGGTTCGTTCCCATCGCTGCCGGTGGTGCCGTGCCGCCGGTGGCTGGCGGCATGCCGGTCGCGCCGGTGGTCGCGGGCGGTGGCGTCGTGTTTCCCTGCGGCGCGCCGGTGCCGACGATCGCGCGTGGATCGCCCAGCGCCTGACCGCGCAGGCTGACTCGCCCATAGCCGCCGGATTGGCTCAGGCTCAACGTGGTACGCCGCCAGCGCTGAGCCATCGCCAAATAAGCCGAGTGAAAGAGCAGCGCTTCGGGGTGCTTGTCTTCCAGCGGGGTGAAGGTGAGGGACGGGCTGTAGCCCAACGTCAGAGTCGTGTGCTTCCAGCCAAAATACAGGCCTGCGCGAGGATAAGTCGCGACTTCGGAGTAGCTACCAGTCTCATTGGCGACGATGTGCCGCGCTTCGGTGCGGTCGGACACGGTCAATGTCACCAACTGCGCGAGGATCGGCCCTAACAGAGGGGACATCAGTCGGGGCGCGACGCTAGCACAACCACCGAGTCGCAGCAGATTTGCCGAAAAGCAGCGCGGTAAGTGCGGCGGTGCTGCGCACTACTTGGTCTGCTCTTGGATCGTGGGCGCGGTGGGAGAAATCAAGTTTGGCAGTCCTGGGATGTCCACCAGCATCAAAATGGTGATCGCAATGCTGCACCCCACGACCGCGGCCATCAGCGTGGGTTCGCGGTACAGGCCCTCAGGGCGTTGCACCGTGCTGTTCGGCTTGAGACCGAGGAACAGATACAGCGCCATTACGAGCGCGATCAACGGAAAGGACAGGAACAGCTCCAAGCGATAGCGCATCACGAACGCGCCGAGGAACAGCATGGCGGCCGACCCGTAGAACATGATCGAGACCAACAGCCGCTCTTCAGTATAAAATTTGAATGACTTACGATAGGCGGCAGCGCGCGCGGGGTTGGCGATTTCCCGGTACTCGGCATATCGCTTCATGGCCATGAAGTAGCAGCCGACCATCCAATAACTGAGCAAGAGAGAGCCCGGTGCAACGGAGGCTGTCCCGACGATGTACCAGCCGGCCAACATGCGTAGCGGGTTGTTCACGGCCTCCGACAGCACATCCAGATAGGGCAGATCCTTACTGCGCACCGGCCGGATGTTGTAGATGCAGCCCATCACCCAGAGCACGAATACCGTGACGGCAAATGGCGTAGAAACCGCATAGCCGAGCCCCACGCCCACGACCATCAGCAGGAGCCACTGGACGTACGCGAGCGGCACGTTGACTTTGCCCGCGGGCACGGGCCGCGTGTGTTTGGTCGGGTGAGCGAGATCGGAGGGCGCGTCGAGCACCTCGTTGATCACGTAGTTGCTGGACGCGACCAAGCACACCGAGGCCAAGCCCAGCGCGGCACGCATGGGGATATTCGCCGCAATGTGCCCGGGGTCCATCGCAAAGGCGGCGACCGCGCCCGGAATCACGAACACATTCTTGAACCAGTGGTCGATTCTGGCGATCTCGATGTGGCCGCGCAGCGTCGCGCGCCCGGCAATCTTCACCGGTTGGCTCGACGCTTGTGAATCGATGTTGGTCATTACCGCACCGCGCTCCGTTCTTGCGAGGTGCTTCTAAGCAGCTCGCCTGCCAAGTATCTCTTTATAGATCGCAGCGCAGGCGTCCGTCTACCGTCTGCTCCTTGTCTCTCTCGCTCGGCCTCGGCCGAGCTCGGTCAATCGAAGCGCCCATAAAGGAAAATGAGGGCGAGCAAATATAGTACTTCGAACACCAGCATCTGGACGATCACGCTCTTCAGCGCTTTGCGCGCGTTTTTTTCACGCGCCGCCCGGGCTGGGATTCCGATGAGCGCCACGATGATCGACATGAGGATGAACTTTGACATTGGCTGCCCGCGCGCGGCTCGATCGCCTGCTCAACGTCGGCGGGAAAGCAAAGCACAGGCTGCTCGGCCACGGACCGTCGGCTGCGCACTGTTTCCAGCCGCTCCAGCTGCTCCGGCCGACGACGCTGCAGGCCGCCGGGCAGCGAGCAGAACTGGGCACGAGCGGAAAAGCATCGAAGCCTTTCCGAGCCTAGCACAATGGCCCCAGGTTCCAGCTTGCCGCGCGTGAGCGGCGAGGCCGCGCTTGAGTTTTCCTGGCGATGCGCCCCGTGCGGGCCTATGGTCGGAGTTCGGAGTCGACTTTTGAGCAGCCACCAGACACATCTCAATCATCCCTCGGCGGGTCCCGGTTCGAGTATCGAACGTGCCGCCCTGGTGGAACCCTGGCAAGATGCCGAATGGCAGCGCCTGTGGCTGGCCATTCAATCTCGCCCCTGGCGAACCTTGGCGCTCATCCCCGCAGGCGAAGGAGCCTCTCTCGACTTCACGCCACGGATCGCCATTTTGCTGTCGCGAACCGGCATGGTTCATTTGGGCCGGCCAGTTCAGGTGGCCGATGCCACGCACGTGCCGCTGAACCAGCTGACCGCGTTCTTCAACGAAGTGGCGAGGAGCACCGGTCAGGGTGAGCGGTTGCTGGTCGCGCTGCCGCCGGCCGGCAAGAACGCGATCACCGTGGAGATCGCCCAGGCCTCGGATGCAGTCGTGCTCTGCATTTTGAACGAACGGATGACCGGCACCGACGCCAAGCGCACGGTCAAGCTCGTCGGCGCCTCGCGTTTCGTCGGTTCGGCGATCTTTCATTCCTACCAGCTCGGATCGAAATAGAGCCGCTCGATGCTCGCTCACTGCGTGTCCACGTCCAGGACGCTCAGTGAATAGGGAGGCAATGTTTCCGTGAGGTATTTGCGGTCGATGGTTCCCGAGGGCTGGGGGGTCAGCCCCTCCGAACCCGAGACGTAGCGAAACACACGATAGGCAACGATCTCGGCGCAGCCGTCCAGAGCAATGCGCACGTTCGTGGAAACCTTCGGATCTCGGTTCACCAGCACTGCCACGAGTTTGCTGTTCGTTTCGTTGCGCGACGCGAACAGCGACACCGAGCTGTGCTCGGTCGTCGTCAACGCGATGTCCTGAAAGCGTCCGCCCTTGCCGTCGAAGTTCCGAAACGCACGAAAACCCCAAAAGGTCGCCGTGCCGACGGCCGGTCCGCCCCAATAGTAGGCTGCGTCCAGGCCTTGCTGTCCAAAGCGACCGAGCGCCTCGGCCGTGGCCAGGCCGCCGCTGATGTGCTGGTCTGCTCCGAAACTCCATTCGCCGAGTGAGATCATCAGACCCGGGTGATAGGTGGCGACCCACTCCTTCAGCCGTGGGATGAGCTTGATCGGCTCGTTGATCCAGGATTCGTCGACGTAAGTCGGATCCCAGAGCGCGCGCGTCGAACGCAGGCGCAAAGCAGCGCCCTCCGGATCGGTGCGGGCTTTCGCACCGTACAGGCCGTCCGGAGTCGGATAAAAGTGGACGTCCAAGACGTCGAGCAGGCGTTGGTTCGAGGCCTTCTCGCGCTCCGCGATCTTGGACAAGTAATACGGAATCAGTGGAACGTCCCCGTGGGCCAGCCGATCGGGTCGTGCTTGCTTACCCGCGACGCGGTCTCGCCCCGAGTACATGTAGCCCATCCAGCCCCACTCCGCGGGACCCGCGATCAGCGCCTCCGGATCGGCCTTCCGCACTTCACTGGCATAGCTCAGCGTGCGCTCCATGAGCTCGTCGTAGCCGAGTGGCTTCGGGTGCACGTCACGATGAGTGACGTCCCAAAGCGAAGGCTCGTTGTCCAAGATGTACATTTGGACGCGGCGCTTGCCGCTCGCGTGATCTCGCTCGTGCACGCCACGCACCCAACGACCGATCAGCTCGGGCGGCGCGGCCACGCTGGTTTCAGTGGGCGGTCCGGGTTGCAGTGGGCTGCCATCGGGTTGATAGCCGTCGCCTGCGTCGGGCCGGTATTCGTCGAACTTGCGCTGTTTGGGGAAGCGCGACCGGGGGAATCCAAAGCTAGTCGCGTCTTTTGCCACCCAGCCGATGATCGGCACGGTGACTGCAGTCAGCGCACCATGCGCCAAGCCGTCGTCGAGTTGCGCATTCAGGTCGACCCCTTTGCCGTTCTCGAAGAACCAGTCGTTCCCCGCGTTCCAGGTGTTGAGGTCCCAATTGTAACGGCTCATGGGATTGCCGCCGGCGCGCTGCGAAGTCTGCCCGCTCGTCCAATCGCCGTTCGCGCTGCCGTAGATCAGCGGGCTGATGACGTGGGTCTGCGCGCGGCACAGGATCGACAGCTGCGCGTTGCGGCGAGCGGGCGGCGTTTGAGCGCCGGCTTTGACCAGCACGACCTTGTCGATCAGGATCCAATCGCTGCCGACCGGGCTGTTGGCGCTGATCACGATGCGCTCGAATGGCAGGCCCTCGGGGTTCAACTCGGAGAAGTCGATCAATGCTTCGCGCCAGCCACCCGGAAGCTGTGCCACGTGGCGCGCTTCGAGTTGCACGTTCGGCGTGTTGCCCTTGTCCGAGGTACCGCCGCGCAGCGCGACGCGCAGGAACTCCGGCCAATCCTCGGGCGCCTTGTAGCGAAACGAAAGGGCACCGAAATTCGAGTCCAACTCGAGGTGCCGAAAAATGATCCCGCCGTAGCCGCCGAAGACGACTTTTGCGGGACCGGGGCGCGTGAGGTCGTGCCGCCCCCAACCCCAGTCGCTCCAGCCTTGCGAAAGCTTGCCATCGTACACCGACTCCGCGACCGTGAACGCGCTCAGCGTGCGCGGACCGGTGTCGACCGGTTCACCGCTGGCGGCGGCCTTCGGCGGGTGCGGCCGTCTCGAGATCTTCAGTGCCATACCCGCGACGAGGCTCATCGCCAGCGCGAAGGCGAGCAGAACAACCTTCTTGGCCGACATCAGGATCGCTCAGGTCGGGAAGCGAGTCTTGTGACCCGTCACGACCGCGCGCTTGACCCGCTCCACGAACACGTTGAGCCCCGCTTCCTGCTCCATGAATTTTCGTGCCGCACGCCCAATTTCACGAGCGCGCTCGGGGTTCGCGAGCAACTCCTCGATCGCCCTGCGTAACGCCGCGGAGTCGCCCGGCGGCACGTACACACCCGTCACGCCATCGACGATCGTATCGGTCTGACCTTCGGTCTTCGTGGCAATCACGCATTTGCCCATGGCCATCATCTCGAGAATCGTGGCGATCCCCGTCTGGTACTTGTTTTGTTTGATGGGGACGACGGCGAGAACGGAGCGTGCGTACAGGTTGCGTAGGTCGAAGCGGTTGAGTTTGCCCCAACTCACGTTGGGCGGCAGCGCGGCACCGGGCTCGAGCTTCGACTCGATCCACGGGCTGCCCGCGGCAATTTGCACGCGGATCGGCAGGTCGCGCACCGCGTCGATCAGGCAGTCGTAGTCGCGCAAAAGCTGACCTGCGGCACACACCAGATCGCTTTCGATGGGCGTGTCATCTGGGCGAAAGAACAGCTCGTCCGCGTGGTAGTAGATGCGCTCGACGTGCTCGGCAGGCACGTGCAGCTCGTCGATCGTCAGGCGCTCCTCGGTCGTGGAATAGACCAGGATACGATCGAGCCGACTCGCAACGCGACCCACGCTGAAAAACACGCGCTTTTTAGCCGGATACAAGGTGTGAGCGATCATCGTGTGCGAGCAGCCCGCGCGGCTCGTCTTCAGCAGTGCGGCGAGCGGCAACCCGATGTCTTCCCCAGTCGTGAACATGGCATCGAATTGCGTTCGCTGCTGGAACCCGAGCAAGGCCAGCGCCGCGGATGCTCCGGCGCTGCGGGCAAGGAGTTTGACTGCCGGCGCGCTGCTGCGGTCCACGTCACCGAAATCCATGACGGTGGCATCGAGCGCCTTCGCAAGTTCGAACACGTCGAGGCGGGGCTCTCGGCCCTCGGCGATGCGGGTCTTGAGAGTATCGTCGAAGCGGCCCGCAGCGAGGATCAATGGACGCATAGGCTAATTGGCCATGGTTTTAGGCGTAGCGCCGAGCAGCTGCAACCTGCCTGACGCTGGGCCCGAGCGGGCTCCCGGAAAACGACTTGGAAAACCGACTGTCCTTGCCAGCCCGCGCGACCTTCCCGCCTCACTCGCCCCCAATTTTAGCCATTGTGAAATGGCCGGAAAGGTGCGACCTCGGTTACGAAGCGGCTTTTTCTGATACTCTGACAGATGCAGATTCCGGAGCTATTGGACCATGGAAGAACAGGAAGGCGATGACGAGAGCGGAGGCGGCGGCGGTGGTGGCTTCCGCGTCGAGCTGGTCCACAGCTATTTGGCTTTTGCAAAGCGAGCTTTGCGCACGCGCTGGCGCACGAGCGTCATTGCCCTGTTGGTCGGCGTCTGCCTGACGGTTCTCGCGGTCAAATACCTGCCGAGAACCTATTCATGCACCACCATCATGATGGTCCAGGGCACCCATGTGCTCGATGCGCGTGATGCAGGCAACCCGCTAGCCGGTGCCGAGGACATCATCAAGCGCAAGGAAAATTTGGAGTGGCTGGTCCGCGATACGGGGTTGGTCAAGACTGCCGCAGGCCGTCGGCCCCCGCTGCTTCATCTCAAGGATCGTCTGATCGAGCTGATCTTCGGCGAGATGGATGACCGGACGCGCGCTCTGGTGCTGGTGGGCACGCTCGAATCGAAGCTATCGGTTTCGGTCGAGAAGGGGGACCTCACCATCAAGGTCGATTGGTCGGACCCGGTCACCTGTGCCGAGTTGGCGGAGGCCGCGCGCCAAAGCTTCCTCAAAGCGCGGCACCAGGCGGAGGTCTCTGCGTTCGAGGACAAGATGACCATTTTGGATGGTCATGCCAGCCAGTTGCGAGACGACATTGGTGTCCTGGTTCAGCAACTCAAGGTGGCGCGTGAACAGCAGCTCGCCAAGGGCGCCGAGGCACGCAAAGCGACCGCCGCAGCCGCCACGACCCCCTCGGATGCCGCGGCCGCGCCAGTCGCCCGTCCGATCGCGCGACGCTCGCCCGGGTCGGACCCGCAGATCCCCGTTCTCACCGAAAAGCTGACGGCCTTGAAGGCGAAGCTCACCGCGTTGGACGCCGACCGCGCGCGCCGCGTGTCCGAGGAGCAGGCGAAATACGACGAGCTCAAATTGCGCCTGACCACTTCTCACCCGTCGGTGGTCTTGCAAAAGGAACGCATTGCCGTGGCCTCGCAAGTCCCTTCGGACGAAGTCCTTCTCCAAAGCGAAGTGAAGAACATCAGCGCTGAGATCCAACAGCGTGAAGCCGTGCTGCGTCAAAATGGCGACAGCGTGCTCGGCGGTGGAAGTGGCGGCGGGCGACGCGCCAATGAAGCGCTCCCGGTCGAGGTGACGGAGTTCTTGGAACGGGACAACCTGGACCCGGCGCTGAGCGCGCAGTTGTCGGGCGCAGTCATGACTTACGGCAGCCTACGCAACGAGCTGTTCACGACGCGCGTCGATCTCGACACCGCACAGGCGGCGTTCCAGCATCGGTATCAGGTCATCGTCCCCGCCGAGGCCCCGCGCAAAGCCGCAAAACCGAAGATCCCAGTGGTGTTCGGCGGCGGCCTGTTCTTGTCGCTGCTGCTCGCTTTGGTGCTGCCGATCGTGGCCGAGCTTCGCGTGGACATCATCCGTGAACGCTGGCAAGTGGAGCACATCGCTCTGCCGGTCTTGGCCGAGCTACGGCTGCCTCCGCACTCGTCAGACTGAGCATTTCTCAAATCCCAGAAGACCGAGTTCCATGAACCTATTCTCCAAGAGCGAGCTCGAAACGTTCGGTACGACCTACGCCACGCAGGGCTACCTGATATTTCGGGACGTAGTGCCCAAGGCCCCATTGGCCGAGCTCAAGACGCGAATTTTCGAAGAATTCGAGGCTTCGAAGGCGTCCGGTGCGCTGTTCAGCGGCGGCGGGCAGATCAGCGGTCATCTCAACTGTTTTCCGGGGGCGGACTCGCGCTTCGTGTTGGACGCGCTCGAGCAACGGGGAATCACCGAGGTGATCCGGCAAGTTTACGACAAGCCCATGCCGCTGCGCGTGAGCTGCAATTTCAACCTGCCGAACAGCGTGGCGCAGCACTACCACATGGATGGCGTGTTCGTTGAAGACTTCATGATCGCGAACATCGCCGTGGTCGACACCGATCTGGTGAACGGAGCGATCGACGTACTGCCCGGAACGCACGGCCGCTTCTACGAGTTCTGGCGCTACGCGCTGCAACGGCGCTACCGTTTGACCACGCGCCTGCCGCTGAAGGTGGGCGACGTGCTGGTGCGCACCTCGCGCCTCTGGCACCGAGGGATGCCGAATCGCAGCGCGACACCCCGACCGATGCTGGCCTTCACCTTCGGCGAAACGGTCGCCCCCAAAGGGGATCCGTTCCAAACCAATGACGGCAAAATCAAGTTCGACCCGAATTGGTTCCGGCCTAATCTACTCGGCCGCCTGCGTGAACGCACTTTCGTGACTGCGCCGATCACGTATTCCGCGTACCGCTTCGCGCGCTCGCTCGTGGGCAAGAAAGGCTACGACAGCTGAACTCGGGCGCTTCGACCGCAAGCCGTCTCGAACTGGATGCGGTGGTGATTGGTGGCGGGGTCGTGGGGCTTTCGATCGCGCGCGCCCTTTCGCTGGCCGGTCGTGAAGTGACGCTGCTCGAGGCCGAGGCACGCCTCGGTTCACACTCCAGCTCACGGAACTCCGAGGTCATTCACGCAGGCATCTACTACGCCACGGGCTCGCTCAAGGCTCGCCTGTGCGTCGCCGGGCGACACGCGCTGTACGAGTACTGCGAGCGCGAAGAGGTCGCGCACGAGCGGCTCGGAAAAATCATCGTCGCCTCGCGCGACGAAGAGCTCCCGGTCCTCGAGAAGCTGAAAGCGCAGGCCGAAGCAAACGGAGTGCACGATCTCACGTGGCTCGATCGAGCGGACATTGCGGAGCTCGAGCCGGCAGTTTCGGCCACGCGTGGCCTGCTCTCACCGAGCACCGGGATCATCGATAGCCACGGGTTCATGAGCAAGCTGCGCCGGGACGTGGAGCGCCGCGGTGGCAGCGTCGTGCTGTCCACACCGGTCTTGGGCGGCCGCGTCGGCTCACGCGGCATCGAGCTCGACATCGGAGGCGACGAAGCCGTCACCATCCAATGCCGCACCGCCGTGAATGCGGCGGGCTTGCGAGCGCAGGAGGTCGCGCGCTCGATTCAAGGCCTGCCCGAAGGCAGCATCCCCGAGCAGCACTTCGCCAAGGGCCACTACTTCGTGCTCAATGGCAAAGCGCCTTTTCGGCGCTTGGTCTACCCAGTCCCTGCGCCGGGTGGGCTCGGCGTGCACGTCACGCTCGATCTGAGCAAGCAAGCGCGCTTCGGGCCAGACGTGAGTTGGTTGAATGGCATCGACTACGCGTTCGACGAATCGCGCGCGGACTCGTTTTACCGCGCGATTCGCAGCTATTATCCTGGGCTCGCTGCCGACAGTCTCAGCCCCGGCTATACCGGGATCCGCCCCAAGCTCGGCCCGGCGGGCTCGCCGGTGGCCGACTTCATCGTGCAGGGTCCCGCAGTCCACGGTGTCCCGCATTTGCTGAACCTATACGGCATCGAATCGCCCGGGCTCACGTCTTCGTTGGCGTTGGCCGAGTACGCGCTGGAGCTCTTGTCAGAGGGCTGAGCCCGCGGCCGCGTCTTCAGGTGAAGCGAAGCGTGGCCGGGTCGACGGCCGTGCGCAGGCCTTTGCCGAAGCCCTCGACGAAGGCGACGATTCGAATCAGACCTCGTGGCTTGCGCAAGTGGAGCGCGTCTTCGATGGGCGGCCAAACGGCGCGCGTCGAGAACAGCCACAACGGCACGATGGCTGCACGCAGGTGCATGGCACGCAGCGGCTTGGCGCACACCGCACCCAGCGCAACCCAATCACGTCGAGCGTGCGCGCGGCCTTCTTGGAAGGTCCGGAAGCCATCGTGAACGATTTCGGTTTCGGCGGTCTCGAACACGTGATGTCCAGTGAGCAACGCTCGCATGGCGATGTCCCACTCGTCCGCGGAGGGGAAACGCGCGCCGGGACCGAACGCTTCGTCGAAGCCGCCCATGGACAACGCAAAGTCACGACGGAGCGCCATGCCTGCGCCGATGCCGAGCCCGCCGCAGATTGCGCTCACCGAGCGCAATAGCCGATTCTTCTTCAATTGATAGGCAGGCACGTAGCCCGCGCGTTCGTCGTGCGGCACCGGGACCACGCTGCAAAACGCGACCACCGCCGAGGGCTGCGATTTCAGCGCGTTCGCCATCTCGTCGACCCAGTCGGGCGGCGCCTCGCAATCGTCGTCCGTGCACACGACGATCTCGCCTCGCGCCGCTCGGATGCCTTCGTTCAGCGCGGCCCCTTTGCCGCGCGCTTTGGAGCGGCAATAGCGAAGTCGCGCATCCGAGAGCAGTGGGCCGAGGGCATTCTCGGTCTCGGGCCCGTCACTCTGGTCGACGACCAGCAGCTCCAGATCTGCATTCGGGGAGCGCAAGAGCGAGCGCACCACCCGAGCCACTGGCTCGGGTCGATTTCGAGTGCAGACGACCGCGGAGACTACTGTCACCCCACCAGCTTAGCGGTAATCACCGCCCCCGAGGAGTCGATTTCGCTTCTCCACGCGCTCGTCGCTCGCTCGCTCGTTCGCGGGCAGCGCAGCGCGGCGCCGCTTACGAAACTCAGGGCACGGCGGGTTCGCTGGCGGTCAGGACCTCGAGCTGCATCCCCGGGATCCCACCCACGCGCGTGTGAGGGGCCACGTCCTTGTTGACCACGGTGCCCGGGTCGACGACGGCACCCGCGCCGACGGTCACGCCAGGCAGGATGATGCAGCGCGGGCCGAGCCACGCGCCATCGCCGATGTTGACTGGCGACATTTGCAGCGGCCCGGCGCGGTGTTCGCGAATGTCGAGCTCATGGGTGCTGGTCAGGATCATGACGCCCGGGCTGAGCGTGACTCGATCGCCGATCGTGATCCGCTCGCTCAGATCGAGCACGCAATCCGTGCCGATGTCGCAATTCTTACCAACGACCAGGTTCTTGAACAGCTGCGCGCTGCCGTTGATCTTGGGAAAGGCAGCAATGCGGGTGCCCTCGCCGATGCGAAAGCCAGCGAGCGAAAGCATGCGCGTGCGTGTCGTATGAGCTTGATCGCGGGGCAAGAACCCCGCCACGGTAGCGAGCGCGATCAACCGGGGGTGAATGTTGCTCGTTTCCTCGTGCAGAAGGATTTTGAACTTTTCCCAAGCTCTCGGCTTCGTGTCCATTCCCGCGACTTTCAGAAAGCGATCCCAAAAGAAGACGTTGGCCCGCCGCTAGTTGTCCGCTTCAGCGCCATTTTGCCAGAGAAATACTGCGCGTTCCCATGAGCAAGATGTTCGGCGGTACGTCCTTGGTCACCACGACCGAAGCACCGATCACCGAGCCTGCGCCGATCTTGACGCCCGGCATGATCGTGGAACGCGCACCAATCCAGGCGCCGTTGCCGATTTCGATCGGCGCAGAGCCGATGTTGCGACCGCGGTGCTCGGGGTTGTTCCGGTCGCGTGTGCGGGTCAAGAACATCACGTCTTGCCCGACGGCGACATGGTCGCCGATACTCACCCGGTCGGCTAGCTCGAAGAAGCACCGAGCGTTGAAACCGCAATAAGTGCCGACCGTCAGGCGCGACGCGACGTCCCCAGGGCCGACCAGTTGCGGCATGCCCCAGAATACGGTCGCGGAGCCGATCCGCACGCCCAAAGCCCGCAACCCATAAGTGACCGCGCGCGCGGCAACGAACGGTGGGAACCTACCGAGCAACCCAGTCGCAGCATAGAGAGCCCATGCCTTCGGGTCCTGCGTCAGCTCTGGATCTGCCAAATGACCGACTGGAACGCTAGCCTGGGAGCTCGAACCCGTCCAGGCCTGATCGGTCCGCGAGGTTTCAGCTCGGCCTCGGCGCGGCCGTTTCTCTCGTCGTCCTCGTGCTCGGTGTGCTCGGTGGCCTCGTGATGCTGTGGGCCGCAGCGTTCGCGTCTCGAGGGGCCCAATCCGCCTCAGCCCGCGGCGCGCGTTCGGCTCAGCAGATTTTCGAGTGTTTTAATGGCGGCCTGCACCGGGCATGGTCATTTCTTGCGAGCACTTTGCAACAATGCCTCAGGCCGCATCGGCTCGCCGAAGGCCGGAATTTCTAGCAGCGCGAGCGGACGAACTCGAACAGTTGGCGCGCGTTTGCTTGTGAGTCGAAGCGCTTGACTGCTGCTGCGCGGCTATTGGCACTCATCGTGAGCCGCCGCGACGAGTTCGTCACGAGTGATTCGAGGGCATCCCCGAGCGCGACCGTGTCGCCCGGTTTGAGTAGGTGGCCGGTCTCGCCTTCCTCGATCAAGTCTGGAATGCCACCGATGCGCGTCGTGATCGTCGGCAAACCGGAGGCTTGCGCTTCCATGCAAACGAGCGAGAAGCAGTCGGCGAGCGTGGGCAGCGCAAAAATGTCCGAGCTTCGGTACAGGGCTCGCAGCGCCGCGGAGTTTGCGCTCAGGTTGCGGTGAACGATCACACCCGGTTCACTGCTCACCTGTCCGCGGGTGGCCAGGATGAGCTCTGCGCGCCCGCGCAAACGTTGGCGAAAAACCTTGAGCAAGAGGTCACCCCCCTTGCGCTCGAAATCCCCGCCGACGAAGAGAATCCGCGGCAACTCATGATTGCGCTCCCCGATCGAGAACTCGTCCAAGTCGATCCCCGGAGCGATCACGGCCACGTCTTCTTCGCGGCAGCCGTAGTCTTCGACGAAAGATTGCTTGGTCCACTGTGACCAAGCGACCAACCCCGCCGAAGAGCGGAACACTTGTCGATACATGGCGCGCTTGGCGTGCTCGCGCAGCGGCCCCTGATCCGGCAGGCCGTAGGCTCGGCGCATGTCGCGCTTGTTCAGCGGGGTGCCGTCGGTCGAGAGCACCGTCGGCTTCTTGCTGAAATAGTCGATGGAAAGCGGGGCGAGCGTGGTCGTGTGCATGAAGATGCCGTCGATGTCCTTCAACACCGACCCCAGCGCCTGGCGGGTCAGCCAGCTTGCAGTCAGTAGCCACGGCATCCTGCTTTCACGGTGTTCGATCGGGATCCAAAGCGGCTTTGGATCCCGTGAGACCGCCTCCTCACGGCGCAGGTTCAGGTAGTGGGTGATGCTGCCGAGCGTTTGCTCCATCACATAGGCGATCGGTCGTTCGCTCATCGTTCGCTCGGGCCAACTGAACTACGCTGGTCTCCTGCAAATAGCCCGCGGAGCGCAAGCGCTTTTCCGAGCCTGCAGGGCTCTGCGTGACAAGTCCGATCCCAATCTCCACCTTGGCGAATGCGTACCTTCACTTTGCCAACACCACAGTCATTTCTATCAGTTCGCGCGGTTTCGTACAACGCCGACCGTCCCGTCCCTAGCACCAGCGCCACGCCTCGTGGCGATTCTAGTATTGTCCGGACGAGCTCGCCCTTGTTGCTCGCGTCGTGTCCCTCGCAGCCCGCGCCGTCCGGAAATTGGTCTCAGGGCAAGACCACCTGCCGTGCGTGCTCCGTCACTCGATCACGAGCACGTCCCCGGTCCGGAGGGGAAAGCTCGCCGCGCCGAGCTCGTTGTGCAGGATCGAGTCGTAGCTGAACCGGATGCGTTGAAACTTCGGAAATCTGCGAAGTACGAAGATTCGTGACCGATCGGCAAAATCAGTGGGGCCGCCGGCTTGCGCCAGGGCCTCGATCAGGCGCGCCGGCGGTTCCAGCGTGAGCGCGCCGATATGTGCAATTTCCCCGACCGCGGTCACGGTTACTGGTTGGGAGGTTTCGACGTTCACCGTCACTCGCGGGCTGACGATGAACTCCTTCAAGTGGGCTTCCAGCTCCTTGGCCAGTTCGGAGGGGTGCTTGCCTGCAGCCAAAAACTCCCCAGCAAGTGGCAGCGCGAACTTGCCATCGCGGCGAATCTTTACACTGGATGACAGGCCTTCTTGTTCGTAGACCCGGACGCTGATCGTGTCACCGACGCCGATCACGTATTCAGTCGAATCAGTCGCCCAGTCCGCTTTTGGAACGTCCTGATACCAGGTGAAGGTACCGGCGCTCGCGCAGCCTGCCGCTGCGAACGAGAGCAACGCCAGTCGAGCGATCGCGGCAAACCGAGCCAAGGCGTGGCGAGCTTGGAGAGGCGGTCGGGGAAGCAAGGTGGGGGCATGGTAGCCCGTTGTCGGTGCGAGCATCAAGCGGCGCTCCGGCGCCGATTGCAGGCGGGAACCCGAAAGCCGGACGCAGCTGCAGTCCCAGGTTCTCGCTTCCAGGCATAACCTCACGCCCACGCCTGCATCCTTGCGTCTCGACAGCATCCTAGCTACCGGTGATCATCGTTCCTTCTCTGGTCGACTGCCAAGCTCTCCGAGCATCGAAAGTCGTGGCAGACGTTCGAGCGCCCCGATGAACCTCGTCTTGGATCTCCTGCTCTCGTTTCTCGGCCTGCCGGTCTTGGCAGCGGCGAGCTATCTGTTCGTTGCCACGCTGCTGTCGGCAAAATTGCCCCTACCGGCGGAGGCGGCCAGCAAGCGGCGCTTTCGCTTCATCGTCCCAGCCCACAACGAAAGTGCGGGCATTGCGGCGACGGTGAAAAGTCTGCTCGCGGTCGACTATCCGCAGTCCTCGTTCGACGTCTTGGTCGTGGCCGACAACTGCGTCGACGACACGGCTGAACAAGCGCGCTCTGCCGGCGCGGTGGTGCTCGAGCGTCACGACACCGAGCGTCGAGGCAAGGGCTATGCGCTCCTGCTCGCGTTTTCCAGTCTACCGGCGGATCGAGACGCGGTTGTCGTCATCGACGCTGACACCCTGGTCTCACCGAACATTCTGCGCGCGTTTGCCGCTCGGCTCGACGCCGGTGCCCTGGCGGTCCAGGCGGACTACGCCGTGCGCAATCCGAATGCCGGTTGGCGTACGCGCTTGATCGCGATCGCTTTCGGCGCATTCCACATCGTTCGCTCGCGGGCCCGCGAGCGCCTCGGTCTCTCCTGTGGGCTGCGCGGCAACGGCATGTGCTTCGGGACTGCGCTGCTCGCAGCCGTGCCACACGAGGCTTTTTCCATCGTCGAAGACGTCGAATACGGCATCCGACTCGGTGAAGCCGGCTATCGCGTGTACTACGCCGATGAAGCGCACGTTTATGGTGAAATGGTGAGCACTGCGGCGGCCGCCAGCTCACAGCGCCGGCGTTGGGAAGAAGGGCGCAAGCAATTGATTCGCGACAACGGCTGGCGTTTGCTGCGCGCGGGTCTCGCGCGGCAAAACCGGGTGTTGTTCGATCTGGCACTGGACCTACTGGTTCCGCCTTTGTCGCGCATCGCCATCTTGGCGGTGCTGGGCGCGCTCGCCGCGGCGGCCCTGTCGTTCTGGAGCCAAAGCTTCGCGCTCAGTGTGGTCACCTTTTCCTGGTGCTTGTTCGCGATCGTCCTGTACGTGTTGCGCGGATGGTCCGTGTCGGGAACCGGCCTGCGCGGTCTGCTCGATCTCGGCCTTGCGCCCATCTACGTGGTCTGGAAAGCGAGCCTCCGCTTGCGCAAGCCCGCCAAACCAACGTCGAGCTGGGTGCGGACGAAACGCGAAGAGTCGTCCGAGTAGCTTGCTAGAGCACCACTTTGCGCAAGTGGAACGCCTCGGCCTGGCCGTCGGGCGCATTGCACTCGATGCCACGGATACTCATCAAACCGTGGAACGTCTCGGGCCGGAACCAACCGCGGCCGGCTTGCGAGGCGAAATGTTGAAGCAATAGCTCCACCTTGCGCGCGGATTGTGCGCGCGTCAGCGGCACGTACAGGTTCGGATGCCCGAGATCTCCCTCGTATTTGGGGATCTCGTATTCCGCGATCAAGTGATTCCGAAACGTGTTCCACGTCAGCTCGGCCATCGTCCGGTGATCTTGGTGAACGTCGTGACGGTGATGCGCAAGAACCAGATCCGGCTTCGTCGAGCGCTTGAGCTCCTCGAAGCGATCTTTGATTTCGGCGCCCGCGTGCGGAAAATAGCTCTCCTTGAAGCGGTGCACGATCACGTTGGCCTCGGCCGCTTGCGCGAGAAACGCGGCCGAGCTGCTTCGTGCCTCGGCCTCGCGCAGATCGTTGGCGGAGAACACCACCCAGGTCACCGTCGAGCCCGGGTGCGCTTCGAGCAGCTTCAAGATCGTGCCGCCGCAGCCGATTTCGATGTCGTCGCTGTGCGCGCCGAGACACAAGAGCTGGATCGGCTTACCTAGGCCGGGTCCCAGAGAAATCGGCAGCATCGGTCACTCTTCCTTCGCGTTACGGGCGACGCAGATCCAGGTTGAGCTTGCCGTCTGCGATCAGGTTCTTGATCGTCGGCAGCCGGTAATAACGGGGACCTTGCCAGTCTTCGCGCGACAAGCCCGCCGCCTTGTATGCTTGGTACAACTCCTCGATACCTGCGCGCAGTGTCCACTTTGCTCGGAACCCGGGCAGCTGGCTTTCGATCTTGGAGAAATCGACCCGGTAGTCACGGCTGTCGGCGGACGCCCCGGGGGCAAACGCGACCTCGCAGTTCGGCACGATCTCGGCGACCAGATTCGCCACGTCCCGAATGCGGAAGTTTTCGGTGGTCTTGCCCACGTTGAAGGCCTGATCGTGAATGGCTTCACGCGGGGCGACCAGGCAACACTCGAAGGCGTGGATGATGTCACGCAGGTGAACCAGCGGGCGCCACGGGCTGCCATCGCTCTGCAGCAAGACCTTGCCCGTGGTGATCGCATGTCCCACCAAGTTGTTCACCACGATGTCGGCACGCAAACGGCGCGAGACGCCGTAGGCGGTCGCGTTACGCAGGTAGACTGGCGAGAACGTCGCATCGGCCAAGGACGTCAGCTCCTGCTCGACGCGGATTTTGGATTCGCCGTACGGCGTCTGCGGGTTGAAGGCGGCGGACTCGTTCAAAAAGCCATCGCCGCCGGCGCCGTACAGGCTGCACGACGACGAGAACAAAAACCTGGGCACCCGAGCTTCTTTGGCCGCGCGCGCGAGCCGAACCGAAGCGTGCAGGTTGATGTCGTAAGTGAGGTTGGGATTGATGTTCCCGAGCGGGTCGTTGGACAGAGCGCCCATATGCAGGACCGCATCGAAGCCTCGCAGCTGCTCGGCGGTGACGTCTCTGAGATCGACGTTCAAACTCGGGACTTCGTCTGGCGGAGCCTGAAAATCGCAGGCGTCGAAGAATCCCGTATCGAGTCCGATCACCTGGTGCCCGGCCCCGACCAGCACGCTGACCATCTCCACGCCAATGTACCCACGGTGACCCGTTACTAGAACCTTCATTGCTCGAATCCTTCAGCGAAAATGGTTCAAGACCTTATCAGCTCGCAATTGCCCGTACAACTCGCGGTCGCGCGCTCGCGCGGCGAGGAAGCTTCAAACTCGCGATCTTACGCGCGTGGCATGCTTTTGGCGGAGGCTCGGCGCTCGGGCGCTTGCCTCACCGGTGGCGCACGGCTCAGCGAGCGGTGGCTCGTGTCGGAAGCGACTCTGCGGGAGCCTTCGATTTCGGAGGGCGACGTAGCGAAAGCCGCCTGCGAGCGCAGCTTTCGTCAGGCGAGCTTTGCAAGCTGCGGGATCTCGAGCGCGCCCGGTCGGTCGAGGCGAGCGCGCGCGGTGGCATCACACAACCGTCGCTTCGGGGATCGGCACGATGAACCGAGTTCCCCAAGCACGCACGTAGTCGAGTTGCGCAATGATCTCGTCTTTGAAGTTCCACGGTAGAATCAAGATGTAGTCGGGCTTGACCTCGTCGATGCGCGACGGGTGCAAGATCGGAATGTGCGTTCCGGGTAAGAACTTGCCCTGCTTGTACGGATTTCGATCGACCGTGAATTCCACGAAATCAGTGCGGATGCCGCAGTAGTTGAGCAAGGTGTTGCCCTTGCCCGGGGCGCCATAACCCACGATGCGCTTGCCTTCGCGCTTGGCGGTGATCAATAGCTCGAGCAGCTTGCGTTTCGTCTCGCGAACTTGCTCCTCGAAGCGGGTGTAGGTTTCGATCTTGCGATAGCCCGCCGTGATCTCTCGCTCGCGAAGCTCCAGCAAACGAGCGGTCAATGGGCGACTGCTGTCGCTCGCATGACGCGCGTAGATGCGCAGGGAACCGCCGTGCGTCCACAGCTCTTCGACGTCGAACACGGTCAGGCCGTGCCGGGCGAAGATCGCTTCGACCGCGATCAACGAAAAGTACGAGTAGTGTTCGTGATAGATTGTGTCGAATTGATTGCCATCGAAGAGCTGCATCAAATGCGGAAATTCGAAGGTTACCGTTCCGGTCTGC
>DASSMT010000469.1:0-10303 GCA_035688655.1 Polyangiaceae bacterium | reverse complement strand
ATGCCCTCGCGAGCTGCAGCGAAGTCTGCCTCGCCCGAAGTCTCGCGCTTTCGCGCGTTGTCGGCGAGTAGCGGTTCGGTCGATAGCGGGGTCGAGCCGGGGTCCGCAAGCGCGACGGTCGCTGCTGCCGAGCTGGGCGCCGCCGGTGCGCTGGCATCGCTCACCGTATAGCGCGGCAGGTCGTCGAAGTCTGCGCGCTGATTGCGCCCGTTGCCGCGCGCAGGTGCTTCGCGGCGAGGACGTTCACGCTCGCGCTCGCGCTCGCGATTGCGCTCGCGTTCGGGTGCCGCACCCGCGTTGTCGCGCGGGGGTGGCGCGTCAGCCGGCTTTTGAGCTGGCGCCGGCACTGGTCGGGGCTGCAATGCGGGGCGCGCCGCGGGAAAGGGTGCGCGCGGGGGCGAGGCTGGCGCGACCTTCACGGGCAGCTCAGCGGCGCGCGGTGGCTTCGCGCGCCGCGCCGCGGTCGCCTCTTCCGCCGCTTCGGGGCGAGCGCCCAAATGATCACGCAGCAAGCCCGCGATCACTTTGTCGGCCTGAGCGTGGCTCAGCAGGCGTCGCGCGAGCGCGAGATCGTCGGGGTGCGTTTTGCGCTTTTCGAAGGCCGACACGAACAGGTTCAACAGATCGGCCTCGGCGCGCGTCTTCATTTCTCGGGCCGAGGGCAGCTGTCGCTCGACCGGCTTCAACTTGTACGTCAGGCGCAGCAGATACAAATTGCCGATATCGCCGGGCTCGATGAGCGCAATGGCTTTGCCCGTGCGCCCGGCGCGTCCCGTGCGCCCCGTGCGGTGCACGTAGTTCTCTGCCGACTCCGGAAAGTCGTAGTTGATCACGTGAGTGAGGTGCGAAATGTCGATGCCGCGCGCGGCGACGTCCGTGCAGACCAGGAAGCGAAGCTCGCTGTTACGCGTCGCCGCCATCACCTTCTCGCGGTCGCTCTGGGCCAAGTCGGCGTTCAACCAACCCGCGGCGAAGCCCTGTTGCTGCAGCGCTTCCGCGACCCGCTTGGTCTCGTCCCGGGTGTTGCAAAAGATGATCGCGCTCTCCGGGTTCTCGACCTCGATCACTTGCATCAGCTCGCCCAGCTTGTCGCCGCGGCTCAAATAGATGGTGTGCTCGATCGAGAGCGCGCCCACGTGATCGCCGCTCAGGGTCAGGAACTGGGGCGTCTTGAGGTGCCGCTCGGCGTAACGGCGAATGTCCGGCGGTAGCGTGGCGCTGAACAGCAGCGTCTGCAGGTTCTTCGGCAAAAAGCCGAGAATCTCGGTGATTTGCGGCAAAAACCCCATGGATAGCATCTCGTCGCTCTCGTCCAGAATGAACGAACGGATGCCCGCCGGGTCGAGCGTGCCACGGCGCAAATGGTCCAGAACTCGACCGGGTGTGCCGACGACGACCTGCGCGCCATCGCGAATGGCTTCGACCTGGCGCGGCATTGGGGCGCCGCCGTACACCGCCGTGGAATGGATGTTGCGATGCTTGCCGAGCGCCTCGACCTCGCGATTGACCTGCAGGGCGAGCTCACGCGTGGGACACAACACCAGCGCTTGGACGACGTTGACGCTGCGCTTGACCAGAGAATCGACCAAGGGCATCGCGAAAGAGGCCGTCTTGCCCGTGCCCGTTTGCGCTTGCACGACCAAATCGCCGCCGCGCACGGCGGGTTCGAACACGGCACGCTGCACCGGCGTCGGATGCGTGTAGCCCAGCTCGTCGATCGCGCGCCGCAACTCTGCGGACAACGGCAGACTGTCGAAGGTTGGGGCTGGGGCGTCGGCTTCTGTAGTCGTTTCAGTGCTCATCGAGCAAAACCTCAAGGGGGCGCGGGCCGCTTTTGGCCATCGCTTTCGAACAGGTAAAGGGCTTGAACTCGCCGTCTTTGAGGAGCGAGACCCACAGCCTCATAGCGCACGGCGTGCTCCTCCGCATAGCGAAGCGCGTCAATCTCCGCCAAGGCCGCCCGGGCCTGGGCGTCTTTTTTGCACAGCGAGTCGAGGCTCGCGCGTCGACTCCATTCCGGCTCCAGGGCGGCTCGGAACCGGCCCAAGGCGGCGCGTTCGTCTCCGCTCTCCGCGGCCGCCGCGAGGCTTGCCCGGCGCACCGCAGTCAGCAAATCGCGGCTCCCGCTGCGGCACTCCGTGGCGACCGCAAGCACGGGGGGCGCGAACACCGCGTACAAGATCTGAATCGACCAGATCGCGGTCGCGCCACCGATGATCAGCCCGAAAATGGCAATTCCGAGGCGGCGCCCGAGACGTTGACCGGGACTGAGCTGGGCTTTGGGGGCGACCATCGGCGGGCGAGGATGTGCACGCGCGCTCGGGTCCCGTCAATTCCACTCGCCCGACAATCGCCGAATGCCGAACATTCGGCCGGACGGCCGCTCCTCGAGGCGTTGACCGCTGCGAGCAGCTGCCCCATAGTGGTTTCACAAAGATTTGAAAACTCAGAAACTCGAAGAGGTTCCCGACATGCCAGCTGCAGCCGCCGCCGAGATCCTCGGTCGCGCAGCCGAAGCTCAGGGCATCGAAGCGCGCGTCAGCGATCGAATCGCCAACGTGCAAGATCTGTTGGCGGACGATCTGCGCTGGATCGAAGCGGAACTGTCGCGCTTGGTCGATGACGGCGAGACACCGGCGACGCATGCGGCACGCCATCTGGTGACTCGCGGTGGCAAGCGCATTCGCCCGATGGCGTTGATGCTGAGCGCCGCTTGCTTCGGAAGGGTGACGCCTGCGGTGCGACAAATGGCGCTGGTGTCGGAGTTGGTGCACTCGGCCACTCTGCTCCACGACGACGTCGTGGATGAGGGCATGGAGCGGCGAGGCGTGCCCACTTCGCGCTTGGCGTGGGGGAACGCAATCAGCGTGCTCGGTGGTGATTTGCTGTTGGTGCATGCCCTTCAGCGCACCCAGCAGCACGCGCCCGAAGTCATGCCGGAGCTGATCACGACGCTGCGTCGTTTGGTCGACGGCGAGATCGTGCAGCTGCGCGGGCGCAGCGAGCTGGACGTGTCCGAGACCACCTATGAGCGGATTTTGCGCGATAAGACGGCCTCGCTGTTTGCCTGGTCTACGCGGACCGGTGCGCGTCTGGCAGGCGCGAGCGTGGAAGATCAGGAACGCCTTGCGGGTTTCGGTGAGCGGCTCGGTATCGCCTTTCAGCTCGTGGACGACGTGCTCGACTACTCCGGTGAAAGCACGGGCAAGACGCTGCTCACCGATCTCCGAGAAGGCAAGCTCACGCTGCCGCTGGTATTGGCGGTCGCGCGCATGCCCGAGCTCGTGCAGCCGCTGCAACGCATCTACGCCGGTGACGGTGAGTCGGTGACGCTGGTCAGCCGCGCGGTGGTCGAGAGTGGTGCCTGCGATGAGGTGCGCAGGCGCGCGAGCGACCACACGCGCTCCGCGGTCGAAGCGCTGCGCAGCGTGCAGCCCGGCCCTGCGCGGGTGTTGCTCGAGTCCGTCGCGCAGCACTTGGCTGCACGCGCGGCCTAGTGCCCGGGCCAGCGCTCAGTTGAGCGTTTTTTGCGAACCGGCGAGCGGCCCGTCCGGTTCCAAGAAGGTCGCGCTGATCTCCCGCTCGAGTGCGGCGCGGATTTCGGCGGCCACTTGCTCGACCGAGCCCGCGAGGCGCTCGACGTTGCGTTGATAGACGAACACGCGCGCCGTCATCGTGGTCAGCGAGTTGCCCGCGTTGACGCCATCCAAGAGCAGTAGAGCGCGCGGATCGACGCCGTCGACGACGACTTCGACGCCCGGCACGTCGGCGGCGTACACTTCCTCCTCGCGCACGAAGCGACGCAGTTCCTCGGGCAACGTGCCGAGCGCGGCGCGCGCTGTCATCTCGAAGGTTTCGCGCGATAGCGACCACGGCGGCGTGCCGATCTCCAGATCCAAATCGCGCGAGGCCAAAAAAGCGCTGGTGGCGCCGTGCGAATCGCCGCGTTCGTCGCGCAAGAGCCCGAGGTAGTACCAGGCCTCCGCATTCTTCACGTTGCGCTTCACCGCGTCATCGATCAGCGGGAAAGAGCGATCGAGGTCGCCGATCTCGTACAGCGCACGGCCGACCAAGAAGGTGTGGTTCGGGTTCTCGAATGGACCCTCGGGAAACCTGCGACACAGCTCACGCGCGGCATCGGCCTCGCCTTTGCCCAGCAACGCGTCGAATTTGAGCAAGAGCGCGTCGACGACCTCATCGTCCGTCTCGGCCAGATCCAGGGCTTGGTCGCAGAGCGAGAGCGCTTCTTCGAAATCGCCCAGCGGATGCACGTAGATCTCGGCTGCGTTCAGCATCGCTTCGAGGTAGGTGTCGTCGAGCGTGATCGCTTGGCGGTAGTGCTCGGTGGCCTCGTCGAACTCACCCTTGAGCGCCGCGACGTAGCCGAGCAAATTGTATGCTTCGGGCGATTGGCTGTCGATTTCGAGCGCGCGGCGCGCCGAGAGCTCCGCGCCGCGCGGGTCACCGCGCTGAACGAGGTCCCAGCCGCGATCGAGATGAGCCGAAAACTGATCCATGGCCGCGTGGTGATGGTCCTGCCGCAGGGACGCGTCAATTCCATCCGACCGCTCGCAGCGAAAGTTTAGGGGGCTCGCTCCGCGAGCTCCCATTTAGGCGAAAAAAGACGTGGGTCTATTTCACAAATGCACGACGATGCGGCTGCCGGGGCTGGCCTCCGTGGCATGCACGCCATGCCACCCTTTGGGTAGGGGCGGGTCGGCGAAGAAGAACAGGTATTTGGCGTCCAAAGGCGACAGGTTCACGCAACCGTGGCTCATCTGCGTCCCGAAATTGGAATGCCAGAAGGCGCCGTGTGTGGCGTACGAGCGGAAGAAATACATCACATACGGGACGTCTTCGATGCTGTAGGGCAGATCGCCGGCCGCGGTGCCGTCCCCGTCCATGGTGGTCGTGATGTGTTTCTCGCGGATGTGCCACTCGCCGGTCGGTGTGCGGTGGTCCTTGTCCTTGATCTTCGACTCTTTGCCGCTCGAGATCAGGGTGGCATAAATGGCCTTGTCGCCTTCGAAAGCGACCAAGGTCTGCGTGCTCAAATTGACGTCGATCCAGCGCTCGTTCGGCTTCAGATCGACGGGCAGCGTCCCCGGGCTCGTGCTGCGGATCTGAGCGCGCTTGACCCAGCTGCCATCGCCCGTCTCGGCGTACTTCGTGCCGTGGAACTCTTGCTCCTTGCCGGTCAGTTGCACGGGCGCGAAGTGCTCGTAGGTCTTGGCGGGTTTGATCTTGTCGCCGTCGATACTGTAGCTGGAGATGCTCTTGTTCCCGCCGAACACGAAGCCGAGCGGCAACTTCCACTCGCCGTTCAACTCCACGCCTTTGAACTTGGAGCCGGACGTTTGCCAAAAACGATCGCTCGGCGTCACCAGGCCGCGCGTGGTCTTGTACCAAGAGCGGTTGTTCCAGCGGAAGGTCTTGTCGACCGCCACATAGAAGCCGCTCACCATGCGCTTGGCCAGGATCGCGTCGGCGTCCTCCGACAGCTGATCGAGCTTGAGCTCGTGCATGCGATCTTTCATGTCGTCGCGCTGCCACCAGGGTTTTTCCGGCTCTGGATCCGCGGTTTCTGGGGCAGAGGGCAACGCCACGCCCGCGTCCGCCAGAGCTGCGTCGAGGCGCGCGGGCAGCGCACTCGGTGCGCCGCCTTCGCCGCCCTCCTTGGCTTTCTTCTTGCTGCGCTCGTCCTCGCTCGAAGCGTCTTCTGCTTTTGCCTTCAAGTACGGCTCGTACTTCTCCATCTGTTCGCGCGAAGGGACCGACTTGTAGAGCGGGGTCCCGTTCTTGGCGTTTCGTGCGTAGGGGTAGGGCAGCACTTCCTCGAGGTTGGGCGCCTGAGTCGCAAACTTCACATCGGGGTGATTGAGGTCGGTGGTGCCGAGGTTGCCGCACACGTAGCCGCCTCCCAAAAGCTTGTACCAGCCGCTGGTACAGTTCTTTTTCGCGGTGTGGTTCGGCTCCACCGCCACTCGGCCACCATTTCTGATGTACCCGAGCTTTTTGCCTTCGAAGCTGGCCTCGGCGTACACGCCGGCCGCGTTGGCCGTGATCGCGAGCCAAGGCCCGGCGTAGTCGGGCGGAGGCACCGCCGGAGCAACGCCGGGGGCCCCTTCGGTGCCGGCGGGCGCGGCGGGCGCGGCGGAAGCGGCGCCGGGGGCCGTGGCGACCGTGCCCAGTTTGGATGGGGCTGCCAGTTCTTTGGGCAGCGTGGGGACGCCCGCCTGCGGCTGCGCGGGCACCGAGCTCGGGCTGGCGGGGGCGATTTCGGCTCCGGGCGGGGGCGCGCGGTCACAGCCGGCGAGCGAGACGAGCAGCAGCGCCGACCAGTGAGCGCGGGCGTTTCGGGGGCGGGTGCTGGGGCGTAGCATTGCGGGCAAAGCTTTCCCGGGGTTCTTTCCACAGCCGGCCGGAGCGATCCACTTCTCGGTGATTTTCATGTGACTTCGGGGCCGGCATTGCGAGCCGTATGCCAGCGCAAAAGCACGCGGATTCGCCGGTCGAGCAGGCTTTAGCTATGTTCCGTGCGTGGACTCGAAGACTCACCGGCGCGGCCCCGCCGACACGAGCACGGCGCGCTTCACCAAGCTGCTGGTGGTCTCCGCGCTGCTGCACGTACCGCTCACCCCTTGGGCTGCGTTGGTCGGCCTACTGAGCCTGTGGTCGCCGCCGGCCGAGGACAGCGATGCGCCACCCATCACCGGCATCCCGATCGACGTGATCGAAGACGAGCCTCCGAAAGCCAGCGCTCCAGAGCCGCCCGCACCGGCGGAGCCTGCGGGGCCGCCCGCGGAAGCCGCGCTGGTGACTCCGCGCAAGAAGCCCCCGAAACCAGTCAAAACCATCGTCGATGCGGGCGCTCCCGACGCGCAGCCGGCGGACGCAGAAGTCGATGCCGGTGTGGCCGACGCGGGACCGCTCGACGCAGGTTCGCTCGATGCGGGCAAGGTAGCGAGCGACGCGGGCGCTGGGACCGACGAAAGAGACGCTGGCGCGATCGCGGATGCGGGACCAACCAGTGACGCCGGCGCGAAGCCGATCAGCGACCCCTCGGTCGTCGCGGGGGTCAAGCGCGTTGCCGACCCGAACGCCAATGTTCGCATCACGCTATACACCGAAAAGATCCGCGCGAACCCGCTGGGCGCGCGCATCGGGCCGTTGCTCGGTTCGCTGTATCAGTGGCGTGATTTCTTCGGCCCTTCGGGCGTCGATCCGATCAAAGACATCGATCAGATCTACATCGTGGGGCCTCAGCTGCGGAATTCGAGCAACGTGGTGGCGATCCTGCGACACCACCTGCCGCCGGCCAAAATGCACGCCGCGATCGACCTGTTGGTGCGCGCCGACCCGCAAGGCGGGCAATGGCTCGATGCCGGCGTCCCCGTGGCGAGCGCCCATGCGGACGGCGCCGAGCGGCGCTTCGTGATCGCCAACGCCCAGACCGTGGTGGTCACGCCGCCGAGCGCGTTTTCGGCTGCCGCGGCCGCGGGCAAGCAACTGACACTGCGGCCCAGCAAAGGTCCGGAAGCCGCGCTGATCTACTTGGCGACGCCGTACCGCGCATTTGCTGGTTTGGCGATCAAGGTGCCGGAATCGATCAAGTGGGCGCGCATCCGGATCACGCCCAGCGCCGACGGCGGAGCCAGCGCCGAGCTGGAGGCCGAGGACGAAAATGCCGACACCGCCAGCGAAGATGCCGCGTATTTGTCGCGCACGACGAATGCGCTGTCCCAGCTCAATTTGGGCTTCCTCGGCTCGCTGCTCGGGCAATCGTCGCATCGCTTCATCGAG
The DNA here is from genome assembly GCA_035688655.1 of Polyangiaceae bacterium. Lineage (GTDB taxonomy): Bacteria > Myxococcota_A > Polyangia > Polyangiales > Polyangiaceae > PMG-095. The sequence continues at coordinate 2,500 of DASSMT010000469.1, read as the reverse complement.
CATGTGGCCTTCACTTCCGAGGGCAACATGATCCACGGCACGGCTCGGGTCACCGCAGATCAGCTGCAAACCGCGCTCGACATGGCCGGTGCGTTCCTGTCGGATCGCAACACGCGGCGCGCACGCCCTGGGGGCTCGGCCAAGCCGATGACCGGCGGTGCAGGTGGCGCACGCGGGCGCTGAGTCAGGCGTGGGCTTGTTCGGCGATGCTGTTCAACATCGCGTCGGCGCTGATCGGATCCAGCGAACCGACGCACAGGCGCTTGCCCGTCTGCGGCACGATCACGATTCGGCACTTACCGCGCGCGCTGTCCGCCGCGGTCGAGAGCAAGAAATCAAGGCCCAAGCCCACGATGATGCAGGTCACGGCCATGCCCAGCAGCGGCGGTGAGCCGCCCGGCACTCGCACGCCGTCGACGATCAGCCCGACGCCGAAATAAGTGCCGATCACCAATGCGGCCAGGCCTGCGTACAGACCGATGCGCGCGTAGCGCACCTCGCGCGTGACGCGCGAGAGGTTCGCGAGCGGGACGAGCGTGGCACGGTCGCGCAACACCCGCCCCATGAGTTCGATGCGATGGCTCAGCTCCAGGCCTTTGGGCCCGATGCGCAACGTTGCCGGTCGGCGATAGGCCAGGGCGAAGCGCGCGATCAGCGCCAGGCCTCGGCCAATGAACAGCAGCAGCGACAGCGCGAGCAGCGTCGTGACCACGGGGCCGAGCGGCGCGCTCCGCAGTTCGCCCGAGAGCTCGGTGCGCGAGGTGCTGACCGACAAGATCGCGCGCAGCACCGGGTCCGTCGTATTTTGACCCAGGTGCAGGCGAGCGCGATGCGCGACCTCGGAGGTGCTGCGACACAGCGCCGCGGCCGCGACCAGCGCCTCCGTATGGCCGAAGTCCGGCGAGCTCAGACCCGGGTTGCGCGCGACGCGTGCGATGGCTTCCCAGATCACTCCGGCGCGATCCTTGAGTGCGTCGTCCAAGAACTCCAGCGCGCTGCACGGCGTGTGGGCAGCGAGCCAAACCAAATTCGCGGCCATGGTCTGCTGCGCCTCGGCCTCTTCCGGCAGCGCGCGTGCGACGCCCAACGCCAACAAAGCGCCGAGCAGGTTTTGCTCGTCGGGGTTTTCGATGCCGCGTTCCATGGCCGCGCGGACGTTGCCGAGCGGCGTGTTCGCCTCTTCAGGAGTCACTTCCACGGTGCCGCCGGTGAAGGGCGGTGCGGTGTGGAAGCGCGAGGCGAAATCCGAGCGGCGCGCCGCGGCCGCGTCGAACGCGACCGAGCGCACGAGTTCAGCCAGGGTGTCGACGCGCGGGTGCTCGGTGAGGACTGAAACCGCGTTGGGAGGGATCGGCACTTCGGGCATCGTTCAGGCTCGAAACAGCCACGTCTTAGTCGAATGCGCGGCTATACGCCAAGCAAAGCAACGCACAAACTACTCAGCCCCTGAAGTCGCCCTGCGCGCTCGCCCCCCCATGCCTTCAGGAAAGCCCGAGCGAATTGAGCACTGGCCCCGGCTTCTCTTCACTACAGTCGGAAAGCTTTCGATTATGGGCGTCGACTCGGACCACGATCGGCTTGTGGTCGCGCGCCTCTTCCGGCGTCATTTCTGCGAACGTCGCCAAGATCACCAGATCACCGGGCTGGTTCAGGTGGGCAGCTGCGCCGTTGACGCAGATCGCGCCCGAGCCACGCGGCCCTTCGAGAGCATAAGTCATCAGCCGTGTGCCGCGGGTCGCGTTCCAGATGTGGACCGCCTCGAACGGCAAGATCCCCGCTGCGTCGAGCAGGTCCGCGTCGATGGTGACGCTGCCCTCGTAAGCCAAGTCCGCATGCGTGACCGTCGCACGATGGATCTTCGACTTGAACATGGTGAGTTTCATGGCTGACTCCTGATGCGTCGCGTCATGGCGGCCCACGATTTGCGGGTCCTCCTGCGCAACTCCGACAAAGCATAGTGCCGGAAAAGGCAGTCGACAACTTGGCCGTGGTGCGAGAACCCCGCTACCCAAGGACCAGGCCGACGAGCTCGCCTGAGGAGCTCAGCGCCGAAAGGGAGTCATTTCCACATGGCGAACACGTCGAAGACCGAAATGCTCGAAAATCTCCGCGGAATGTTGCGGGACGTGCTGCGCTTGCGCTCCGAAGGGGTCGCTTACGGCAAGCTGTCGCGCGCCCACGGCTACCTGGATGGTTACATGCGGGTCTTGCTCGAGACCGGCCTGTTCAGCCAAAAGGAGCTGCTCGCACTGATTGCCGAGGAACGCGCGCGGCACGACGGGCCGGCAACCGGCGTCGTCAACGAAACTGCCGCAGAAGCCCGCGCCGAAGCGCCGCTCGTCGCGGCGGCGCGCGCGGCTCGCTCGAGCCGCGCACACGCCGCCTGAGCCTGGTTCAGCCGAACTGAACCAGGCTACGGAGTTCTTCCAAGCGCTGCGTGACAGCGTGCTGCGTCAGCTTCGAGGTGCGCCGAGCACCGACATCTTCCACGCAGAACGAG
>DASSMT010000443.1:0-4559 GCA_035688655.1 Polyangiaceae bacterium | reverse complement strand
TCTCTCTCGCTTCCGTGCTTGCCGTGAGCTCTCTAGCGTCTAGCGCGCTGCCGCGTACAGCGCTTCGAGAGTCGGCAGATAGCGGGCAAGCACCAGATTTCGGCGCACCTTCAGTGAGGGCGTGAGCAAGCCGTTTTCGATCGTGAAATCCTCGCTGATCAGCTTGAATGCCTTGGGTTTTTCGTAGCTCTTGAAGTGCTGGCCGCGAGTCTCCAGCTCGAGAGCGATCAGTTCGCGCACCGCCGGGTCGCTGGTGAAGTCCTTCACCTGAAGACCCTTTTCGCTCGCCCACTTGCTCAGCGCTGGTTCGTCGATCACCACGAGGGCCACGTTGTACGGCCGATTCAAGCCGAACAGCATCGTGTTCAGGATGTACGGCGAGAGCTTCAATTCCTCTTCCAGCGGAGAGGGCACCACGAACTTGCCGTTCTCGAGCTTGTACTGCTCTTTGATGCGACCGGTGATGTGTAGGTAGCCGTCTTCGTCGAGGAAACCCATGTCGCCGGTGCGCAAGCCGCCGTCGGGCATCAGCACCTGGCGCTGTTCCTCTTCGCGGTGATGATAGCCGCGCATCACGTTGTCGCCGTACACGATGATCTCGCCGTTCTTCTCGTCGCCGGTGGCAGCGCGATCGATCTCGATGCGCACGCGGGGCAGCGCCTTGCCGACCGTGCCGATGCGGGTCGCATCCGGGCAATTGGCGCTCACCACCGGGCTGGCTTCGGTCATGCCGTAGCCCTCGTACACGGCGATGCCCAGCGCATCGACGAACTCGGCGACCTCGCGCGCGAGCGCGGCACTGCCGCTGACCGAAAAGCGCAGGCGCCCGCCGAAGCGAGCGCGCACTTTGGAGAAGATCAACTTGTCGGCTGCAGCCAGCGCGAGCCCTTCACCCAAAGTCAGCGACTCGCCGCGCTTCTTCTTGGTGGCTGCGCTGATGCCAGACGCAAAGAGCTTCTGAATCAGCTTCGGTCGCTCCGTCATCTGCTTGTTCACACCGTCGTAGATGCGATTGAAGATGCGGGGCACGGCGATCAGAACCGTGGGCTTCACCTCCGCGAGGTTACCGATCAAGTTCGGAATCTCATCGTTCAGCGCGAGCGAACAACCGACGCTGAACAGCATGTGGAGCTCGGCGGTCTGGCCGAACGCATGCGCCCAGGGCAAGAACGCCAAGGAGCGATCCGTGGCGCGGAGCGGGAACATTTCCCCAGCCGCGATCACGTTGCTGGCGATGTTCCAGTGCGAGAGCACGACTCCCTTGGGGGCACCGGTCGTGCCCGAGGTGTAGATGAAACAAGCGGCTTGATCGGGCGTCGGGTACTGCACCGAAGTCGGGTGCGCCTTGCCGGTGGCCAAGAGTCGTTTGTACGAGCGCGGATCGCTCTCCGGCAAATCCAGTCCGATCGCCTGGGCGAGCTGGGGCAACCGATCGCGAACCGAAGTTATTTTCGCCAGCACTTCCGAGCTGGAACCGAGCACGAGCTTGGCCTCGCAGTCCTTCAAGATGAAGGCCCAGTCTTCGAGCGGTTGCGCTTCGTACATGGGCACGAAGGTCGCGCCCAAGCCAAACGTCGCGTAGGCCGCGGCGGCCCACTCGACGCGGTTGCCGGCGATCACGGCCACGCGATCACCCGGGCCGATGCCGAGCGCTGCGAGCCCGCCGCGCAGGGCATCTACTTCCAGCTTGAACTGCTCGTAAGTGATCCAATGCCAGGTCCCGTTTCGCTTGCTGCCGAACACCTCTCGCGAGCCGTGCCGCTCGGTGCTCTGCTCCCACAACTCGACCAGGGTCTTGAAACTCGCGATCATTCCGTGCCTCGGATCATGCCGCTCGTGGTTTAGCAGTGACGGCTTCGTTCGGGAAACTGACTGTAGCGGAGACCGCGCAAAAACCGGGCAGGAGTGCGTGTAGGTGCCGCGGGGCCCTGGCGTGCTACCCTGCCGGCCCGCCGGGATCTCCCGCGATCGTCGCCATGCCTGCCTATACCCTCGTCACCTTCGGCTGCCAGATGAACCAACACGATTCGGAGCGGATCGGCGAGGTCCTGCGTGGCATGGGTTATACGGAAGTCGCCGAACCGGCCCAAGCGGACCTGGTGCTGCTCAACACTTGCAGCATTCGCGAGAAGGCGGAGCAAAAGCTGCGCAGTGAGGTGGGGCGCATCGGTTTATTGAAGCGCACCAAACCCGGTCTCGTGATCGGCGTCGCCGGCTGCATGGCGCAGCAAGAAGGCGAGCGCCTGACCAAGCGCATGCCGCAGATCGATTTCATGCTCGGTCCCGACAACATCGGTGAGCTGCCGAGCCTTTTGGCGCAGGTAGAGCTCGGCGCGCCACCGCCCGTGCGCACCGTGTTCGACCTGGATGCACCGCAGTTTCTGAGCGCGCATGCCGAGCCCGGTCGTACCGGTGCGACGGCGTTCGTGACCGTGATGAAGGGTTGCGACGAGCGCTGCACGTATTGCGTCGTGCCCTACACGCGCGGTCCAGAGCGCTACCGCAGCGCGCGCGAGATCCTGGCCGAGATCCGGCTCTTGGTCGACTCGGGCGTGCGTGAGGTGACATTGCTCGGTCAAACGGTGAACAGCTACCGCGACCCGGAGGGCTCGTTGCCGCTTTCGCCGGGGGCGGGGACCACGCATTTCAGGCACACGCGTCGCGCCGTCGCGCTCGCCGACGAGAGCGAATTTCCCGCGCTTCTGCGTGCGATTTGCGGAGCCGTGCCGGAGCTCGCACGGCTCCGCTACACGAGCCCGCACCCGCGTCACCTGACATGGTCGTTGATCTTGGCGCATCGCGATCTGCCGGCCCTCGCGCGGCACGTGCACCTGCCGGTGCAGTCGGGCAGCGATCGCGTGTTGAAGCGCATGCTCAGGCGCTACACGGTCGATGAATACCTCGAGCGCCTGGATGCGTTGCGCGCTGCCGTCCCGGGCGTGACGTTCTCGACCGACGTGATCGTGGGCTTCCCGGGCGAGACGCGTGAGGACTTCGAGGCCACCCTGGCGCTGTGCGAGCGCGTCAAGTTCAGCGGTTTCTTCGGCTTCACCTACTCGGAGCGTCCCAACACGCCGGCGCTCAATTTGGTGGATGACGTGCCGGAGGCGGAAAAGAGCGCCCGCCTCGAGCAGATCTTCGAGCTGACCGATCGTCATCGGCGCGAGCACTTGGAGAGCTTGATCGGCACGACGGAGATCGTGCTCGCCGAGCGTCGCGGCAAAAATGGCGACTTCATGGGGCGCAGCGAACGCAACGAGATCGTGCATTTTGCATGCGCGGCCGATGTGCTGGGTCAGATGGTGCCAGTGCGCATCCGCGAGGCGTACAACAACTCGCTGCGCGCCGACGTCGAGCCCGGGTTTTCGTTGCCCGTGAGCCCGTCCCGTCCGCCGTCCACGCCCAGCGCGGCTACGCGCCGGGCACTACCCGTCGTCGTGGGGCCGTGATGGTCGACATTTTCCGTGCTTTCAAGGGCATTTGGCCGAAAGTCGCCGAAGGCGTGTACGTGGCCGACACCGCTCGCGTCATCGGTGACGTCGAGCTGGGTGAGGACGTCAGCATTTGGTATGGCAGCGTGCTGCGCGGGGACGTCGGTTCGATTCGCGTCGGAGCGCGCTCCAACATTCAGGACCTGAGCATGCTGCACATGTCGTCCGGGATCTCGAACACGGTGATCGGCGAGGAAGTGACCGTCGGTCACAACGTCGTGATCCACGGCGCGCTGATCGGTGATGGCGCCCTGATCGGCATGGGCGCGATCCTGCTCGACAACTGCGAAATCGGCGCGGAAGCCACGATCGCCGCTGGTGCACTGGTCACCGCAGGCACGAAGATCCCGCCGCGTACTTTGGTCGTGGGGACGCCGGGCAAGGTCGTGCGCGAGCTGCGAGACGACGAATGGCCCCAAGGCCGCCTGCTCGCGGCGCGCTACGTGGAAGTCGCCAAAGCCCACCGTCAGAGCTAGCGCGGCACTAGAAGCGGGAAAGGGCTCAGCCGCCGCCCACGAAATGCACGATCTCGAGCACGTCTCCGGGCTTCAGCTCGGTGCTCGGGTGCTCGGCTCGGGGCACGACCTCACGGTTCCGCTCCACGGCCACGGGGCCCTCGGTCAGCCCCAAGGTCTCGACCAGACCGCGCACGGTGGTGCCCGGGGGGATTTCGTGGGCGTCGCCGTTGACGGTGATTTGCATGGCTAGTTGAGCGCAGATTTGCGGCCAGGGCGCTGCCGCGTCAAGCGCAGCGTGGCTGGCGCTTGGCCCCGCGCGGCGCCGAGCGGTACCCTGATCCCCGTGCGAGTCTGGACCGCATTCATCGGGGGTGGCCTGCTGGCGGCAGTCGCGTTCGGGGTTTGTTCACAGGCCCAGCTTTGGCTCGAGCAAGATTGGGGAATTTTGGTGGGGGAGCAGGTGCCGCCCGCCGGCGACAAACTCGAGGCTTGGCTCACGCGGCGCGAACCAGCGGTCGCGGCGCGCCGCGTGACCCTGGTCACCGAGGGCTGGATCGGAGAGACCACTTGGGGGGAATTGGGCGTGAGCCTGGACGTGGAGGGCACCGCG
>DASSMT010000434.1:0-20261 GCA_035688655.1 Polyangiaceae bacterium | reverse complement strand
AACGGCTGGGGGTGCAAGTGCAGACACGCGCCAGCTTCAAACTCACACCCTGAGCGCGGCAGTGGTCGCGGTGCGCTGTTCGCACCGCGACTTCGCCCGGGCACTCAGAAACCGAGTTTCTCTTTGCGCTCTTGGGCGCCGGGCAGCGGGTCGACCTGCACGTTGACCACGGGCAAGTTGGCGGCGCGCTCGGCGTTGATCGCGGTCCAATGCTTCTGGTCGTTCGGAACCTGCGTCTCGTCGAAAATGGCTTCGACGGGACACTCCGGAACACACGCCCCGCAGTCGATACATTCAGCAGGGTCGATGTAGAGCATGTCGTCGTCGCCGTGAAAGCAATCGACCGGGCATACCGCCACGCAGTCCGTGAAGCGGCAGCCTTTGCAGTTGTCCGTGACTACGAAGGTCATTGTGGGGCTTAGATAGCTCTATGAGTCGGTGGAATCAACTCTGCTCTCCCCGAGAGCGAGCTGCGAGTCTTCCCGAGAGCGAGCTAGCGCTCGGCTCCCGTCGCCGACGGGCTCCAATTGCGGAAATTCCGCATAACGAGTTCGACGCGAGCGAAAAGCCGAGCGCGTCCGATGGGGATACGCGGTCAGCGCTCGAAGGCGGCCGTGTCGCCCGCGCCGCGGCGAACGATGGTCGGCGGGTTCAAGGTCAGGTCGATCACCGTGGTCGGCTCGGTGCCGCCGGGACCAGCGTCCAACACCAGCGAAAGGCCGGGAAAAAGGTCGTCGATTTCTGCCGGGTCCGGGATGCCCGGTTCGCCGTGTCGGGAGGCCGTGCTCGAGATGATGGGTCGGCCGAGCTCTTTACAGATCGCGAGCGTGACCGGGTGCTTGGGGATGCGCACGCCCACTGTCTTGCGTTTCGACTGGATGACTCGCGGCACCTCTCGGGTCGCCTCCAGGATGAAGCAGTAGGGGCCAGGCAAGTATCTCTTCAACGTCCGGTACACGTCGTTGTGCATCACCGCGTACTTGGACACGTCCGCCAAGTCTTGGCAGACGAACGCGAGCATCTGCGAGCGCTCGAGGTTTTTGATTTGATAGAGCCGATCGACGGCCTTCTTGTTGAACAGATCACAACCCAGCCCGTACACGGTGTCGGTCGGGTAGGCGATCACTTCACCGGCTTCGAGCGCATCGACGGCACGGCGGATCTTGCGTGGTTCCGGATGAACCGGATTGATCTCGATCAACATTTACGCGGAGAAAAGCAAGGGAAAGAGCTCGAAGAGGCGGACCGTGTACGGCGGCAGCGGCAGCTCGAACCGGCCTTGTTTAGCACGAAACTCGCTGCCGTCGAGCGCGTCGACCGCACGCCCAATCCCGGGCAGTGACAATTCTGCGCGCAGCGCGCGCGCGGTCGGGTTGATGACGAAGGCCACTCGGGCTTGTCCGGCGTCGTCGTGGTGAATCGTAACGGAGATGCCTTCTGGCGAGCATTCGATGCTCGGCAGCTCGAGTGCCACCTTCGCTGCGCGAACCGCCGCGCGCAATGCGGACTCGTCCAGGTCGAGCGCGTCCGGCACGCTGCCGCCGGTGACGGTTCGGAACGGCTCGCGCAACGGCTGAAAGATGGCGTCGCGCTCCACGGGGTAGGGGCCGATGCTGATCGCTCGCCCCGCTTCCATCGCGCGTGTCAGCGGCTCGCGGATCTCTTGCTCGAGACCGCCGGCACAGGCGACCACGGTCCAGCGCCCCTGCTGCAAGGCCTGCTCGGTGAGATCCCCGGCCACCACCGCGTACGGGATGCGTTCGGCGCTGAGCGCCGATTCCAAGCGCTTCACGAATTGCCAAGCGTCGATCACGACCGGGCTACCCATGCCGAAATCGTCCTCGAAGCAGGCTTCTTCGGCGCCGCCGCCCGAAACATGGAACGCAGCCAGAGTCACTGGCCCGAAAGCGTGCAGCACGCGCGCCAAACGTCGCAAATTGCGCGGCACGACGATGTGCACCGCGGCGCGAATGTTCAGACCGAAAAAGTCCAAGCGCTCGAGTGCAGCGACGAGCCGCTCCCAAAAGTCGGCGAACGGTCGGCGGCGACCGTGGCGATCGATGGGCGCGCCGATCCAACGGTCGCGCTCGACGGCCATGTAGATGTTGAAGCCACGCAGCCCGTACGCGAGCGCGGTCAGCGCGGTGAAGGCGCTGTCGGCTTCGCTGATGGGCGGGAAGAACGGCGGGAAGCCGGCGCCCAATTCGCACGCGAATGGAGCGTAGCCACGGGCGCGCGCGCGCACGACCAAGTCGCTCGTGCGTCGGGCAATCTCGGCGCGCGTGGTTTCGGAGGCCACGTGGTAGTAGTCGAGCCCGAGCAGCTCGACGACGCGGTTCACGCGTTCTGGATCGAGCGGAGTCGAACCCTCGCCGAACGGCAAGTTGTGCATGGTCGGAATGCCCGCGAGGCCTGCCTGCTGCAGCGTCTCTTTCATGCGCAGAAAGGCGCGCGCGATGATCTCTTCCTGCGCCTCGGCCGCGTCCAAGTGTCGCGCCAGATCCAGCGGTGAATTGGCTGAAAAGCGCGCGGGGGGTAGCAGCTTTGCCAAATCCGCGGCCGGGTCGTGCAAGACTTCGCGGATGCGCTCGATGCTGCCGTATTTGTGGAGCAAGAACGCGCGGTAGGTGGCGACCGCATCCGGGTGATGATCTTGGTCGTACACGCCGTCGCGGAAGTACAGCGCTCCTTCGTTGTCCACTTGACAGAGCACGATCGGACCATTGGGCCAGACCAGCGGCGCGAGCTGCTCGGCGACTGCTTCCAGCCAGCGGTCGGCTTCGTCCAAGAACGCGACGCTGGCGTAGCTGGGGACCGGAAACGCGAGCGGCGGTACTGGCAACACCACCGGCATGCCGCGCGGAGAACGCGCTTGGCAATCTCGACTCCAGATCACCCGCTCGGGGATGCCGAAGAACGTGAGCTCCGCGTTGATGTGCGGTCCAGGTCGTACGATCGCCAGCAGGCCCAGGCTGTGCGCGAGCCGCAGAAAGCGCACCGCGTCGAGCCGCGCATCGCGCGTGCCGAAATCCAAACTACCGTCGTTTTGCTCGTGGACGCCCCAAGGGAGGTACACGTCCACGATCTCGATACCCATACTCTGCAGCGCGCTGAGCGCGGCCAGCCACTCGCGCGGATCGAGTCGCCAGTAATGCACGCTGCCCGAGATCAGCGGCACCTCACGCTCGCCGAGCCGCAGACCGCGCGCGGAGAGGTTCACTCTCTGGGGGGGCGCTTCGGGGGTGTCAGCCATGTCGAGGCGGGCAAGCTAGCACTACTAGGCCCGGTTTTGGGTTCCGGCTCGGGCAACTTTTTTGCGTGAGATCACAGACTTAGCTTCGGCCGCGCGCGGCCCTGGGATCGTTTTGCAACCCGGTGCGTAAGAAGCTCAGCCCGGTCCGCGTTGTGCCCTCGACGGCCAAGATGCCCAAGGATTTGGGTTTCCAATTCAACAAGGTGTGAACATGTCTTTCGTGCTCAAGGCTTCGCTGCTGGCGGTGTGTGGGGGTGCGTTGTTGTCGGGGTGCGCGGCTTCGATGCCGCGGCCGATTCAGACGGACGCGGCGCTCGGTCGAGTGGTGGTGTATCGAAACGGGGTCGCTTATTTCGAACGGCGCGCCATCGTGCACGGCGATCGCTTCGCTCTCGAAGTGCCAGCCGAGCGTCTCGACGATTTCTTGAAGTCGCTGAGCGTGGTCGACGCGCGCACGGGCAAAGCAGTGCCGATCTCGTTTCCCACCCAGGAGCACGCCGAGGGCATCACGACCGTGATGGTCAACCTGCCCCAAGCGGGCGATTACGACTTGCGCATCTCGTACGTGACCGAGAGTCCGGCGTGGAAGCCGACTTACCGGCTACAGCTCAAGCAAGGCGCTCCGGCAGAGCTCCAGAGCTGGGCCGTGGTCGACAACGTGTCTGGGGAAGATTGGAAGAAAGTCGCGGTCGGTGTCGGTTCGACCTCTGCGTTGTCCTTCAAGTACGACTTGCAGAGCGTGCGTTACGTGGAACGCGAGACGCTGAGCGACAGCAGCGAGCTCGGCCTGGCACCGCCTCCGGGTGGCTCTTCGTACGCCGTGGCCAGCAAAGAAGTGCGAGTTCTGGGGAATTTCGGGGCCGACGCGGTGGACGATCTGAAGAATCCACGGCGCGTCGTCAGGATCGAGCAATCGGCTCAACTGTACGCCCAGCACGACTCCCGCTCCAAACCCAAACGGGCCGCAGCGGCTCCCCCGCCGGCGGCGACCGCGGCCGGGGCTAGGTTCAGCGCAGGCATCGCGGACACAGCGGGCGAGATGCCGCGCGAAGAGAAACCGGCCGAGCCGGCGCCGACCGCGGCCATCGCGCGCCTGGCGGCGAACCTCAAGGGCAATCAGAACAAGGTCAAGGTGCTCGGCTTTGCGCGAGCGAACGAGACGGACGGCGCGGGCAAGTCCCTCGAACGCGCCAATGCCATTCGCGACCAGCTGCTCCAAAACGGCGTGCGACCCGAACAAGTCGAGGTGGTCGCGACCGGACAAATCGCGAACGGGGACGGCGTGCGCATCGTGGCTGCGGATAGCGAAGCACCGAAGCCCGTCCAAGGCAGGAGCGCGACGGACACGAGTGGAGACGCCCCGCTCGGCAGCGCATATTTCCTCGCTCCGTCGCCACTGACGATCGAAAAAGGACACTCGGCCATGGTCAGCCTGCTGACCGCCGCGGCGCAGGCCAAAGACGTCTATTTCTACGATCCGATCTCGAGCCGCGGCTCGAAAAAATATGCCTTCCGCGCAGTGTTGTTGCAGAACCCGACGCATCACACGCTCGATGCGGGTCCCGTCACCGTGTACGCGGACGGACAGTTCTTGGGTGAGGGCCTGTCGGACGCGATTTTGCCCGACAGCCGTGCGTTCGTCCCGTTTGCGCTGGATCGTAAGTTGATCGTCGACACCGAGCAGGCCACGCGCGAACAAATCGATCGTCTGCTGACCATCGAGCGCGGGATCGTGCGCAGCGAAGCGCGCAGTATTCGCACGACCAAGTTGTCCCTGAGCAATCGCGACGGCAAACCGGCAATGGTCTACGTGCGCCATCCGATTACGGACGGTTTCAAGCTGGAGGCCCCCGCCTCCGGAGTCGAAAGGCTGGGCGGTGCTTACCTGTTCGCAGTCAACGTGCCCGCGAACGAGAGCGTGAACCTTTCGATCGAAGAGTCGACTCCGATGCAAAAGTCACTCGACATTCGCAGCGAGGGCGGCATCAGCGAGCTCGGCTTGTTCTTGCATTCCGCGACCAAGTTGGAGCCGGAGCTCGCCAGCAAATTGACGCAAATCGTCGAGCGCCATCGGGCGATGGTCGCGCTCGACGAGCGGCTGGCGACGATTCAGGCTCAGAGCAACGTGTATCGAGAGCGCATCGACGAAATCAACGAGCAGCTCGTGTCACTGCGACGCGTGGCGCAGGCCGGCGAGCTGAGCCGCCATTTAGCGAAGAAGATGGAGGAAATCAGCCAGCGCCTACAAAAGACCACCATCGACGCCGCCGATCTCGAAGCCAAACGACTGACCGAGCGCGTGGCAATGGAGGACCAACTTTCCGAGCTCACTCTGGAAAATCGCAAGCCAAACGAAATTGCGGCGCTGAAGCACTGACGCACGCGGGTCATGAGCGCCGCGCGACGCTGGAAGTCGCATCACCCCAGCGCAGTTGGGGTGATTGAGAAAGCCCAGACACCGCGCCCAGACCTCGGCAAAGGACCGTGAATTTCTGGACCTTCAACCGTTTGGAGGTCCAGAAATTCACGGTCCGTTCAACTTGGAAGCGGTGTACGCTCGGGTGTGGTGCGGCGCTTCGGATTGGCCCTTTTGCTGCTTGTGATCGCCGCGTGTGTCCAAGAACCGAGAAAGCCGGTCGCCCACACACCGAGCACGTCGCAGCGCGCGCCGAGCGCGACTTCCAGCGCTGCGACTCTGCCGAACTCGGAGCCCGCGCCGCTCACGGCCGAAGATGCGGCCCTGACCACACGCTTCCAGGCGGCGCCTGCCATCACCACTCTGGAGGGTGAAGCCAGCTATTACAGTGACCGGCTCGCCGGGCACAAGACGGCCAGCGGCGAACGCTATCAACCGAGCGCTCTCACCGCTGCTCACCGCAGCTTGCCCCTTGGTACGATCTTGCGCGTGACGCGTCGCGACGGCAAACGCACGGTGGTGGTGCGCATCAATGATCGCGGCCCGTTCGGCAGCGAGCGGCGAATCTTGGATTTGTCGCGGGCGGCCTTCGAACGACTCGGGAAACTGCGCGCGGGCGTGCTCGAAGTGCGCGCAGAGGTGCTGGATTATGGCAAGAAGCGGGCCCGCTGATGCACCGCGCCCTATCCATCCTGAGCTCCGCGCGCTTCGACGCGCCGCTTCCGTGCGAGCTCGCGCTCTGCCAAATCCGCGCGAAGAGCGGGCTCGATTTCAGCAGGGCACGCGCGCGCGTCGGCTTCGCGCGCGGGCACCTGCTGGAGGTCGTGGTGTATCTGCCCGGCGGCAATGGCAACGCAGGCGAGAGTGAAGCCGCCGAAGACCTCGTCCAGCTGGCGCTAGGCGCAGAAATTTTCGAGCGTTGGATCGGCGGCGTGCTCGCCACGCCCACGGTTCGCGGCGGCTTGCTGACGGTGCTGAACGAAAGTGCGGAAGAGCGCGCGGCCCAGCCGATCGAGTTGCTCCTCGACAGCGTTCGCGCGGCGATTGCCGGGCTCAGATTGGGATTGGTCGAGCCATCGTTCGGTCACGGAACGGACACGGATGATTGGTTCGCGTTCGAACTCTCGCCCGAGCGGGCCTGCGACTATGCCGCGCAGGACGACTTGGTATTCTGCAGCACACGCGTACCGGAGCCGAAGAAATGCTTCTTGCGCGGTGAGCCATTCTTTTCCGGAAGATTCACGACTTCAGGGGCACTATTTACGTACTTGAAATACGACACGAGCCTGACCAGCGCCGAAGCACGCCTCGCCGAGCGCTCGAAATTCGAACGACTGATTCAACGACTCTTGAACGAACGTGACGGAGCGATGGTCGGTTTCGGCTTGGGCCTACGCTACGGGTACATCGACCTGCTTCTGGCCGATCCGGACTGCGCTCGGCAACGCTTGCTCCCTGAGCTGCGCACGCTCGGGATCTCGAAGCGAAGCTGGCTTTTGTTCTGCGACTCGGAGCTCGAGCTCGAGTATTTGCCGGTCCACGCCGATTCTCCGGAACCTTTCGCCGGTGATTCGTCTCTGGAGTGAGGGGGGGAATTTTTTCTCGCCCCTTCGCGTAGTATCAGCAAACCAACCAGCCGCTCGCGAAAAACTTCGTCCTGGCTAGATTTTTTAGTCTTGCCTGCCTCTGCGTCCTGCGTGGCACTCTCAGCATGGAATGCTCGACGCCTGCTCCTGAATAAGTAAGGTTTGTGGTCCGTCGAAACTCAGAAACCTCCGCTCATATTTCGAGGAAACCAGTGATGTTCTTCAAGATGCGTTCTGCCTACTTCGTCGCCACCCTTTCAGCGGTCCTGTCGGTCGCGGCCGTCGCCTCGGCCAAGTACAAAGCGCAGAACTCGAAGATCCTGGTTCACGCCAAGGGCCCGGCGGGCATGAAGATCGAAGGCAAGTCCTCGAACCTGGTGATCGACGAGACCGACAAGACCGTCACCTTCAAGACCTTCCTCAATTCGATCGACACCGACAACGGTCAACGCAACAAACACATGCAGGAGCGCTTCGAAGCGGACAAGCATCCGGACATGACGCTCACGATCGACAAGGATCAGATCGACGAGAAGGAAAAGAAGGACGCCAAGGTCAAGGGCACCCTGAGGTTCCACGGCGTGTCGAAGCCGGTGGACGTGACCTACTCCATCGCGGGCAAACACGTGCACGCGAAGTTTGCCTTGGTCGTCACCAACCACAACATCGACGAGAAGAAGCTGTGCGCGTTCGGCGTCTGTGCGCAGAGTGACGTCACCGTCGATGTCGATTTCGACCTGAAGAGCTGAGCGAGTACCGAGTGCGGAGCGTCAGCCAACTGATCGGCTGACACTCTGTGGGCTGTCTTCAGCCACCGCTCACGCGCGCTCGAAGATCCTGGCCAATAGCTGCGTCAGGCCCTGAAGCTCGGGGTCGTCGGCGAGCCTGGCCAGCGATGCCCGCGCTTTTTCGACCGTCGGTTCGATGAATTTCAGGAAGCTCGAGTTGCCGTTCTTGCGCTCGATGAACACGAAGCGACCCGCGTCCTTCAGTTTGCGCTGGACCATGACCGTGTCGAATTGTCGGCCGAGCGTGGCTTGCTCCGCAGCGTCGAGACCGAGCTCAGCGCCGAACTCGGCCAAACGTGCGTCGATGAACGCGCGATCGAAGGTTTGGTAGCTGTCGCCGAGCAGCGCGACCAGATCGTAGACACGCGGGCCGAGCATGGCGTCCTGGAAGTCGATCCAGCCGAGCTCGTGGCCGCCGTTTTGGTCGGCGACGACCATCAGATTGCGGCTCTGATAGTCGCGGTGCACGAAGCCGCGCGGCCACGAGGCGATCGTCACTGCCAAATACTCGGCGGCTGCGGCGAAAGTGGCACGTTGCTCGGCATCGAGCCCGATGCCGCGTGCGTCGAGCGCCCACTCACGAAAGTGATCGATCTCCCAGCGCAAGAGATCGACGTCGAACGCGCGCTGCCGCACGATCGAGTCTTCAGGGAGCGATGAAAGAGCGCGCTGGGCACGCGCCAGATCGCGCACGGCGGACTGATACAAGGAGCGCTTGTCGTGCGCCGAGTGCTCCAGGTGTTGAGCCAGTGTGTCGCCCAGATCCTCGACCAACAGCCAGCCGGTGTCACACGACTCGGCCAGCAGCGCGGGCACACGCACGCCTCGCTCGGCGAGCAAGTCGCGCACTTCGAGGAATGGCCAGCGTCGCCCCGTCTCTTGTGCCTTGCTCAGTTCTTGACTGGGAAGCGGAACGTACATCGCCACCGCGCGCCGACCGCTTTCGGCAGTCAGCCGGAAAAAGCGGCGCGTCGAAGCGCCGCCCACGATTTCTTCGAGCTCCGGCTGGCTATCGCCCAGCGCGCGTTCGACCAGCGGAGTGAGCGAAGTAAACGGCGGCTCGAAGAACGTCATGCACGTCGGTGACGGGTCAGCGGTGCTGGTCGCATGCCTTCACGCCGCACAGAACCACGTCGACCACGCGCTCGATGTACTCCGCCGATACCGCCTCGCCCTCCGTGAACAGACGATAGAAGATCGGGGCGGCCATCATGTCGGTGAGAAAGCGCGCGTCCGTGTCGGCGGGCAACTCTTGGCGATCGATGCCGCGTTGCACCAGCACTTGCCGAAAATCGCGGAACTCTTCACGGAGCGAGCGAGCGATGGGTTCGACCTCGGAGTGCGCTCGTTCGATTTGAATCACGCGCGTCAGCCCGCGACCGATCGGCGACATGGCAAACGCAGCGGTCTTTTTCAGCGAGCTCACGAAATCATTGCGCAGTGAGCCGGTGTCGGGGACTTCTGGCGATTCCCACACAGCGCGCAGTGCGGCGCTCACCAGATCCGGTTTCGTCGGCCAGCGCCGATAGATCGTGGTCTTGTTCACGCCCGAGCGCAGGGCCACGTCCTCCACGCGCAATGCGGCGTAACCGACGCGGCTCAACTCTTCCGCGGTGGCGATCAACACGTCTGAGACAACGCGTGCAGCGCGCCCTTTGACACGCACACCTTCGGTTCGGCGGGTATTGGATTTCGCTTCCGGAGCCATGACTGTCATCGAAAAAATCCGAGTGAAATCATAGTTTTCGACCTCGACTATCAGGTCAACCGGGGAACTATTACACAATATTCTACTCAGACTCCATGCCCGTCTGAGGCCGATTCGAAACCCGTTAATTCTCCGCCGAAATACGCAAACTTACTCCGATGTTGCCGCGCCTCTCACGGGGCACGCGCCGGCCGGCCAAGCGCGGAACGGGCGAGTCAGGAGGCCCGCGGAGCCCGCTTGAATCGACGGAAGGCAGCCAAGCCGAACACGACCAGGCCAGCAGACAACAACCCCAAGCGATCGACGGGTGGCGGCGCGCCTGCGACGCGCGCGAAGCAGCCGTACTGCGGTGCGTCCGTGGGGCAAAACTCACCCACGCCGGCAGGCAATGGCACGGAAGGCGAGTCCTGTTTCTGGAGCTCCGTGTAGTCGCTCACGCCGTCTTGGTCGCTGTCGAAAAAGGGGCGCGTGGTGCCGTCGATGAACAGGGTACTCGCTTGGGGATCGGTCGCTGCCGGAGTCAGCTTGAAGTACCTGTCGAATGCCGGGGCCACCAGAGCTGGATTTCCTGGCGGCAGCATGCCCTTGGTCTCCAGATTCTTGCCGAAGACGTTCATGGTGCCGAAGCCGCCCTCGTTCGTGAGGTGACAGGTGATGCACTGGGGCACGCAGTACGACTGGCCCGGGAATTGTTGCTCCAAGGCCTTGGCGACTTCGGGCGGATAGCTCGAGGTGGCGTGCGCTGTCCGTGCACTGCCGAATGCGCTCAGCGCGAGGCTCGCAGCGACCGCCAGTTGCAACGACCGAGCGCGAGAGGGGCGAGTTTTGCTTACGGGCATCATCTTTGAGCTCACAGGAACACGTGCAGTTGGCCGAGGATGGTGAAGTCTTCCTGCTGCCGGCTGTAAGCGTCGGCGCGGAATTCGCAGTGCGGTAAGAAGAACCAATCGACCGAGCCCCACACGCCGAACTGAGCTTGGCCGTTGCCCTTGCTCTTGGGGTTGGCCGACAGCCGATCGTAGCCGCGGTCTTGGACTTCGCCTGTTGCCATCAGGTGCAAACCGCGGATGATTTCGTAGTCGACCTGGAGGAAGCCGACGTAGCCCGCGTCGTGATCGCTGGTAAAGAGTGCGTCTGCCTCGGCCATCACCACCAGGTCCTCGGTCAGAGCCGAACGCACGTAGGCGCCGTGCGCTTGGCGCAGGGGATCCAACTGCAGAGTGATGCGGTCCTTCTTGGCCTTGGTGATCATCGAGCTCACACCGATCCCGGTGCGTTCGCCGACCAAGTACTCGGCATACAAGCTATAGCCACGCTGGCGGTACTTGTCCGGGTTGACTTGGTAGTTGCCCAAGATGCCCATGATTTCGCCGCGCAGTTTCTCGCCGTTGTAGGCGAACGCGACGCCATCTTGCTGCGCCGATTCGCGGTCGGTGAGGGTCGCTTGGCGCACCCACATCGTGTGTTCTGGGATGCGGATACCGAACGGCAGATTCATGTGACCGGCGCGCAGGGTCATCGCGCCTTCGCCGAAGTCGAAGCCGAGCCAGTGAGTGCGCGAGAGCAGGTTCCACTGATCGCCCTGATTGGTGGTGAGCTGCGCGGCGCGAGCGTACGGTGAGCCGACGCCGACGCGCACCACCCCGAGGCTGCCCTCCGCCCTGAAACTGCCGAACTGCACTTGGCCGTAGAGGTCGGCCATCATCGGGAAAGTAGAGAAATTCTTGGCCTGTGAGCTCGGACGAATCACCATCAGATGTCGATAGCTGCCGCCGAGCAGCAGCCAATCGGGGAGCTTCACCAAACCCCACAAGAACTCGCCCGGGTAGCGCTCGTTCTCCTCACTCGTGGGCGCGGCTTCGGTGCTGGCGGCGGCGGGAGCGGCTTCTGCTTCGCCTTCTCCCTCTGCCTTGGTTTCGGGCTCGGACTCGGCACTCGTGGCTTCTTCGTCTTTGCCCGAGAAGGCGTCCGTCTTCAGCTCGAGCGTGTTGCGCAAGAGCCGCGGCGCCTTCAGCGCATTGCGTGAAGTTTCGCTCTTGGCCTTGCCGTACTTCATCCGCAAGAGTTCGTCGCTTTGCACGCGCCCGTAGGAGGTGAGCAGCTCGCCCCCGGACGGATCGGCGTGACACGCTGGGCAGCTGGCGTAACCATGCTTGATCATCCAGGTGTAGGCGTGAGCTCGGCTCGGAAATAGCGAGACGAACAAAGCGACGAGTGACCAGCCGAGGAACCGTTGAAACGCTCGCAATCTGTCGCGGCCGCCGAGCTTGCGTGTGCCGCTGCCTTTCAGCATGGGGCGCAGCTTGCTCCCGGGCGCTGGCTCTCGTCAACGTAGTTACCTCGCGTTCGCCCAGATTTTTCCCCACAAAAATGGGGTGAAGTGAAATCGATCACGCCTTGCATTTTCAACAATGCGGGGCGGGCAACTCACTCGGCCATCGTGATCGCGACCTAGCTGCAGCTTCGTACCAGCGCGCGTCAGATTTTTATCGCGTCACGTGAACTTTGCGCCGTTACGCAGATGGCCCGGCGCTGAACACCGGTGAGCGGCCACGAATAGGCGACGTCGGCCAAGAGCTCTCGGCCGTCCAAGTCTGGGACGGCCGCTTTCGCCAAGAGCAGCCAGACGCTGTTCGTCGCCAGGCGCGCGCCCTCTTTCAACCACTGGGGTGGTGGCAGCGTGGCGCGAGAAACCGCGACCTCGCAGCTAGACGCCGGAAATTCATCGGAACGCGAGCGACTGACCACGATGTCGGGACGACCGAGCGCGCCAGCTGCCGTGCGCAAGAACGCCACTCGTTTGCTGCGCGGTTCGACCAAGGTCATGCGGACTGGCGAAAGTAAAGCCAGGGGGATGCCCGGAGCCCCGATGCCGCTGCCCACGTCGAACCAGCGCTCCCCCGCGCTCCCTGGACGAGCAGCGCAGATGGCGAGCGCATCGGCCAGCAGCAAATCGACGAGCTCGTCGGCGCTGCGGGCTGCCGTCAAGTCGACCCGCTGGTTCCAAGTAACCGCGAGCTCACAGTAGGCGCCGAGCTGCTGACTCGCCTGCGCGTCAATGGCGGGCAAATCGAAGCTGCTCAGCGCTTGCTCGATGCGAGACCCAAAGCCTTCGGGCGGCGCTTGGACTTGCAACGCTTTCTCGGCTCAGCCGCCGGTGCCGCCGGTGCCGCCGGTGTTGTCATCGCCACCGGTGCCACCGGTGCTGCCGCCGGTGCCGCCGGTGCCGCCTTCGCTGCCACCCGTGCCAGCGTTGCCCGCGATGCTGCCGCCGGTGCCTGCGGTGCCTGCATGGCCGCCGGTGCCTGCGGTGCTGCCGCCGGTGCCTGCGCTGCTGCCTGCGGTGCCTGCATGGCCGCCGTTGCCCGCGGTGCTGCCGCCGGTGCCTGCGCTGCTGCCCGCGGTGCCTGCATGGCCGCCGTTGCCCGCGGTGCTGCCGCCGTTGCCCGCGGTGTTGCCACCGCTGCCCGCGGTGCTGCCGCCACTGCCCGACTCGCCCGCGGCGCCTGCGCTCTCGCCGGCCTCACCGCCGCTGCCCGCGGGTTCTTCCGAGCCGCCGACCGCGCCGTGACCGCCGCTGCCGCCGCCGCCGATCGAGCCGTTGTTGCCGCCGTTACCCTCGCCGGCATCGCCGGGGGTCTCCGCCGGGATCTTGCTGCGATCGACGTCCGTGATGAGCGTGCAGCTCGCGAACGCAACCAGTGCGCCAAAGGAAGCCAGCGCTATTTTGAATTTGACTGAACGCATTGGGATACCGCCGTCTAACCGCGAATGAACTGTGCGGGGCGACATTTTTCGCAAGTTAGGGGCGCAAACGCAAGGGGGGCGAGTTACGCTCGCCCGGTATTGCAAAATGTGACGGAATTTGGCCCATGAATGTGCATTTGGTGGACGGCACCTACGAGCTTTTTCGTGCTTTCTACGCCGTGCCATCGGCGAAGAATGCGGCAGGGGTCGAGGTCGGTGCGGTGCGCGGGCTCGCGCGCTCCATGCTCGCGCTGCTGCGTGAGCCAGGCACGACCCACGTGGCCGTGGCCTTCGATCACGTGATCGAATCGTTTAGAAACCAGCTGTTCGACGGCTACAAGACCGGTGAAGGCATCGATCCGGATCTGTGGGGCCAGTTCGAGCTCGCAGAGCGAGTCTGCTCCGCGCTCGGTCTCGTGGTTTGGTCCATGGTCGAGTTCGAAGCCGACGACGCCTTGGCGACCGCCGCGCTGCGCTTCGCGCAAGACTCGGAGGTCGAGCGCGTGCTGATCGCGTCGCCGGACAAAGATCTCGCGCAGTGCGTGGTCGGCACGCGCGTGGTGTGTCTGGATCGCATGCGCAACAAGCTGCTGGACGAAGCCGGCGTGAACGCGAAGTTCGGCGTCACCCCCGCGCAGATCCCCGACTATCTCGCGTTGGTGGGCGACACTGCGGATGGCATCCCTGGAATTCCGCGCTGGGGTGCCAAGTCAGCGGCGGCCGTGCTGAGCGCCCATGGAACGATCGATGCCATCCCGGAGCTTTCCTCCTCTTGGCGTGTCTCGCTGCGCGGAGCTGCGGTGCTGGCCCAGAACTTGGCCGAGCGACGCGCCGACGCACTCTTGTACAAACGCCTCGCCACTTTGCGACTGGATGTGCCATTGACCGAGAATTTGGCGGACTTGCGCTATCGCGGCGCACAGCGAGCGCCGCTCGAAGCGCTGGCTGCGGAACTGTCCGACGCCGCGTTGCTCGAGCGTGTTCCGCAATTCGTCTGAGCAATGCTAGGCTGCGAGGCACGATCATGAAGTACGGCGCTTCCGTGTTGTGTGCCTCGTTCACCCTGCTCGGCTCGGCGGCTCCGGCACTGGCGGCGGACGCGCCCGCAGGCTCCAATTTGCAAGCAGGCGGGCTCAAACCTCCCGAAGCAGTGCAGAGCGATCCAAACCCGCCGCAGACCACGCAGACGGAGGCCGCACTCGATCGCGCCGACAAGGAAGACAGCGGTCGCGGCCTGGAGTTCGCGTGGTTGAATGCCGAGCTCGGCCCACAGTACGTCGGGCTGCAAGCGCTGAAGCACGACAACCTGGTAGACGGCACGATAGCCGACTCCAAGGGCTTCGGCATGGGCTACGGCGCGGGCTTGGGCGCGCGACTCTTGGCGTTTACTTTTGGCGCGCGCTTTCGCTTCGGCAATTTCCCCGATTGGCAACTGTGGACGTTGGGTGCCGAAGCCGGCATGCATATCCCGCTCGGGCGCTGGGAGCCGTACTTTTCGCTCGGCGTGGGCTATGCCTCCCTGGGCGGTTTCAAGCCGGATGAGCTGAGCGCATTCAAGCCGAGCGCTCACGGGGCGAATGTGCGCGGCGCGGTCGGCCTGGATGTGTACCTGAGCAACACGTTTTCGGTCGGTGGCAACCTGAGCGGCGATCTGCTGTTTCTCAGCCGCTCCGCCTCGGCTGCAGTTCCGTTGCTCCCGGGCAGCTCGGCTGCCGTCTACGCGCAAGACGGCTCTGGAATCGGAGCGGGCGGGATGTTCAGCTTGGTGCTCGGTCTGCACCTCTGATGGCGCATGGGCAATGAGCAACGAGCAGCCGCGGTAGAGTCATGCTCGCGCTAGCTGCGCCGCTCGTCGTCCTGTTTCCGCTCGCCTTGGGCTTCTTGGTCTGGCGACGCGTGAGCGCGCTCGGCCATGTTTCGCGACGCCTGACGATCATCATGGCGCTCGGAGGCGCCCTGGCCGCCGCCTTGACGGTGTACTTCGAGCGCATCGTGCTCTCGTACACCGGGCTGTCTCTGGACGTCGCGACCAGCGGCGTCGGCGGGGCACTTTTGGCCACCTTCTTGCTCGCGGCACCGCTCGAAGAAGCCGTCAAACTCAGCGTGGTTTGGCCGCTGTATCGCGGTCGGCGGATCAGCGATTCGCGCCTCGGCGTCGGCTATGCGGCCGCGGCGGGCGCGGGTTTTTCGGCAATCAAAGGGCTCCTGGCGGTGCTGCTCGGCACTCCGGGCGGGGTGACCGTGTTGCGCGCGCTGGTCGAAGCCCCCGCGCAGCTGTTCTTTGCGGGCGTGTGGGGTTACGCGCTGGGCGCGCGCGGGCCGAACCGTCGCGGGCATTGGTTCTCCACGGCCTGGCTGATCTCGACGTTGCTCCACGGCTTCTACGATCACATCGTGTGGGGGCGCGGGCCTGGCTTGTTGGTGTCGGTCATCCCGCTGTTCGTGTTCATGGGCGTGGGCACTTGGATTGCACTGCGCGAGGTCGCGCCCGAATCGCACCCCCATCAACACTGGATCGTCCCGGATCCTCCCTCACTCCGCGCCCTGCGCGAGGCGTTGCGCCCGGTCGATCACCGGCTGATGGTGCGCTGGATTCTGATCGGTGCGTTTACGACGCTGGGTTTGGTGATCGCGCTGCTCGGCTTGACCGTGCTGCTCGGGCATCGGTTCGGTGTGGATTTCTCGCTCGCCGACGAGTCGGACATGCGCTCTTCGGGGCCATTGATTTTGCTCGGGACCGCGGTGCTCTCGGCCTTTCCGATCGCGGGCTATTTGGTGGCCCGGGCCAGCGCGGCCCATAGCGTGCTCGAGCCGGCGCTGGCCGCCGTGCTCGCCCTCGCGGGCCTGATCGCGATGCTGTTCATGACCGCGCCCATCGGGGTTCTGTTCGCGTTGGCGGTGGCGCCGCTCGCCTTCGGGTTGGCCTGCGGCGGCGCTTGGATCGGGCTCGAGCGTCCGGACGACAGCGTGCACCACTGACGCGACGGAGGTTGGTTGTTTGTTGATGGTCAAGCAACACGTCCCACGACGCCCAGCCTTCGGCGTCGCGGACGAGAAAGAGGAAGAGATTGATCAGTGCGGCTCCGCGTGCTGAGCGCGGAAGCGCGCGTAGTCTCCGCTCGTGAGCAGCGGATCTTCCGCGCTTGCGGGCAGCTCGCTCGGCTGCTCCGGGTCATAGTCGGAGGCGAGCAGCCGCTTCAAGTCGAACGCGACGAAGCGGCCGAGCAAATGCGGACTCTCACCCACCCACAAGATGCGCTGCTTGGTGTCCATCACCACGCCGTGGGTTGCAATCAAAGCATTGATGGCCGAGCGATCACCGAGCAAAAGACTGCGATCGCCCTCGCCTTGACGGTCGCGCAGCAGCGCGATCGCGTCGTTCACTGCGTCGCTCGACGACAGCCGAGCCGGCAGACGCGCCAAGAGCTCGTCAGCGCGGTTGCGGCGCGGCAAGGTCGAGGTCTTTTCGCGCACGCTCAGGTTCTTTTGGTCTTGGGCGGCGGGTCCTTCGAAGTGGTTCGTGGTCGCGGCCTTGCTCGGCAAATAGCGCACGAAATTCGGCTGGCCAGGCACACGCTCGACGACCGCGGCGCGGCCGCGCTCGTCGTTCAAGATCACGATGTGGCTGACCATTGCCGGGCGTTCAGCCAGCGCGCGCAGGGCCTGCTCCGTGTCTTCTGCCGTCGAAAGCACGCGCCGGAGCGCGTGCACGACCGGTTCACCCTCGGCCTCGGGTGTGCCGCCACGGGCGCCATGCACGACCACCGCGACGCCGCGAGCATTCATGCCGCTGACCACGCCCACCAGTCCGGGCCAGGCCACCGAAGCAAACGGGATCTGCCCCACTTCCTGAACCAGAAATACGGCTTTGTGATCGTCGAACACCTCGTCGACCTCGAAGTCGAACGCGCGCGCCAAGAGGCCGCCGCCACCTTCGAGCGCGTCGCCGCCGAGCGTCACCGTGGTGCAGCCGATCAGCGGCGAATGCTCGAAAGAAAGCGCGATGTCGTACAGGGCATTCAGGTACACGAAGCGCTGATAGGTCGGGAACAGCCCGGCGTACGGATCAGGCTGGAAGCCGCGGGCGCCGGCCGCGATTTCTTCGCGCCGGGCGAGCGACATGCCGCGATCCACATGGGCATAGCGAAGCTCGGCCAGATCCAAGAGCAAGCGCCGCGCCAGCAAATTCGGCACCTGTTCTTGAAAGCGGCCGAGCAGGATGCCCTCGTTGGCGACCATCTCGGGATACAGCAGGCGAGCATGCTGAAAGCCAATCTGCTGCGGCGTTCCACGCAAACCCACCTGCAGCAGCTTGCCGCGGCCCAGGGCGTACGAGTCGCCGAAGCGACGCAGGTTTGCCGAGGGCCGGCTCGGTTCCCCGCGCGGCTCCGCGATCGCCGGCGGACTGAGCCGCGCGCGCGCGTTGACGGCCAGGTGTGCGCCGACGGTGCCGCCGAGCAACGCCGCCAGGGTGAGCTTTCCCCAATGACGCCAGACGAAGCTCATGGTCGCTGCCTCGGCGCCGTGGCGAGCGTGAATAACACGCGATACACGATGCGCGCCGGGTCGCGCACACTGTGGAAGTGAGTCACGCGCTCGCTTTCTGGTGGATAGATGACGCGCACCGGCACCTCGACGATTTGAAAGCCTCGGCGCGCGGCGCGCAAGATCAGCTCGGCTTCGTAGCCGTAACCTTCGGCGCGTCCAGCGAGCTCGAGCGTTTCCGGGAGCGGATAGCGGCGGAGTCCGCACTGCGTGTCGGACAGCTGGCGCCCCAGCGCGAAAGATAGAAAACGATTGGAGAAACGGTTGGAAAACACGTTCGCGGGGGGCGCCCCATCCCTGACCAAATCGCGCACGCCGAGTACGAGCGCGCCGCGTGGTGCGGGATCGCGCGCCAAGCGCACGGCCTCTTCCGGCGGATGTTGGCCGTCGGCATCGACGCACACTGCCGCGTCCGCGCCGCCCTCGAGCAGCGCCTGAAAACCGGTGCGCAACGCGCAACCCTTGCCCAGGTTACGCGAGTGACGCACGACGCGCGCGCCCGCCGCGCGAGCCGCCTCGCCCGTACCGTCCGTCGAACCGTCGTCGACGACGACGATCAGCGGCGCTGCGCTATCGCACGCGAGCGCGTCGAACAAGCCACGGACCACCGCTGCGACGCTCTTTTCCGCCTGGTAGGCGGGGATCACGAAACCGACCTTCACGCGGGCGCAGCGTATCGCAAATTCGCCGCTCGGAAGGGGTGTCGGCGCGCGTTCGTGCAGGCACTGCCCGACGAACACCGCGCGAAAGCACCGCGCGAAAGCCGCGGTTGGGCAAGGGGGCCGCGCATCTGCTAAGGATCGCGAGGTGGACCTGTTCGACCCGGAGACGCTCGCCGATCTGAAATACCGCGCGAAAAAGCAGCTTCGCTTGCGGATGCGCGGTCTGCGGGCAGCGCACCCGGAGCACGTGCTCGCGCAGGCCTCCGAGCGCATCGTGGAAAGCGTGCTCGCCCACCCGCAATTCGTGGCTGCGCACGGTGTCGGCCTGTTTTGGCCAATGCCCGAACGTCGCGAGGTCGACGTACGGCCACTCGCCGAAGCCGCGCTCTCCGCCGACAAGCGTGTGTATTTCCCGTTCTTGGAGCCGACCGCGAGCGGATTTTCGACGGGCTTTGCCCAAGTCCGGCAGGTCTCGGAGCTGGCCGAGCGCGGTCAACGCTTCTTGGAACCGCCGCGCGAAGCGCCGCGCGCCGAGCGCGGTCAAATTCAACTCTTGGTCGTGCCGGCGCTGGCGGTTTCGCCCGACGGGCACCGCCTCGGCTACGGCAGCGGCTTTTACGACGCCACGCTGCCGGATTTTTGTCCGCCGGGCGAAGCGCTCGTGGTCGCGTTCGATTTTCAGCTGCTCGGCGAGCTTCCGACCACCCGGGGCGACGTCCCGAGCCAGTTCGTCGTGACCGACCGTAGAACCTTGAGCGCCTGAGGGGTGAGCGGAGTCAGCGCCGGCCGACGCGCGCTTTGCCTTGGCACTCCGAGCACACGCCGTACATCTCGTGCTTGTGCGCGCGCACCAGAAAGCCGTGGCGCTTGGCGATCTTCGCTTGCAGCTCCTCGATCGCGTCTTCTTCGAATTCGGTGATTTTTCCGCACTCCATGCAGATCAGGTGATCGTGGTGTGCTTCGTCGTCCGCGAGCTCATAGCGCGTGAAGCCATCGCCGAACTTGTGCTCTTGCACCACGCCGCTCTCGGTCAAGAGCTTCATCGTGCGGTACACGGTCGCGTAGCCGACGCGCGAGTCGATCGCGCGCACTTCGCGTAGCAAGGTATCGATCGTGATGTGCTCGGTGGCGCCGAAGAAGGTATCGATGATCACCCGTCGCTGTTCGGTCGAGCGCAACCCGCGACGCGTCATGTACGCTTCGAGGTCCGCCCGCAGACGTTCGGCGTCGGGGGCCTTCAGTTTCTTTCCGCCGTGCGGGCTATGGGTTTCCCCGCTTTTCACCGAACCAATCTCCCCCCCGCAGCACGGGCGGTCAAGCGCTGCGCGCGCGCGCGGAAATCGAGGCAAAATTCAGCGCACTCCGCGCCAACCCGAGTGCGAGCGCGCGGCGGCCTGACCGGCCATGCGGTCGACGGCCCGAGCTCGACCGCATGGCTTCAGAGTCGCGCTCGGAGCAGGGCGGCGAGCGTGCCGGCGAGAGCGAACACCGGAGCCAGCGCCACCGGCACCAGGTTGAGCGTCGCCAGCGAAGCGCCGATCAACGCGGGGGCGAGC
>DASSMT010000321.1:0-22996 GCA_035688655.1 Polyangiaceae bacterium | reverse complement strand
ACCGAAACTACGAACCACGACCGCTACGTCCGCGCGCTAGCGGCTTCGAAGCGCGCGCGCTGGGATCTGGAGCGCGACGTCCTGCAAGGCCGAAAGCTCGAGTCGGGCGAGAAGTTCCTACCCGATGGCTTGTCGAAGGTGCAGGAGCTCGTGTTCTTGAGCGCCGAGCAACGCCGCTTTCTCGGACAGATTCAAGGTCGAACCTACGCCAACATCTTCGGGCTCGTGGAGCGCTACATCAACGCCAAGATGCTCGACGTCGGGGCGCGGCACCGCTTGGGCGATCAGACGGCGCTCGAAGCGTTGGTTCGCTTCAGCGACGAAGAGCTGAAGCACCAGGAAATGTTCCGGCGCATCGAAGCACAGTGCGCCGCCGTCATGCCTGCGGGTTACGATTTTGGACCGCAGCCGAACGAGGTCGCAGCGGTCGTGCTGAGCAAGTCGACGTGGGCCGTGCTGGCGCTCACTTGCCACATCGAGCTGTTCACGCTCACGCACTTCACCGAGAGCATCGAGCCCGACCTGCAGCTTTCAGCTCTTTTCAAGGATGTCTTGAGGTTTCATTGGAAAGAGGAGAGCCAGCACGCCGTGCTCGATGAACTCGAGTGGCTGGCCGAAGACGCCACGCTCGGCCCTGAACAAAGGGCGAACGCCGTGACCGATCTGATCGACCTGGTGGGCGCGGTCGACGGCATTCTGCAAGCGCAAGCCAACGCGGACGCGACCTACTTCCTGGCCTGCGCTGGTGCTCGGTACACGACCGAACAGGAAGCGCAGATTCGCGAGACCGTGTTGCGCGCTTATCGCTACCAGTACATTGGCTCGGGCGTACGAGGCACGCGCTTCTCGCGTATTCTTCAGGGGCTGCTGCCGGGGGCGCAATTCGAGCGCGTGCTCACGGCGCTCGCGCCGCTGCTCTGAAAGCATTCGTACTCCCCCTCCACCCAGGCAATCAGATGACTCTCCTGCAAGGAGCTCTGCTCGGATTTGCCCTTTGGACGCTGGCCATCTTGACCTTGACGGTCGGCGTCCATCGCTGGAGTCACATCTTGACGGGACGCGCCCGCATCCACGAATTCCCCGCCGACGCTCCAGCCGGCCCCGACTGGTACAAGCGCGGCACTCGAGCGCACTTGAACTGTGTCGAGAACCTGCCCGTGTTCTCCGCGATCGTCTTGACCGCGCCGGCGGCAGCCCAGCAAACGCCGCTGATCGACGGCCTGGCGATCGCATTCCTCGGCTTCCGCATCGCGCAATCGACGACACACATTGCGTTCAAGGAGACGGCGCGCACGGTTTCGATTCGCTTCAGCTGCTTCATGCTTCAGGTCGCGATCATGATCGCGCTGGTGGTGCTGCTCTGGTGGCGCTGATCAATTACCCACCGCGAAAACGACTCGACCCACGTCGTCGCGCCGGATCGGCGAATCCGGCGCGACAAGCGCAGGAGACCAGCCATGCAAGTCAGGCAACTTTTCGACAACGGCACATTTTCATTCAGCTACCTCTTGATCGACGATGCGCGGCGAGCGGCCGTGTTGATCGACCCCGTGAGTGAACGCCTCGAGCGCGATCTTCGGCTCATCCACGAGCTCGAACTGAGTCTCGTGTACGTGCTCGAAACGCACGTCCACGCAGACCACGTGACGAGCGCCGCCGCCTTGGCCGAGCGCACCGGCGCGAAAACCGCGGCATCCAGGTTGGGCGCCGCGTGCGCCGAGCGTCACTTGCAAGACGGGGATGCGCTTCAGTTTGGTCTCACGACTCTGCGCGCGCTCGAAACACCCGGTCACACCCCCGACAGCCTCAGCTTTTTCGTGAGCGGGCATGTCTTCACCGGCGATGCTTTGCTGGTGCGCGGCACCGGCCGCAGCGATTTCCAAGACGGCGACTCGGATGCGCTCTACGACTCGATCATCCAAAAGCTGTTCACGCTGCCGAACGACACGCTCGTCTGGCCCGGGCACGATTACCACGGGCAGAGCGTGACGACCATCGCCGAGGAGCGTCGCCACAACCCGCGCCTCGCGGGCAAAACGCGCGAAGAATTTCGCGCCATCATGCAAGCGCTCGAGCTCGCACCGCCCCAGCGCATTCACACCGCCGTTCCGGCAAACTTGCGCTGCGGTCGAGACAACGGCGCTCGCGCAGAACGAAGCTGAAAGCCATGATTGTCGCGTTGCTGCTGTCGCTGGTGATCGGCTTGGCTCTGGTCCTGTGTGGCAGAGGCGGCTCCATCCTGGCGGTTCCGCTCTTCAGCTACGTGCTTGGCGTGCCCGTCAAGACAGCGACCGCTACCTCGCTTTCGATTGTCGGCGCGGCGAGCGCCGTCGCCCTCTTCAGCCACGCGCGCAGAGGCTCGCTTGCCTTCCGCACCGCACTCCCTTTCGGCCTGTGTTCTACGCTCGGTGCGTGTGCCGGCGGCCGGCTTGCGCTTCATGCCAGACGCGATGCCTCGTCCGATCCATCTGACAGTGCCGAGCCCAGCAGCGCCGCGCGGTCACACTCCGAGCCGTTCCTGGACGAAGCGCACGATGGTCGACGCAGCCTGGCCGCTCTGCGGAATGGAGTGCGAGCCGGGCCAGGTAACGGTTTCGCGCTGCGCCTCTTGGAAGCGCTCGGCGAGCTGCGGAGCGCTGGTGTCCGCGAGCTTGTCGCGCTCGCCCCAGACGTGAAGACTCGGCACCGCGATCGGCTCGGTGAAGAGCGCACTCAGATCCTCCGCGCGTGGCACGCCGCCAGCAATCAGCACCGCGCAACGAAGGGTCGGAAAACGTCCCCGAGCGGACAGTGCGGCCAGCGACGCTGCCAACATGGCCCCCTGACTGAAGCCGAGTATGCCCACCGGTGCCTGTTCGGGAATCAGGCCGCGCACACACTCGCAAGCCTCCTTCCAGCCCTCGTAGACGCGGCCATCGTCTTTAGCGCGCCACCAGCGCAGGTGGGGCGGCTCAGTCGGCGCGAGACCCCACGCCAGGAACGCGGCTTGGGCTGCCGCGGGACTGCAGACGTGGGGTGCGTCAGGGAAGACGAGCGTGACGTGCTGCTCGAGCACGCGAAATAGTTCTTCTCCCAGGGCGCGCAACCGCGCGCCGTTCATCGTGTAACCGTGTAGGGCAATCAGCGTGGGTTGCATTCAACCGTCGACACGACTGATAGCGCGCCCGCCACTCAATCTCTAGAGGTTCGCGTGTCTTGCTTTCGGCTGCGACCCCATCAGAATCGACGATCGATGATGCGTACCGTCTTCTTCGTCGCTCCGCTGCTGGTGCTACTCGCTTGCACCGGCAAAGACGCCGATTCCGTCCAGGGCAGCGGCGGCCACATCGAAATCGGCGGCACGGGCCCGGCCGGCGGTGCGAGCGCCGCTGGAGAAACCAGCGCGAGCGGTGGAAAGCCTGCCAGCGCTGGCCCAGGCGGAACTACCAGCGGCGGGGCCAGCAATGGCGGCACGTCGACTTCCGCTGGCGCCTCGACGAGCGGCGGCAAAGGTGGCCAGGGGATGGGCGGCCAAGAGCTCGTCGCCTGCGATCTGCGAAAAGTCACCTGTCGAGTCGCGCAGCCGAGCTGTCCCGAAAACCAAGTACCGACCCTCGTGGACAACTGTTTCGGGCCGTGTGCCGCGATCGAGTCGTGCGCCTGTTCGGCGGCTGAAGAGTGCCCGTTCACTGATCGCTACACGTGTTGGCAGCGGACACATTGCGGTCCGTACGTTCGCTGACTGAGCCAGGCAGTGCCGTTCGAGATCTCGCGAAGTGCGACAATGACTGTGCCGTCCCGGGGGGTCAGGGCACGCCCGGGAAGCCTCGCGCGGGGCCTGTCGGCGGTGTCAGGTGGCAGCTTTCGCAGACGTTGACGTCGCCCGGAAACCGTTCTGAGCGACTGTGGATGAAATGAACGCGCAAATCGAGGAAGTTGTCGGGCTCGAATGCGATCCCCGTGTGGCAGCCGAAGCAGGTGCGGCGATCGCCGAGGCCGTGGTTGACGATATCGAGCGCTGAGCGATCGCTGTGGCAGTCGTTGCAGTGACCCGTGCGCGGCTCGAAACTCGTGGCGGACGCCGAGCCGACTTGAAGAGAAATCGAAATGCCGCGATTCAACGCTTCGCCGCCCCAATTGCGACGGGCCTTGAGCGCGGCCACGTAGGTGCCAGGTAGAGCATCGGCGGGCAAAGTGAAGGTGCTCACGTCCGAGATCGGTGTTTCCCAGATCGCTGGATTCTGGATGCCGCCGAGAATGATCGGAAACGACGGAATGATCTGTGCAAGCCCGGTCCAGCCGTCGGTCCCCACGCTGGCGATTGGGACCTGCGGTGCGAATAGATCCTCGAGGCTGACGGTCCGCGTCGCAGCCTTCAGCTTATCGGTCGGACCGCTCACGGAAACCAGCATATTTCCTTCGCGATGCTTGAACGCATAATAGAGGGTGACGTCGAGCGACGTGTCGAAATAGCGGAGGCCCGCGGGGCTCTCTCCGCGCAAGAACTCGCCGTAGCTCGGCAAGCTGCCGACGGGGTTCAGTCGGCGCCCATTCGAATCTTTGAAGCTGAGCCGGAAAGAGATGCGATCACCCGCTAGATAGAAGGAGCCATTGGTGGGCGGCGTCAGGATCTCGAGCGAGGGTTCCAGGCCGTATCCGAACGGGAAATCAGCGTCATTCGCGTGGTTCAGCTGCACCGAGCGATGCGTGCGCGGGTCCGCCGACCAGACGAGCTCGAGCTCACTCGCGTCGCGATCGATGCCACCCGCGCGCGTGTCCGGGTGAAGCTGTTGTCGTGATTGCGCGAGCCCTTCAGCGACGAAGCTCGTGGCGTTCGAACAGTCGCCGATGGCCTTGCAGCCAAACGTGATCTGTCGCGCAACGTAGCGGCGGACGAAGCCATCGTCATTCGCGCGCCAATCGTCGTCGGCGCCCGCGACGAAGGTCAGCGTATCACCCGCTGGTCGCCCCCGGCGATCCTTTGGCGTCAGCGTGAAGGTGCTGGGCTTTTCCATCCAGCGTGCGCCGCGATAGAAGCGTTGGCGCGTGAAGGTGCCATCACCCGGAGTGCGCCAGTCCTCCTCGACGAAGTGCACACCCCGCCAGTCGAGGTGAGCCAGAGAGCCCGAGTGCAGCAGCGGAGAGATGCCTTGGTCGGTAGTGGTGGCGATGCGCTCGGTGATGTCGATCTCCTGCAGAAATCGCTCGCGATTGCCGACCAACGTGACGGGCGCGATCTCTCCATTTCGGAAGAAGAGGCTCAAGCCCACCTTCGGCAGCGAATCGCGCGGGTGAGCACGCAGCGCTCCATCTCCCCAAGCGGTCGCCAAAAACACGCCCATCAAGCCCGCGCCGAGAGTTCGGCGAATGCCCCGACCATCCATGAGACCTCCTTGCTGCGGCCCCGAAGGTACGCTCGCTTGCCACGAGAGGTCGAGCGGAATGGGCTCGGCTGATTTCTCTCCATGCAACTCTCCGCAACGCGGCGTTGCATGTCTGTCGTCCAGTAGCAGGGCGCAGGAACGAACGCGTGTTCGTTTGCAACGCTGGTAGCCTGAACCTGAACGCACACTCCGGGTGCACGCTTTGCGCTCGCCCGGCGTCCAACGCGCAACCAGTGCGTCGCTAAAGAGCATTCACCGAGCTGAAAACCGTGCTGGGCGCGGCTAGCCCGGGGCAGGCCGCTTGGCGCAGTTCATGCTCGTCCCGGTGACATGACCGAACGACATGTCCTCATCATTGGTGGCGGCCTTTCCGGTCTTTCTACCGGTTGTTACGCACGGGCCAGCGGGTTTCGGACCACGATCGTCGAGCACAGTCTGACTCTTGGTGGCGTGTGCACGGCTTGGCACCGCGGTTCGTACACGATCGACGGCTGCATCCAGTGGCTCACCGGTGGTGCCTTCGATCGAATCTACGAAGAGCTCGGCATTTTGCCGCGTGTTCCGCGCAAGACCATCGAGCGCTTTCTGACCTACCGTGATGCACACGACGGCAGCGAGCTCACCATTTCACGCGATCTCGCGGCAACGGCGCGCGCATTTCGCGACTGGGCGCCACGAGACGGCGACGAAATCGAACGGCTCGTCGCGGGGGCGGAGCGCGTCGCGGGCATGCCACCGCCATTCGACCGGCCCCCGGAGCTCGCGTCGCTCGGCGATCAACTCGCGACGCTTTGGAGCATGCGCCATGAACTCGGCACCATCGCGCATTTCAGAAAACCGCTCGGCACGTGGTCGCGAGAGCATTTGAAGAGCGAGCGGCTACGCCGCGTCTTTACGCGAATGTTCCCGGAAGAAGCACCGGCTTTGCTGCTCCTGATGGTGCTCGGTTACCTGCAGCACGGCTACCTCTCGCGCCCGATCGGCGGGACCCTGCGCTTTCGCGACGCCTTGATCGAAAGTTACTTTCGCCTGGGCGGTGAAGGGCTGGTCAGCTCGACGGTCGACGAAGTGCTGGTCAAAGACGACCGTGCCTGTGCCGTTCGCCTGGCCGACGGCACGATGATCGATGCAGACATCATCGTCTCCACTGCCAGCGCTCCCGAGACGGTGCTGCGCCTGCTCGGGGGCGGCTACGGGGCGAGCCAAACCCGCGAGCGCCTGGAGCATTGGAAGACCTTCCAGCCCATCATTTTGGCCAGCTACGGCGTGGCCCTGCCCTTCGACGGTGTCCCTCCGACACTGCTCATCGATCGCATCGAACCCCTGCCAAGCGGCGGCGCGAACGCCGACTACCTCACCGTCCGCGTGTACAACGACGATGCGAGCTTCGCTCCGCCCGGACACACCGTGGTTCAAGCCCTATTGGCGAGCAACTACGAGCACTGGGCCAAGACCGGCCTCCGCTATCGGACGGAAAAGGATATCGTGGACGCCGCCATTGTCGAGCGCCTGGAGCGCCATTTGCCCGGGCTGCGGGCTGCCGTTCGCGTCTCGGACATGGCAACGCCACTCACGTTCTGGCACACTGCGCGCTCCTGGAAAGGTGCCTATGAGGGCTGGCTGCCGACTCCGGAGTCCATGTTCGGCCACATCAAGAAGACTCTGCCCGGACTCGCGAGCTTTTACATGGCGGGACAGTGGGTCGAGCCAGGCGGCGGAGTGCCGATGGCGTTGATGTCCGGACGTCAGGTGGCCCAGCTCATCTGCGCCGACGAGCATCGCCCGTTCCTGGTGCCTTTCGCTAGCAGTCAGTCGGACCTGCGGAGCACCGAAGCTGGCGGGGCGATCGGAGGAGCACCGGCGTGACGCGGTGTCGCGGTCAGACCTGAGCTACTAGGCGTGAATGCGGCCACGAGCTGGACGGGTAGATCGCACGTTTACAGCCCGCGTGTCCGCGACTATACGGCTCAGGTGCCAGAACTCGGGAGGTACGAGGTGGTCGAGCAGTGAGTGATCCTTAGATGAAGGGACGAGCCCTGCGCGCTGCTCTCCTATCGTTGGGAGCAGCTTCCCCGTTGCTCGCGACACGTGGCGCGGCGCAGGCCGAACCGGTGCGGGTGACCTATGCGGCTCCGGAGATCTGCCCGTCTGAAGAGGTGTTCCTCGAGCGCGTTCGCTCGCGCACGCGCCGGGCGACATTTGCGGCGCCGGGCGAGCTCGCGCGTTCCTTCGACGTGAGGATCATTCGCGCGGTTGCCAAAGACGAGCTGCTCGGCCAGCTCGAGTTCATCGAGTTGGACGGCAATCGTGTCGTGCGCAGTCTGCGCGGCAGCGCCTGCGAACAGCTCGCCTCGAGTTTAGCGCTGATCACCGCCCTGGCGATCGACGATCGGATGGCTGAAGCACCCCCCGAAGATTCCGACCCACTCCAATCGGCGAGCCACGCGGCGCCGAGTGAAGCCCCTCCCCCAAAAAACAATCCCGAACAAGCAGCGGCATCGCGGCCGCCGGTGCCGCCTGCCCGCGCGGCGAAAACGAACTACTTGCGTTGGGAATTGGGCGGCAACGTCGGTGTGCTCACATGGACTACGAACCGCGCGAGCCCGGCGTTCGGCGCGTACGCCGAGCTCGGCTCGGCGCGACCCGCGTGGAGCGTACGCCTGTCGGGCTTCGATTCGCGGAGCAGCCGCAGTGAAGGTGCACAGCGAGCCGAATTCGTCACGGATTGGCTGAGGCTCGAAGCGTGCCCGGCGACACTCGGGTTGGGGCGGCACTTTTCCTTGTCGCCGTGCCTGGCATTCGACGCGGGACGGTTGCAGGCCGAGGCACCGAACGCTCCCGGCAGTACGGGGCCACAAAACATGGCCTGGGCGGCAGCGGTCGCGCTCGCGCGAGTCGGCTGGCTCTTTCGAGAGCGGCTGAGCCTGGGCTTGGACGGTGAGCTCGGGGTGCCTTTGGTGCGTCGCAACTTTCGCCTGGTAAACGCCGACAACTCGCTGGAGCTCGTGGGGGAAGTGCCTAAAATCGGGGTGGGCGCGAAATTCGGAGTGGGCGTGCGTTTTCCGTGATCGGGATGGTACGGGACCGGGGATAAGGGGGGGTGATCGGATTGGGTGCGACGGCCCGCGCATTGGCCGAACCTGAAGCGATGCACGCCCTGCCGGCGGAGCAGCAGGCGCGGCTCGCCCGGCTGGTGACCGACCAGTTCCCGTTCGTTTGGCGGTTGTTGCGCAGGATCGGGGTGCACGAAAGCGACGCCGACGACGCCGCGCAACAGGTATTCATCGTGCTCTCGCAGCGGCTCGAAGATGTTCGGCCAAACGCCGAGCGCGCGTTCTTGTTCAGCACGGCCATGCACGTCGGCGCGCGAGCTCGCCGCAGCCGCGTGCGCAAGCGCGAAGACCTCGGCAGCGAGCTCGAAATGCGAACCGACGACGCACCTTCACAAGAAGAGCTGCTCGATCGCCGCCGAGCCCGTGAGCTGCTGGACGACTTACTCGATGAAATGCCCCTCGAGCTGCGGGTCGTCTTCGTGCTGTTCGAGCTCGAACAATTGAGCACGACGGAGATCGCGGAGCTCGTGGGCATTCCACCCGGCACGGCCGCGTCCCGATTGCGCAGGGCCCGCGAAGATTTCGCCGGGCGTGTCGCCCGCAGCGAAGCGCGCCGCAACTTCAGAGGTAAGGCCGATGGCTGAAGATCCGGTACGTTTCTGGGACGAAGACCAGGGCGAAGTGATGCGTTCGCTGTTGTCCGCCGCTCGCGAGGAACAACCCACGCAGGCCGCGATCGAACGCACACTCACGGTCGTTGGAGTTGGAACTGCGCTGGCCGCGGTTGCCGCCAGCGGTTCGGCCGCCGGTGTCGCCAGCGGCGCAGGGGTGCACGGCCTAGCCGCGGCGGCCTCGCTGAGCTCGGCCAAGGGCGCGCTGGGGACCAGCGTGCTCGTGGTCGTGAAGTGGCTGGGCGCGGGCGTGGTCATGGGCCTGCTCGCGACCTCCGCGGTGTACGTTGGGACCCAGCCGAACGCTCCCGCGGTGCACACAGAAAGCTCGAAGCTCGAGTTGGCCAAGCCCGCCACTCCCCAAAGAACAATCCACGCCGCCCGCACCCCGTCTCCCGCGAGCGCGCCAGAAGTCGCGGAAGCGCCCGCAGCAGCGAAACCGCCGGCGCCGAGCAATGCCGCACTTTCCGCCGCGGCGGCGCCGCCGGTGAGCGGCGTCCCGGCCGAGGTGATTCGGGACGCACAGTTGGCAGCCGAAGTGTCTGTGCTCGATCGCGCGCGGCAAGCCCTCGCGCTGGGCGACGCTTCGGGCGCCGTGCGCTCACTGAACGACTACGACGCGCGCTTCACCCACCCGAACCTACTCCCAGAAGCGCTTTATCTGCGGCTCGAGGCTTTGACGTTGCAGGGCGATCAGCCTGGGTCGAAAGCCGTGGCACGGCGTCTGCTGCGCTCGTTTCCCGAGGGACCGCATGCCGCGCGCGCGCGCGCCGTGCTCGGTCTCGACAAGTAGCGCGCGTGTGCACTTTTGGTGATCGCCCGTGTTCCGCGCGGGGATAGTGGGTCCGGGAGGACATGATGAGAATCGGAGCATGGTTGACGTTGACGGGGGTTTCGGGGTTACTCGGCGCTTGCACTGGTGAGGTCATATTGGCCAATGCCGGCGGCGGAGGCATGGGCGGCACAGGGGGGCAATCGAGCAGCGCGCATGCGGGCGCGAGCGGACGCCAGAACGCGCCAATCGACGTCACAGGGGGTGCAGCGCCCGCAGCGGGGGGTAGGCCTGAAACGGGGGCGACTACGGGTTCTGCGGGGACTTCGCCCGTCGGGGTCGCTGGTACGGGGAACGGCGGCAGCGGGGGCGTTACTCAGCCGCTCGGCCCGGTCGATGCTCAGCAGAAAGCCGACAAGCTCGACGTGCTGTTCGTGGTCGACAACTCGATCGGCATGGGCCAGAAGCAGCGCCTGCTCGCGCAGTCCGTCGCTGCCTTCGTGAGCCGGCTACTCAACCCGCGCTGCGTCGATGCGCAAGGCGTACCCATTGCGACGCAGCCCACCTCGGGCGCCGCCGACTGCAACCCTGGCACCCCGCCGGGCGTGACGGGTGCCGCAAGGCGCGAGTTCACACCAGTCACGGATCTGCACCTGGGTGCGATCACGACCAGCCTCGGCGCTCACGGCGGCTACGTGTGCTCGATGCCGACCTCGCCCAACGATCACGTGGACGACAAAGCGCTGCTGCTGCCCTCGATGCGCAGCGGAGTAGCGAGCTACCAAGGTTCGGGGTTCTTGGCCTTCGATGCCAGCGGCACGAACGGCGTGAGCGACCAGTCCCAGCTGACGAGCCAATTGAGCGACATGATCATCTCGGCCGGCCAGACCGGTTGCGGCTTCGAGGCGACGCTCGAATCGATGTATCGCTTCCTGATCGATCCGAGCCCGCCGCAGGACGTCACGGCCATCAAGCCGGGGAATGTGACCTTTACCGCTCCCCAGGGGCGCAATGACGTACTGCTCGCTCAGCGTGAAGCCTTCCTCAGGCCGGACTCCTCGGTCGCGATCGTGATCCTGAGCGACGAGAACGACTGCTCGATCATCGACGCGGGCGCGGGCTGGTTCGTCGGCTCGCAAGGGCGCATGCCGCGCTCGACCGTGGCTTGCGACGTGGATGAGAATGACCCGTGCTGCCGCTCTTGCGCGTTGGGCGAAACCGTACCGCCCCCAGGTTGTGTCGCGCTGCAAGACGACGCCCACTGCGGCAACGTTCCGGCAGGGTCTTCTTTCGCCGCTTGGGATCTGCTGCACGATTCGCCGAATTTGCGCTGTTTCGATCAACAGCGGCGCTTCGGCTTCGATCTCCTGAATCCGATTGAGCGCTACACCACGGGACTGACGAACTCGGAGGTGTACGACTGGGATGGCTCACTCGTCCCCAATCCGCTGTTCGCAGCGCGCGCGGGTAAGGGGCCACGCTCGAACAGCTTGATCAGCCTTTCGGTGATCGTCGGTGCGCCCTGGCAAGATCTCGCCAGCGACGACAGCCGGAGCAGCGAGAACCTGACCTTCCTCAGCGCGGCCGAGCTCGACTCCGCGCAGCGTTTTCCGCTGTGGCTCGGCGCCGGCTCGAGCACCAAACCGACCGACCCGCTGATGCGCGAATCCACTGACGAGCGCACGGGGACGAATCCCCTCACCGGCGAACCGCTCGTGTCCGCCAGCTCTACCAATCCGCAAGAAAACTCTGCCAACGGACACGAACAGAATATCCCGGATTTGAGCGATCTGCAGTATGCGTGCACGTTCCCCTTGCCCGCGCCGGAAGCGTGTGCACCGACCGACCCGAACTGCGATTGCGCTCCGGACAAAGCGGGCAACGCGACCAGGGTGAGCGCCGCGAATAGCCCGCTCTGCCAGCCGCCTGGTGGGGGCCCAGCCGGCACGACGCAATACTACGGCAAGGGCTACCCCGGCTTGCGTCAGCTGCGCCTGGCACGAGAGCTCGGTGACCGCGCCGCTTACGGTTCGATCTGCCCCAAGCAAACCAGCGACAGTGCGCGTGACTCGTACGGTTACGTCCCCGCGCTGAACGCACTCATCGATCGCATCGCCGTCACGTTGAAGTGAAGTCAGCGGCTTGCGAGACCCGGGGGGCCGAGCGCTCCCCGGCCTCGATCAATTCAGGTTGCATACGGCTGGAGCCTGTCCCGTGTTGCACGTGGCCGGCGCTGGGCAGTCATCGTCGCTGAGACAAGTCATCGTGCAACGGAAGTTGCTGGCGTCGAACGCAGCGCACTTGGCGTCATTCGGTGCGCTCACCCCGCAGGCGGAATCGCTCGGTGCACTCGCCACGCTGCAATCCTTCGCTCGGAACTGATTACGTGCGATGCAGGTGCTCACTGACAGGACGCAGATGTCGCTCTTCGCACCATCGATGCTGGTAGCGTTGAGCTGGGTGCCGACATAAGGCCTGCCCGACGCGACGCAACTCGCGGGTGCGCCGTTCGCCGTGTCGCCCTTCTTCCAGTGGCAAAAATAGCCAACGGCCTTGGCCGGCGATCCGAACTGCTCCAGCACGCAGATTTGCCCGGCTCGGCATTGAGCATCCGAAACGCAGCTCTGGCATAGCCCCGCGCTGCCTTGTTTGCTGCTGGTGCAGGTTCGCTGGAGGCTGTCACAGACGCGGGCAGTCCCGGAGTCCTGGCCGCAGGCGGCGAAGCTTTTGCCCGTGCACTGCACGCAAGTGCCCGCGTCGCACACGCCCTTGCCTGCGATGTTCGAACACTCTTCGTCTTTCGAACACGCCGTGCACGTGCCCGCCTTGCAGGCGGACGCTGCTGGCTCGGTACAATCTGCCTGCTTCAAACAGCTGACGCACTGGCGCGCTGCCTTGTCGCAGAACGGCTTCGCGCCAGAGGTGCAGTCAGTGGCAGCGGTACACTCGACGCATTCACGGGTTACGGCGTCGCAGGCCGGCTTCGGAGATTCACAATCAGTGCGCTCGAGACACTGGACACATTCGTCGCTCGTGAGGTCGCACACCGGCGTAGCGCCGCCGCAAGCGCCGCGACACGGGGGCTCGCCCGCAGCGCCGGCAGCGCCGCTTGCTCCTGCCGCGCCGCTTGCTCCTGCCGCGCCCGCGTCCGCGCTCGCACCGCTGCTGCCGCTGACCTCACCAGCGGCGCCCTTGCCTGAACCATGGCCTGCGCGGCCGACATCGCCCGCGCGGTTCAGCGAGCCTCCGCTCGCGTTTTCGCCGCTGCCGCCGCTCTCCACACAGTTTCCGTAGTCCTCGCACGCAGGGGAGCCGGCGCAGCCCGAAAATAGCAGGGTCAGAGGAAAGCCGAGCAGCGTGGCATTGCCGATGACCACGACCCACTTGCGAAGTGTCATCTCAGAAGCTCCCCGCAAAGCGAACGCCGCCACCGTCGGGGACGAGCCAAGCGTCGAGTCGCGTCGGGCTCGGCTTCGCCCACAGGAAATACGAACCGAGCGCGGCGCCCGCGAACACGCCTCCGGCGATGAACGAAGCGGTCGCGACCGTACTCGAGCTCTTCCGTCGGTCTTGCAGCTCTTCCACGCTTTGGCAGAGCTCCGAACCGCCACCCTTCGCAGGCGTGCAAGGGTTGCTGCCGAATTCTGCTTCCGCGTTGCCGAGGGCTTTTGCTCCGTCGCTCTTCGCTGAATGTGCGTCGATTGCGAAGCCAGTTCCAATTGCTGCGGCAGCGATGGCCAAGCCGCCCGTGATGAACACGGGCGTCCAATTCCGGCTCGCTCCGTCATGATCGCCAGACGCGGACGTCAATTCACCAGTTGCCCTGGAATTCGCAGGTGACGAGGCAGAGACGAGCGCTGGTTGGGCGAGCGGGTGAGCCACGACCAGGGCGATTTGGTACGACTCTCCAGCTTGGACATCGAGCATTTGCTGCGCGTGTCCGCCGTCTTCGAGCCGAGCTTCGAGCAGGCGCGTCCCAGGATTCAAGTAGATTTCGTGAACCAGTGGCGAAGTGCCCACGAGCTCGTGTTCGGCGATGACGTCGGCTCCGTCCTTATTCACCACGATTCGGACAGTGGCGACGGTCTCCTTCATTTCGCTCAGCGCGGCGCGCAGACGCTCGACCGTCTTCGGGTTCTCTCTCGGCGGCACGTTCGCCAGCGCGAAGGCCGTGTACGTCGTGCCCGCCGCGCGGTTGTCCAGTAAGAATTCGGCTTGGCCAAGCCCGGCCGCGACATCCCACGTGTGCGACTTGGCCCAAAGCGCGAGGAGCAGGCGCCGCGCTTCGGACCAGTTTCTTTTGCCGAGCGCATCGAACGCCATCCGATACTGCGCGTTGGCGTTGTGCACCGGTTCGTCTGCGCTCGTTCTACCGGCCGTGATCAGCGCAGGCAAAGAGAGTGCAAGCGAGCCAGCAAACCGCAGCATATGAAAGCGGGACTTCATGGCATCGTGAATGAGTGGGCGGTTTCGCGAGCCGCGTGTCGGTCAGTTGGGCGGTGGTGCCAGTACGGAGCCCAACACGCTGCGGCGTTTGGGTTGGGTGGGTGCCTCGGGAACGGTCTGGCGTAGGCCGATGGGGGATCGACGACGAAGCGTCACATTCGGTTCGGGGAGCTGCGCGCTGATCTGCAACACAGGCTCATGCTCGATTGCGTCCGCCGCGGATCTCGGCGGCACGTGCCGAGCAGCGGCTTTTGCTTCGGCGGGCGGAGAAACTGTCTGAGCGCGATTCGAGCCGCTGAACCAGAGTGCGCGGGTCAAAGCGCACACCGCCACCAGCGCGCCCAGCACGATCAACCAACGGGCTCTGCTGGGCGCCGTGGGCCTGTCCGTGTCGGCGGGTCCAGGGGGCGGCTTCAGCGCGGCTGGCGGGGCATTACGTGCCAATGCGGAGAGATGCTCGTTGTACCAATTCTCGTCGAAGAGCTGCTCGACGGGTACGATGAACGGCCGGGTGGCGACCGGCTTCGGCATCACGTCCGCGGGCAGCTCGGGAACCGCGAAACGGAACGAGTTGACCTTTTCCGGAGGCGCAGAGGTGCCGTGTGGCGACTGTGCAGTTGGAGCACGGACTGTGGCGATTGGCGGCACCACCATTGGGCGGGTGAGTCGGTCCATGGTTCGATTTCGCGGTCAGTGCACCACGACGAAGCAAACCGTATGCCCAAGCGCGGTCGCCCTGCGGCCGAGCCAAAGGTCCAGCCGCAGATCGAGCGAAGATTCGCTGGCCGTCGCGCGCTCCACCCGGCCGGCGCATTCGTAAGGAATCGAGCCCGCTGCCGAAACGACCTTTCGCGGCGAAAGCATTCTTGGAGTGGTTTGCAGACTTCGTAACTCAGTTTGAATCGAACTCGACATTGCCAGTCGCAATGACACGCCTGCGACTCCTAATCCGCGGAGCCCAGGGCACACCGGGATGCAGGCTCGCTCACTCCATTCGCGAGCCGAGACTCGCGAAAATCGAAGGCGTCGACGAGCGAAACTCGCGCTGCTGCGACGCGCAGCCTTGCATCACGAAGAGCCGGCTTTTCTCGGTCGAAAGCTGCG
Organism: Polyangiaceae bacterium; assembly: GCA_035688655.1. GTDB lineage: Bacteria > Myxococcota_A > Polyangia > Polyangiales > Polyangiaceae > PMG-095. The sequence goes on along the minus strand of DASSMT010000321.1, from coordinate 7,587 downwards.
CGCAGTCGCTGCCCGTCGCGTGTCGTTTCACGTGTGCCGTCTCGCGCTGCTTTCCGTCACGCAAAGTGAATTTAATTGCGAGCCACGGCTCCAGCCGGATGAGAAAGGAGTAACCGAACTGCAAGATGCACAAGACTCTCTCAATCGTGATCGCGAGACCCATCAACTGGCGAATTAGAGTGTATAATGGGGCTACTCCAGTCGGCGCAGTCGCGCCTCCCCTCCATCACGCGGGTCGTCGTCCAGCGATCCCCAACGGTGACAGTGACTCCTATGACCAAAAGAACAAGCCTTCTCGCTGGGTCCCTCCTCTTTTCCCTGGCCGGCCTCTCCTTCGCCGCTTGCTCGAACTCTGACAACACGCGCACGTATGGCAGCGGTACCGCGGGGGCAAAGGCTGGGAACGGCGCCGCAGGCAGCGCCACGGGTGGCAGCCCAGTCGTCGGTAGCGGCGGCAGTGCTCCGGCAGTGGCGGGAAGCGTGGGGATCTCCGCCGGTACCACGGGCAGTTCCGCCGGCACCACGAGCAGCTCCGGCGGTACGACGGGCAGCTCTGCGGGCACCACGGGCAGCTCTGCGGGCACCACGGGCAGCTCAGCGGGCACCACGGGCAGCGCAGGTGGCACGACGGGTGGAGGCGGCAAGTGTACGCTGCCCACTCTGCCTGATGCCGCTAGTCTGCCGGTGAACAAGAAACTGCCCGATCCGTTCACCTTCTTCGACGGCACGAAAGTCACCACCAAGGCCCAGTGGGAGTGCCGCCGCCAAGAAATCCTGGCGATGGCGGCCAAGTACATTTACGACCCAGTGCCCACGAAACCGGATTCAGTGACTGGCACGGTCTCGGGCGGCACGGTCAATATCACCGTCAAGGTCGGTTCGAAATCAGACACGTTTACGGCCAGCATCAGCGGTTCGGGAACTGCGATCGCGCTCGAGTTGTCGGGCGGCATCTTTCCCTCGAGCCACAAGAAGCTGACCTTCGGCAGCGGCTTCGAGAACAAGATCAAGACGCTGTACGGCTTCTCTGCCTCCGTAAACACCAACATCGCCAACGGCTGGATGATCGACCGCGTGATCGATGTGTTGGAACAGAACCCGATGAGCGGACACGATCCGACCAAGGTGATGGTGTCGGGCTGTTCCGGATGCGGAAAGGGTGCCTACCTGGCGGGCGTCTTCAGCCGCGCACCGCTGGTCATCATCGTGGAATCGGGCGGTGGTGGTGCAGCCAACTTGCGTCAGGCAGAGTGGTTCCGACACGGTGATGGCAAGTCCGTTTGGCAGTGCGCCGATGACCTACCCCAAAGCATCGACAACCTGGAGAGCAACGGGATCTGCGGCCCCTGGATCACCAACACGGCCCAATGGCTCGTTTCAGCCCCGGCCAAGGTGAACAACCTGCCGTTCGATACGCATTTGCTCCTGGCCACGATCGCGCCCCGCTATTTGCTGCACTTCTCGAACAACAACGGCAAGAACTCCTGGTGTCACCTCGGCGGCACGTGTGAGGCGCTCTCCTCGTGGGCAGCAAAACCGGTCTGGAAGGCGCTCGGCGTACCGGAGCGCATGGGCTTTCACATGTACAGCTCCCAGCACTGCGGCAATCCGGCCGAGGCCACCGCCCTGGCAGGCGAATTCTTCAAGCGCGCAATCGACGGCAATACCAGTGCAAAGACGGACGTGATGGACATCATGGACAACGGTGTTCAGCAGCCCGTCGCCGACTGGAAGGGCATGTGGATCGACTGGAACATGGACACGGTCCTGCAGTAGTTCTCTACGTGTACGAGAGCTGAAGTGGTTGGGGTCTCGCTCGTCCGAGCCCCGACCACGCTTCAGCCGACGAAGAAGCGACTAGCGCCGAAGAATGCTGGCCATGGTCTTTCCCTTGGCGAGCTCATCGATCAACTTGTCGAGGTAGCGGATCTTCTGCATCAGTGGGTCGGCCACGTCCTCGACACGCACACCACACACGACGCCCGTAATGAGCGCCGTGTTCGGGTTCATCGCAGGCGCCTGGGCGAAGAAGGTTTCGAAGTCGACCTTGGAGTCGATGGCGCGCTGGAGTCGCTTGCCACCGTAGCCCGTGAGCCAGGCGATGACCTCGTCGACCTCTTCCTTGGTTCTGCCCTTCTTGCCCGCCTTCTGCACGTAAAGCGGATACACGCTGGCGAACGATGTCGTGAAGATTCGCGGCTTCTTCTCCATGGCGACTGATTACCGCATCGAGCACGCGCCTGCGAGGCGCTCGGCTCTGCCGCTCACAGCTCGACGCGAAACTGCTGCCAATCTTCGGAGAATCCAGGCGGGAGCTCGAGCGCCCATGCGGCCTCTCTCAAGCATGATTCCAGCAGAGGATCACGGGCGACGGTTTGTGCAATGGCGTCGACCCGCACGATCTCGGCTCGCGTCGTCTCGAGGTCGAGTGCGTAGTCGTGAGGAGACCCGCCGCAGCGGCGATAATCGGCGGCGAGCGCGTTCTCCAGGTATGCTTGCCGATCGAGCGGCGGATCGTTGGAGCACACGCCAGTGCTTGCGGACCTGCCGAACAAGCGCCCGTGACCATCGCCGAAGCCCTGCATCGAGTAGTCGAGCCCCTCGGTCGAGGGGCGAACCCCGGGTTCGATGGCCAGGTAGCTGGTGACGGGCGAGACCGCGTGGCCGAGCCAGGCGAGCGTCGTCATCTCGCTTTCGTCCAACTCATGGAGCACGGCAGAGCCGAATGAAAGCCCTGCCCAGCGCGACTCGCTCTCCGTGTCGCGGGTCGTCGAGACTCGCACCGGCTCGAGCCACAATTCACCGCTGACGTTCAGATTTCGAGTCGTGCGGGGGTCGATGTACAAGCCCTCCACACCCGCGCCCTCCGCGAGCGACGTCACCAGCCCGACTTCTTGCAGTTGATCCAGCACGCCTTGATTGTCCGAGAAGGCAGCCAGGTTGTCGATGTAGGTCGGGCGCGCCCACTGCTCGAATACTCGCTCGGCAATGCGCCGCTGCTCGTCGTACGCCGTAGCACGCGCAGGCGCGCTCGCGTCCCAAACCACGGCATGTCGGGCGCGCAAGGCAGAGGCCCACGGGTGTTCGTCGTTGCGCGACAGCTCCGCTTCACCCGAAGCCAGCAGACCGATGTGCACGAGCGCGTTACTCTGCGCGAGCGCACCGCGCAGTCGTTCTCCAGTCAGGGACGCACGCACCAAGCCGTCAGTGACCAGCACGATCCGCCGTGGCCGGCCCTCAGGGGTGCTCGCGAGCAGCTGATCGGCCTGGAAGAGTGCCTGATCGACGTCGCTGCCGTTCCTGCGCGAAAGCGCCAGACTCGAAAGCGAGCGCCGCGCCGACTTCACGTCAACGAACTTCCCGAACACTCGCCGGGGCTGACGGTCGAAGGTCATGAACTCGACTCGGGCGTCCGCAAAATGCCGCAGGTAGGCGTCGATCGCGCCCTTTGCCGCGCCTTCGAACTCGCCGTCGACCGAACGTGAGGCATCGATCGCGACTACCAGATAGGCATTTTCTGGCACGCGAGAGAGCCGAGGACCGGCGCGCACCGCGAAGCGCGTGAGCACGCGCCCCGCTGCGAAAGGCACTGAAACCAAGTCGGCCTCCAATGCACCCGCGGCAGGCACCAAGGCCAAGTCGATCTCGCTCGCTCGCTCGAATGCGACGTTGCCATCGGGTCGCAAGGCGACGCCGTTCACGAGCACGCGATCCGTCGAGTGTGCGGCTTCGACGTGTAGCTCCGCGAGCCGCGACTCCGTGCCCATGGCGGGCAGGCTCAGGTGATACGCTCCTTCGCGATAGCTGGTCGGCATTTCGAGCGTGTATTCCACGACCTTTTCGGCGTGTGCCGGACAGGGGAAGACCTGCAACGCGAGCAACGACTGATCGCGCCAGGAGAGCAACGCCGGGTCCTTCGGATAGTAGCCGCCGATCCCGGTCAGCTCGAGATAGCTCGCTGCGGCCTTTTCGGCCTCCATCAGCTCTCCAGCGAACCAACGTGGCGCCCCCTGCCCGACGCTGCGCGTGCGCAGCGCCGTGGCCACCGCGCCGTTCGGCATGTCGATGAACCACGTCGCTTGATCGCTGATGTCGGCGGAGTTGAACACGCTGCGCTGCACGACCAACTGCGCGTGATCGCGGGCGAAGCGCAACGCGATCCGAGATTTACGCTCGGTCAACCCGTTGCTGCGCGTGGCCGCAAAGGTATCGGCCGGTGCGCGTTGCGACAGTAGGCACATGGCACTGGCAAGGACCAAGCCGATCATGGCGGATCTCGAACGAGCGAGTGACATTGCCTTTGCAGACAGATCCCATGCCGCAAAGTTCCGAGAAATGTTCGGACAGCGCGTTTTTGCAATAGGCATGGGCGCGCCTAGTCAATTGACATCTCGGCGGAGCGGACGTTTGTTCTCGTGCGCGGCGGGTTAGGCGGGTCGTTGTCCAGGAGGCCACATGCGTTCGATGGGTTGGAGCTTTCGATTTTCGTTTCGAGTACCTCTCGTCGTCAGCGCGCTGTGCAGCGCAGCGCTCGCGATCTCCGTCTCGCCCGCGGGTGCGCAGCGACCGGACGACGATCATGGCAAGTCCGCTTGGTTCGTGGAGGAATCATCGCGCTTGCCGGCGAGCATGGCCAACGAACCCGCTGGAACCTCGTCGCTCGGCGTCAGCCTGGCTGACATCGATCGCGATGGCGATCTCGACATTTTCCTAGCCGAGGGAACCGCCGGCCTCGAAGGTCGGCCCAATATTTTGTTGATCAACGACGGCCGCGGCTTCTTCAGCGACCAATCGGCGACCCGGCTGCCGCTCGCACCCATCGTCAATAGTGTCAAGGGGGCCTTCGCGGACTTCGATCGCGATGGTGACGTCGATCTGGTGATCGCCAACGTCGGGCCCGAGCAACTCCTGCTCAACGATGGGCACGGGCATTTCAGCGATGCCTCCTCGCAGCTGCCTGCGCCGCCAGACATCTTCTCGGACATCAGCTCCGACGTGCTCGTCGCCGACGTAAACGGCGATCGCTGCCCGGATATCCTAGTGGCCAACGAGAACCCCTTCGATCCCAGCCCTGACCACGGCGCGCAGAATCGCCTGTGGCTCAATGATTGCCACGCGCATTTCAGCGATGCGACCGCGGCTCGATTGCCCGTGGCGACCGATCAGACGGGACTTTTGCTCAGCGGCGATCTCGATTGCGACGGCGATCTGGACCTCGTGGCCCTGAATCGCGGACAAGAGCGGATCTTGCTCAATAACGGACGTGGTTTCTTCGTGGACGCCACGAGCGATCGCTTCCCGGTCACCACGGACTCCAGCCGCAGCGGCGCCCTCTCCGACATGAACGGCGACGGCACGCTGGATTTGGTCGTATCCAACAGCCGCGGCGAGGTCCCGCGCCTGTACCTCAACGACGGCAATGGCTTCTTTCGCGAAGAGCCGATCCCCTACGTCGAAGCCGACGGCGAGACGGACACGGCGCTCGCTCTCGTGGATCTCGACGGGGATCGCTTTCCCGACGTGTACATCGGCAACGCGGGTCGCTTCGACGGTGGTCACGGCTTCGAAGGCGGCCCCGACCACTTCTTCGAGAACCACCACGGGCACCTGCGCGAGGCCACGGCCGCACACGCGACCTTCCCGGTAGATCAGGCCACGACTGCCGCCGCGTTCGGCGATCTCGACGGTGACGGCGACGCAGATCTGGTCGTAGCCGGGACTGGCGACGGCGCACTCGGACGGGAACGCATCTTCATGCGCCGCGGCCACCGCGGACCGCATCACGAGCATTGAGCGGGAGAGACTACTTCGGCGCGCAGCGGCTACAGCACGGCTATTTCGCGCTGAAAGCCACGTCGTCCAGATACACGTCGTAGTTCGCACCCGCGACGAACCTGAACATCAGCGTGAAAACCTGGCTTGGTTTGAACCCGGTGGGGCTCGGGACGGTGCCCGGCTCGGCAGCGAGACCAGCAAAATCGATCGTGAAGCGCTGCCAGGTCGTGGTCAGCGCCACGGTCGCGTAGTAGTGATGCTCGCAGGTCGTGCAGATCTTCCCGGCGCTGTCCGTGTCCACGTCGGGCAGCAAGATCGTGACCTGCGTCGGGGTCTTGGCACGAGCCCAGAACGTGACGCCTGCGTAGGCAGAGGCGTCGTAGGGCACTTTGGTCGCTTGACCGCTGCCGGAGTTGCTCAGGTCCACGCCAAAGCCCGAGCCCCAGTTCATGAAGCCCTCGCCCGTCGCGTGCAGCCCATGGACCGAGTTGGCTGCGCGCTCAATCGCGACCACCTCTTGGCTATCGGTCCCGGTGCCATCACCAAATGCGAACCAGCTCCCCGCGCGCCCCCCCAGGGCTGGGTTTACCGGCAGAGAGAGATCACCGTCTTCGAAGTCGTCGATCATGTCGGCAGTTGGGATCACGGCGTCTGCCTGACATTTGCCAGCGGTCGCCGAACAGATCCAGCTCTCGCAATCAGACCCGGTGTTGCAGCCTGCTCCGACCGGACAACGTTTGGCGTCGCTACTACAAATGCCGCCGCAGTCGACATCGGTCTCGTTTTGGTTTTTGACACCGTCGAAGCAGGTCTGAGTCTTGGTGCAGGGCGGACACCTGCCCCCGCAGTCGACGTCGGTCTCGTCTTGGTTCCGGATCCGGTCCGAACAAGTCGGATCCTGACAGCGATTTTGCGCGCAGAAGTTGCTATCGCAGTCTCTGTTCGCGGTGCAATGGCCGTTCTTGGCGCAGCGATCACATTTGCTCGAACCGCCGCAATCGACGTCGGATTCGTTGCCGTCTTTCACGTTGTTTGCGCAGGCGTCGAGCGTTGTCTCGGCGCCGGCCTCGCCGCCCGCAGCGTCGCCCGACAGCGCGGCGCTCCCGCCTTGATTCTGGCCAGCAGATGACCCGGATGCGCCGCCGCAGCTCGAACCACGGGCACAGACGTCGTTCACTTTACCCGAACACGCCGTCAGGGTCAGGGTCGCTCCCCAGGTAGCGATCAAGGTCGAGAGCCACGGGGAACGTCGTGTGCGCAAGCCAATCATCCAGCCACCTTCTTCCAGAATGCTGAGCGCTCCGCGCGCGCTCATGCCAAGAAAGCAACTATAGCGCAGTCGCGCACTCACGCGCGCTCGCGTGCGCGAGTGCCATGTAAGCAGGTGTATGAGCGAATGGATGGCGTGCCGCGCACTGCGACGCGCATCGCGCTTCGCGATGCGCAAGGAACACTTTGTCCTGCGAGGTGCGATGCCGGAGCGTGAGCGCCCAGTCGAAAGTCGCCAGGGGTCAGTCGCGCGTCAGTCAGGGTGCAACCGGCAATTGCGCGAGGAACAAGGCCTTGGCTCCGTTCACGGCGATCTGCAGGCCGACGCAGAAGATGAGGAACGCCATCAGTCGATCGAAGATCTTTGCACCCTCCGCGCCCAGAGAGCGCACGAAGGAGCCCGTGTTCAGATAGAAGAAATAGACCAGAGCGCACATGGCGACGACGGCCAACAGAATTGCGGCCATGTTCATGAAGTAGCCTGCGAGATTCGCGTGCATGTCGCGAATGCTCCCGGCGCCCTCCGCGCTCAGCGTGAACAGC
>DASSMT010000413.1:0-3917 GCA_035688655.1 Polyangiaceae bacterium | reverse complement strand
CCTCTCTGGAATGAAGTTTATGCCCAACCCGTTCAGTGCGCGTCCCAAACCATCCCGCGTGACACGGAGCGGTGCGTAGCTGCTTAAGACACGAGCTTTCTGATCATTCGGTTGCGGGTGGCGAGCCCAATGCGAGCACGTCGCCCGGTAGTTAAGCGTCAAAGGAGACGTTCATGCAGTCCAGCCCGGAAGTTGAGTTCAAGGTCGGCGACAAGGCAGTGTACCCCGCCCAGGGTGTCGCAGGGGTGATCAGCATCGATGAGAAAGACATCGCTGGCACGCGGCAACGCTTCTATGTCCTCCGCATCTTGGACACCGATCGCAAGATCATGGTTCCTGTGTCGAACGCGAACGCCGTTGGCCTGCGTCAGGTCATCAGCGAGCAAGAAATTCGCGAAATTTTCGACATTTTGAAGGAACGCACGATCGGCTTCGACACCCAGACCTGGAATCGTCGCTACCGCGGCTTCATGGACAAGATCAAGACTGGGTCGATCTACGACGTGGCTGAAGTGCTGCGCGATCTGTATCGCCTCAAGGCCAACAAGCAGCTCTCGTTCGGCGAGCGCCGCATGCTCGACACCGCCCGCACGCTGATCGTGAAAGAAATCGCGATCGCACGCGCCCAGACGGAAGAAAACGTCCGCAACGAGATCGAATCGATCTTCTTCGCGAACTGATCCCCGTTCGATAGCAGAGCAAAACGCGCGGCCCACCCGGGGCGCGCGTTTTGCGTTTTGTGCTCGCGTGACCGACAAATTGGCCGGCAAACATCGACGTGGACGGTTTTCGAGAGGGTCGCCAAGATCGCCAACGGGGCCAAGATCGCCAAGAGCAAAGAGCGGCGCTCGAACGCGCCACCACACCTGATGTGGCTCTGAAATTTTGGGGGTTGCAGGTTGCGCCGCGGGGGCGGGAGCGATCGACGCCACCAGTTGAGTGACACAGGCCGGCGACGGATCCACACCAATCACCCTCCAGGCTGGTCCCCCTGTCACTCATGTGTCCGGTCTACGGCGCCTGCCCATCGACGACGCAAGGGAGTGGGATGCTTCACCCGCCTGGTTGGTCCCCTGTCACCCCTTTGCCCGGTCTATTGCCCGTCGACGCGCTCGTAGATATCTCGGCCTTCGTCTCGCCCCGCAAAACCCAAATCCTTCGGCCTTCTTCCGGTGCTCTCAGTGCCTCTGATTCGGGCTGCCTGCTTGGCGATCTTGGCCCCCTTGGCGATCTTGGCGATCCTCAGGGAGCCGAGCGGAACCGTCGCTGCGGCGCTGAGCGTCGTTTCGAGTTGCGGCGGGAACGATGCGCGCTGCGAGGTGCGCTGCGGGACCGCGATCGCCCCCAAGATCCTTGGAGGCTCCTTGGGCTCAAGGGGATCCGTCGGGGCGGCGTTGAATCGGGGGCAGGAGTGGGAGTTCGAGGACCACGCGCCAATGGCCGTCTTCGCGCACGCATTTGACGGTGTGGGGCGGCGTGGCGTTCGTTCCGCCGCTCATGGTCACCTCGGCCCAATCGCCGTCGATGCGGGCGCTGAATTTTTTGGGCCGGTAGGCGAGCGAGAAGTGTGAGGGCGCGATCATCTCTTCGGGTGCGATTTCTCGACCCGCGACGGCGCTGGCACGCTTGGCGCGTTCGGCCAAGTTTTTGCGTGCGTCCACCCACAAGAGCTCGTAGGCGAGCCGCGCAGAGCGACGATCGCCATGTACGCGCTGCATGCGATCGACGAACTCTTGCAGCACGCGTTCGGGCGTCGAATCTTTCGCCTCGGCCTCGCAGCCCATTTGCAGCGCGCTCGCGGCAACGAGCAGCGCCGGGAGCCACTTTCTGCGTTCGCTTCGCCAGCCTGCGGCCATTTTGGCGTCAAGTACCCGGCGCGCCATGCGACCGCAAGTGTAGCGTGAATTTGGCCCACGCTCGGCGCTGCAAATACGATCTCGAAACGATGCGAGCAGAGCAATCCGCGGTGCGACTCTCCTGGGCCGGAAAACGTGAGCCGACTCGGCCGGAGAGTGTGGAGCTGTGCGTGGAGCAGGCGGGCGCACAGGGTTTTCAGCTGGTCTCTGGCGATAATTTGCGCGCGCTGCACGCGCTCGCGCAAAAGCCGCAGCGTTTCACGCTGGCCTATTTGGACCCGCCGTTTCTCACCGGCCGCGAGCACGCGGAGGTGGGACGCCGCCGCAACGAAAAGGGCGAGATCGTGCGCACGCTCACGCCTGCTTTCGATGATCGCTGGGACAGCTTGGAGGCCTATTTGAGCGCGCTTTCGGAGCGAGTGGCCGCCGCGCGCGAGCTGCTCACTGACGATGGCTGTTTGGTGCTGCACGTGGATCCCAAGACGAGCCACTACGCCAAGGTGCTGTGCGACGAGATCTTCGGACCGCGGGCGTTCGCCAGTGAAATCGTGTGGCGCTACCGGCGCTGGCCAGCAAAGACCAAGAATTTTCAGCGCGTGCACGACGTGCTGCTGCGCTACGTGAAAAACCCCGACTGCACGCCGCGCTTCAATCAGCTGTATGAGCCGCTCGCGGCATCCACCCTGGCCACCTGGGGCGACAAGAAGCAGCGCGCCGTGGTCGACGCCGGCGGGCGCCGGCGTTGTTCGAGTCGCACCGCGGAGAAGACCGCGGGCGCGCCGCTGGGCGACGTGTGGGAGATCAGCATCGTGGCGCCGGTGGCCAAGGAGCGCACGGGTTATCCGACGCAAAAGCCGGAAGCGCTGCTCGAGCGGTTGATCGAGGCCTGCAGCGAGCGCGGTGACGCGATCTTGGACCCGTACCTGGGTAGCGGCACCACGCTCTCGGTGGCGGCGCGGCTGGGTCGAATCGGCACGGGTATCGATGCCAACCCGCGCGCGCTGCACATCGCGCGGCAGAGGCTTTCGGCGCTGGGCATTGGCTGCGAAATGGCCAGCGTGAAGCGCCCGTCACCGGCCCGCGCCGGGTTGCCGCGGCCGAGCCGCAAGCTGCGCGTGGCCTGAGCTTTTGCGCGAGTGCAGCGCGCCGAGTAAGCTCGCCGCGATGTTTTGGCGCGATTCGACGGCGCGGCTGCCCGCGCTCTGGCTGCTGCTCAGCGCTTCGGTGGTGTTCGGCGCGGACGCAAAGCCGCTCGCAAAGGTAGGCCCGGCGACGATCAGCGCCGAGGCGTTGACGCGACGCCTGCGAAAGATCCCGGACTTTCAACGCGCAGCGCTGGCCGATACGCCGGAGCAGTTGAAGCGCCGAGTGCTCGAGAGCTGGCTCGTTCCCGAGCTCTGGTATGCAGAAGAGGCGGAACGCCTGCAGCTCGAGCAACGTCCGAGCGTCAAGCAGCGAACTCGCGAGCTCTTGCGCGAAGCGATGGACCGCGAGCTGCGCGCAGAAAACGCCGCCCAGCACCCGCTGACGAACGCCGATATTCAGGCTTATTTCGAGGCCAATCGCGCGCGCTTCGAGACGCCGCGGCGGATCCACGTTTGGCGCATCCTCACCGATGACGAAGCGCTGGCCAAGAAGATCTTGAGCGACTCGAAGGGCGTCGACGGCATCAAGCAGTGGAGTCAATTCGCGCGTGACCACTCGCTCGACAAGGCAACGCATTTGCGCAATGGCGATCTCGGCTTCGTGCACCCCGACGGCAACACGGACACGCCCACACTGCGCGTCGATCCGGCGCTGTTCGCCGCCGCGGACAAATTGAGCGACGGCGAGCTCGCCGCGGAGCCGCTGCGCGAGGGCAACCACTTCGCGCTGATCTGGCGACGCGGGAGCCTGAAGGAGAGCCATCGCACGCTGGCCCAGGAAAGCGGTTCGATTCGTCAGGTTCTCGAGCGCCAGCGCTTGGAGCAAGCGCAGGGCGAGCTGCTCGCCAAGTTGCAAAGCCAATACGTGACAGCGAAGAACGAGGCCCCGCTCGAAACATTTGCCTACACGCCCGGC
>DASSMT010000386.1:0-19149 GCA_035688655.1 Polyangiaceae bacterium | reverse complement strand
CGCGCTCGGTCTCGGGATCGTGCGTGCGAAATACGCGTCGGTCACGCTCGATCGGAGGCAGCTCGAGCTCGGGGCCGAACCACAATTTGGCAATGCTGCCTGCGGCTACTGCGTTCACCTCTGCGCCCGCGACCTCGATGTTCCAGACGCGCCCGCCGATCTCACCCTCGCCCGCCCAACCGCCTTCCACGAGCAAGCCGTCCCCGCGCGCGATGCGTGTGCTCGCCTTCACCAGCAAGCAAGAGCGTCCTGCGCGCTGTTCGAAACCGAGGGCCCGGCCGACCTCCAGCCCGCGATGATCACACGAGCGCCCTTCGACGAGCTCTTGATGATTCACCCCGGACAAGAAACCGGGCCCCGAACCGCGCGAATAACTCTGAATGGCGCGTTGCTTCGCGGCCGCCAAGTCCGCCGCGGACTCCCCGTCCAAAGCTCGATCCACGGCCGCGCGGTACAAGCGCGTGGTTGCGGCCACGTATTCGGGTCCTTTCAGGCGCCCCTCGATTTTGAACGAGCGGATGCCCAGCTCAATCAAGCGAGGCACCGCGGCGCTGGCTTCCAGATCTTGCGGGGACAACAAGTAGGCGCGGTCGCCCAGATCCTGCACTCGCCCGTCGACCACCAACTCATAAGGTAAGCGGCAAGCCTGCGCGCAAGCTCCCCGATTGGCGCTTCGCCCGCCGATCGCTTCGCTGGTCAGGCATTGTCCCGAATAAGCGACGCACAGCGCGCCGTGCACGAACACCTCCAGCTCGACGCCCGTGCCGCGCGTGATCTGCTCGATGTCCGCGAGGCTCAGCTCGCGCGCCAGCACGACGCGATCGGCACCGAGCGACGCGGCGAACTCCACGGACGCGGCGTCGGTGCAGGTCATCTGTGTCGAGGCGTGGATCCGCAGATTGGGAGCGATCTGGCGCACCAACCCCACAGCACCCAGGTCTTGAACGATCACCGCGTCGACCCCGGCGCGCTCGGCCGCGCGCACCACGTCCGACCAGGCATCGAGCTCCGCGTCGAAGACCAGTGTATTCAAGGTGAGGTGGGCCTTGACGCGGCGCTCATGCAACTTTCCGACGATATCGGGCAGACTGTCGACGCTGAAATTGTGCGCGCGGGCGCGGGCGTTGAATGCGTTGACACCGAAGTACACCGCGTCGGCGCCGGCGCGGATCGCCGCGTCCATTGCGAACTGGTCCCCGGCGGGAGCCAGAACTTCGGGGCGACGCGGGCTGCCTGTCATGGCGAAAACCATAGCAAACACCGAGCGTCGCGCGAGCCATCGCGCAACGTCCGCGCGTTCACGGACCAGCGCGGCGGCTTGTCTTCGCGAAATCCCGTGGCTACCATTCGACTGAATGAGCGAGGAGGAACCGGATGCGCGCGCGCTGCGCGAGAGTGAACAGCGTTTCCGGGCTCTGTCCGAGGCCGCACGCGAAGCCGTCCTGATCAACGAAAACGGCGTCGTTCGCGAGTGCAATCAAGCGCTCGTCTCTCTTCTCGGCTATAGCCGAGAAGAGCTGATTGGCCGGAACGGTGTCGAGCTCTTCCTGGCGCCCGAGTCCCGGGCAGCCGTACTCGCCAGCATCCGTTCGTCCGGTACCGGTGGAACCTCGGAAATCGTGCTGATCACCAAGAGCGGCGAACGGCGGCTCGTGGAATCGAGCTCGGAGGCGATCGTCTATCAGGGACGTCCGATGCGCGTCGTGACGATGCAGGACCTGACCGCGCGGCGAGCGGTCGAAGCCGCGCTGCACGAAAGCGACGAGCGCCTGCGCTCGGCGATGAACGCGGCGCGCATGGGCAGCTGGGAATGGCTGATCGACCGCGACGAGGTGATCTGGAGTGAGCAGATGTACGCGGTGTTCGGCGTGCCGGAGCCGAGCTTCGGGCGTAACTACGGCGCGTATCTGGCCTTGGTACACCCGGACGATCGAGCACGCGCCCACCAGAACGTCGAAGCCTGTCTGCGTGGCGAGACGGCAGAGCTCTCTTTCGAGCATCGAGTCCTGGGCAGTGACGGTACCCTGCGCTGGGTCGAGCACCGCGGCCGCGCCTTTCGCGACAACGAAGGCCGGACGCGACGCATGGCCGGCACGAGCACCGATACCACGCGGCGCCACGAGCTCGAAGAGCAGCTCCTGCACAGCCAGCGGATGGAAGCCACGGGTCGCCTTGCCGGCGGCATCGCTCACGATTTCAACAACTTATTGACCGTGATCATGAGCTACAGCGAGCTCGGTCGCTTCGCGCTCGAACCATCGCATGCTGCCTTCGAGGCACTGGAGCAGATCAACGTCGCCGCTCAACGCGCAGCAGCGCTCACTCGCCAACTGCTGATCTTTGCACGCAAAGAGGTGGTCGATCCCAAGGTCATCGACGTCAACCAATTGGTCGAGAGCGTGGCCAAGTTGCTGCGCCGCGTCGTGGGAGAAGACGTGATCCTGACGATCGAGCTGTACCCGGGTCGCGCGCCAGTGATGATCGACCCCGTGCAGTGTGAGCAGCTACTGATGAACTTGGCGGTCAACGCGCGCGACGCCATGCCTTCTGGCGGTTCGCTCGAGATTCGCACGGCGCTCGAAGCGACCTCCGTCCTCATGAGCGTGCGGGATACCGGCATGGGCATGCCCGACTCCGTTCAGCGACGGGTGTTCGAACCCTTCTTCACCACCAAAGATGCCGGCAAAGGCACGGGGCTCGGTTTGTCCACGTGTCTGGCCATCGTACGCAATGCGGGCGGCGCGATCAGCATCGAGAGCGAGGTTGGAAAAGGCACGGCCTTCCACATCAGTTTGCCGCGCGCGAACGCCGACGCCGACGCCGACGCGCGGGAACGAGCCTCGCAAATGCCGCGTGGCGATGAAACGGTGCTCTTGATCGAGGACGACGCAGTGGTGCGGCAGTTGACCGCACGCATCTTGCGCGGTCAGGGCTACAAGGTGTTGGTCGCGACCCAGGCCGACGAAGCCTTGGAGCTCGCCGCCGACCACAACACGCGCATCGACCTGTTCTTGTCCGACGTCGTCATGCCGGGCGAATCTGGGCCGTCTGTCATCGAGCGTCTGTCGGCCGTGCGCCCGAGCACCAAGGTCTTGTTCGTGTCCGGCTACCCCGGCGATGACATTTCACGCCGGGGCGTGGACGAAGCGAGCTTTCGTTTTTTGGCCAAGCCCTACTCGAGCGAGCAACTGGCGCAGCGCGTGCGCCAAGTGCTGGACGACTGACCAAGTACTAGCGACTCTGCGTCACTCAGCCGGTGTCTCGGCAGGCGCCTCGAGCGTCGTGTCCGCGAGCGAGTTACCGACGCCGACTGCCGAAGCCTCGGAGTCGATGCGGTTTGCGTGCAGGACGTGCGGAGGCGGCGTATGCAGATCCCAAACCAGCCCGACCCAAGACAGCGCGCGCAACACGTAGTACGTCGGATCGAACTCCCACCAGAAGAAGCCTTGGTTGACCGCGCGCTGGTAGTAGTGGTGATTGTTGTGCCAGCCCTCGCCCATGGTGATGATCGCGAGCAACCAATGGTTGCGGCTGTTGTCGGTGGTCCGATAGCGCTGGGAACCGAACACGTGCGTGAGTGAGTTGATCGTGAACGTGCCGTGCCAGAGCAAGGTCGTGGACACGAAGAATCCCCAGAACAAGGCCCAGCTTCCGCCCGGCAAGTAGAGCCCGGTCGCGTACGCGATCGGAACCAGCACGTGGAAGCGGTCCAAGAAGCGCAGCTCCGGGAAGCGCGCCAAGTCTTTCACCTTCGACAGATCGGTCTCGTCGTATTTGCTCGAGACAATCCAACCCACGTGGCTCCACCAGAAGCCATCGAGCAGGACCGAGTGCACGTCGTTCGGTTGGTCCGAGTGACGGTGGTGGGTCCGATGGTGCGAAGCCCACCACAGCACCCCTTTTTGCACACTGGTCATGGCCAAGAGCGCGAGCACGAATTGGAAAGCGCGGCTCGTGCGGTAGGTGCGATGGGAAAAGTAGCGGTGGTATGCGCCGGTCACGCCGAACATGCGCACGTAGTACAGCCCGACCGCGAGCAGCGCGCCGGACCAAGACCAGCCGAACCAAAAGATGCCGGCAACGGCAGCAAGATGAATGGCAAAGAAGGGAGTGGCTTTGAGCCAGGCGATGCTTCGTTCATCGCGCGTGACTTCAGACGTCGACATGATCTTCAGGCTAGCGCCGCGCAGGTCAGAACTGGGTCATCTCACGGTCACGACGGGTCAGGTCCGGCCCAGTCGCTCGGGACGGGCACGGACGGCGGGCCGTTTCAATTCGAGACGGAACACGCAAACCCCGCAGAGTGAGCAATCCTAGCGGCCGTAGCCGCCCCGTTCTGCCGAGCTGAGCGTCGCGCCGTTCTCGGCGATCACGCGCTTGTACCAATGGGCCGAGTCTTTGAGGATGCGCTTTTGGGACGGGTAGTCGCAGAAAATCAAGCCGAAGCGGTGCTTGTAGCCGTGTGCCCACTCGAAATTGTCGATGAACGACCAATGAAAGTAGGCCTCGATCGGCACGCCGTCGCGTAACGCGCGACGCAGTTCCAGCAAGTGACGTTCCATGAAATCGATGCGCTCGGCGTCGTGTACCTGGCCGTCGAGTGACGGCCAATCGCGGGAGGAGAGGCCATTTTCCGTGATCACGATCGGCTTCTTGTAGCGTTCCCAGAACAGGCGGGGCCCCCAATACATGGCCTCAGGAGTGACCAACCACTCGAAAGCAGTGATCGGATAACCCACCGGGGTCGACACCGGCTCCGGGCCTGCCTGGCCCGCGCGCACGTATTGGCCCTGGTAGATGTTCACCCCGCAGAAGTCCACGGGCTGACTGATCAGCTCGAGATCGCCCGCCTCGATCCGCGGCACTTGTGACCCGAAGAAGCGCAGGCCTTCTTCCGGATAGTGGCCCAAGAACACCGGATCCATCCACCAGCTGTTGGTCCACGCCGTCTCGGCATTCACGGCAAAGGCCGCCGTGCGCGCGGCTGCCAGGTCGGCCGCGCTGTCCGTTTCCGGGATC
Source organism: Polyangiaceae bacterium (assembly GCA_035688655.1). Lineage (GTDB taxonomy): Bacteria > Myxococcota_A > Polyangia > Polyangiales > Polyangiaceae > PMG-095. The sequence goes on along the minus strand of DASSMT010000386.1, from coordinate 14,130 downwards.
TTCGACAGGCCCACCGGAGCAAAGCCGATCCGAGCGCTTTTCTTGCTGGCGGCGCGAATCGCCTGAACCGACCGACCGTGGGCCAGCAAAGCGTGATGGCCCGCGCGGAGCACCTCCGCAAACCGCAGGCGATCGCCGGGCGCGTGCCGACCTTCGTGATGCCCCGCGCCGATGAACACCTGCGGTTCGTTCAGCGTCATCCAGTTTTGCACGCGGTCGGACAGCTTACGCGCCACCACGTCGGTGAATTCACCAAACCACTCGACCGTGTCGCGATTCAACCAGCCGCCACGGTGGTAGAGCGCGAGCGGATAGTCCCAGTGAAAGAGCGTGACCCAGGGCGCGATGCCGGCGGCCAGCAGTTCATCGACCAACCGGTCGTAGAAGTCCAACCCCCGCTCGCTCACGCGACCCACTCCGTCGGGGATCACGCGCGGCCAGGAGACACTGAGGCGATAAGCACCGAGGCCAATCTGCTTCATCAGCGCGACGTCTTCGCGGTAGCGGGCGAAGTGGTCGCAAGCCACGTCGCCGCTCTGGCCGTTCCAGACCATGCCCGGCTTTTTGCAGAACATGTCCCAGGTGGACAAGCCCTTGTCGTCTGCGTACGCCGCGCCTTCGATTTGATACGAGGCAGCCGCGGCGCCCCACACGAAATTGGCTGGGAAGGTCCGATTCATTTTTGGGTGCCACTGTTCCTCAATGATCGGGCGATTGCCAGAGACAATTGAGGACAACCACCCTGCCGAACGGAAGCAGTGGTCGCGTTCGGCCGCTTCATGCCGCCCTTACGCCTTACTCACCCCCTCGCCTACACCCTCCGGCAACTACGCTCCTAGCAACTTGCGAATCCCGCCGAGCAGGATCTCGGGCGTGAACGGCTTCGGCACGAGAGACACGTCCCCTTCGAGCTCCCCTAGCCCCGTGAGCACGTCGCCCGTGTAGCCCGACATGAACAGCACCCGAAGCTGCGGATACAGTTGCAGCAGCTCGTCGCGAAGCGCTCGCCCATTCATGCCGGGCATCACCACGTCGCTCAGCAGCAGGTCGATGCGTCCTTTCTCGAGACGAGCAAGCTCCAGGGCTGCCCGTCCATCCGCGGCGACCAGCACGCGGTAGCCATTGCGCTCCAGCACGCTCTTGACCAGCGTTCGCACGCTCGGATCGTCCTCGGCAACGAGCACGGTCTCACCGCGTCCCGGCTTGGCACTGACGCCCGTGCCGAAGGATTGAACGTTCTCTTGAGTGCACGGGAAGAAGACCCGGAAGGTGGCGCCCTGACCTGCGCTGCTGGTCACGGAAATCGCGCCGCGGTGCTGCTTGACGATGCCGTACACGGTGGCCAGGCCCAAACCCGTCCCCTTGCCCCGTTCCTTGGTGGTGAAAAACGGTTCGAACAGGTGCGCGCGCGTCTCTTCGTCGATGCCGTGCCCCGAGTCCGCGACGCACAATACGCCGTACGCGCCCGCCGCGAGTTCCAGCTCGGCATCCGGCGCCGCCATCTCGACGCGCGCAACGCTGACCTCGAGTCGACCACCCGTCGTGCTCATGGCATCTTGCGCGTTGACGACCAAGTTGAGCACCACCTGCTGCAGCTGCGTGGCGTCGGCCCGGACGACGACGCGCTCTTCGGGCAGCGCGAACACGAGCTGGATCGATTCCGGAATCATCGCCCGCAAGATCTTCTCGATGCGCCGCACCTGTTCGCTCAAATCGAGCGGGCGCACCTCCAGGGCTTGCTTGCGTCCGAATGCGAGCAACTGGCGCACGAGCTGGCGCGCCCCCTCCGCCGCCTCGAGCACGACGGCCAGATCACTGTAGATCGGGTCGTTTTGGCTCAAACTACTGCGCACTAGCTCGCTGTAACCGATGATCGGCGTGAGCAGATTGTTGAAATCGTGAGCCACGCCGCCCGCCAAGTGGCCGATGGCTTCCATTTTCCGGGCTTGGGTCAGGTGCTCTTCGAGCTCGGCGCGTTCCTTCTCGGCCCGCACGCGATCAGACACATCGCGCACGTTCAGCAGCACGCCGCCCACGCCGCGCACGTTGAACGCCGGACGTCCGACGAGCTCGACGTCTCGTAGCCGACCGTCGCGATGGATCACGCGCAGCTGGTCGAAGACGGGTTTGTCGTCCGCGATGGCTTCGGCCAAGCGCGCGCGCACTGGCGCTACGTCCTCCGCGGCCAGCCAATCGAACCAATTCTCGCCGACCACCTCGCTCGCGCCGCGACCCAGCAGCCGCTCGATCGAAGGACTCGAGTACAGCACCCGCCCCTGGCGATCGATGACCAGGATCGCGTCCAGCGCATTTTCGACGAAAGCGCGCACTCGTTCCTCGCTCTCACGAGCGGCACCTTCCGCACGCGTGCGATCGCCGATTTCGACCAATAATCCGGCGAGCGTTTCGCGAACCTGATCCGTCATCAGGTTGAAAGCATGCGCCAAGGCTTGAACCTCGCGCGGGCCAGAAACCTTGGCATGTGCCTCGAGATCGCCGCGCGCCACGCGCTCGGCGCTCTCGGTCAGCCGCAAGATCGGCGCGGCCACGCGCGTCCCGAAGAAGACCGCGGCCAGCACCGCGCAAGCGGCGACGCCCAGCGCAACCAACCCCGCGCTGAGCAGCTGTTGCTCGACGGGGGCGATGAACGCCGCACTGGGGCGTACCACCGCGACCCGCCAGGGCTTCCGCTGCAGCATGCAACCCGCGACCTGTTGCTCGCCACCGCCGCCGTAAGCCTCGAGCTTCAGGTGGGTAGTGAACATCGGCACCATGGCGAGATCGCGCAGTCCGCGCGACAAGTCCGGGGCGTCGAGCGCGACACTCTGACCGACGAGGCGGGGCTCCAAACCATGCGCGGCGTAGCGCTCGGATTGATCGACCAGCGTCAAAAACGCGCCTGGACCCAGCAGCGTCGTGTCCCGCGCCACGAAGCGCTGCAAGACTTGCGCGTAGTAGCGTAGCCGGAGCACGCCCACGACTTGAAACTCCGCGTTGCGGACCACGGTGCTGAAGGTCAGGACCAAACGCTTCGACCCTGGCGCGATCGGTTCGAGCTCCGAGACGTGCGGCAAGCCGTCGCGCATCGCCGCTTGGAAATAGCCGTGTCCGGACTCGTCCCCGCCCAGATTCGGATGGCTGGAGTCGGCCACGTTCAGCCCTTTTTCATCGAGCAGTCCGCAGGAAACGATGAAGATCGAGTCTCGCAGCGCGCCTCGCTCGAGCAGCTGTTCCGTTTCCGCTCGGTCGGCGCTACCAGCACGCGCGCTGCGTGGCAGCGACAAGAACCGCGCCAAGGCCTCGTCCTGCGCATCGCTACGCACGCTATCCAAGCTCTTGGCGATGAAATCATCCAGCGCGTTTGCGGTCAGCTGTGCGGCGGAGGTCAACAAGCGCCCCTCGCGCTCGACCAACACGTGCTTGGTGCCGCGCGTCTGAATCGCGGTGAGCACCAGCAGCGATCCGAGCGAAATCCCGAGCGCCAAAATGATCAGCCGCCCGCGGATCCCCATCCGGTCCCTGAGCCCAGCCTTCATCTTTCCGCCGGCAGGAAGTGGGGATCGAGCAACAAATCCAGATTGGGCGCCGCGCGCAGCGTGCCGCGACTCAAGAAATACTCGACGAAGTGCTGAAGGACGTGACGCGCGGAGCGGTTGGTCGGGCCCGGTACGAACAACTGTCGCTCTTCGGCCAACGTGAACAGGTGAACGCCATCGAGACTGAGTGAGCTCGGCGCGACCGCGAGCCGCTTGGCAATCAGCGCCGCGTCCTCGTCCGGGTGAGCCTGCCAATGCTCGACCGCACGAAACCAGGCTTTCACGAAGCGGCGAACCGCGCCGGGCTGCGCACGCAGCGTCCCACCGGAAAAGATGAACCCGTCCAAGATCAGCGAGTCCGTGTCGCGGCTCGAGTACAGCACCTTGGCGCCTTTGCTACGCGCGCGCGAAGCATACGGCTCCCAGGTGTGCACGGCCGCGACCTCGCCGCTGAGCAAGCGTTCGACCGCCTGCGACGCGTCGACGTTGACCAGCTTCACCGACGATGAGGCGACCCCGTGCTGATCCAACATTTGCCGCACGAGCAGCTCACCGAAGCCACCCAGGTTGGTGCCCACGGCTCGCCCCTGCAAATCTTCGGGCGCGTTGATCGGCGGCAAGCCGAGCACCATATCGGCCCCGTCCGAGAGGTCGCTGAACAGGATGATGCGCGAGTCCGGGTTTGCCTCGACCAGGTTGATGGTGTCACCCGCGGCGACGCCAATGCCATCCAGGCTGCCAGCCGCGAAGTCGACCAGCAGCTGATCGGTGTCCTCCGGGATCGAAATCTCGACCGCTACGTCCTCGGCGCGGAAATATCCGAGCTGCTCGGCGAGCAGCGCCGGGTAGTACCCGTTCCACAAGTCGAGGCCGATTTGCAGCGGGCGTTCATGGGCTTTCGGAGCGACTTGGCTGCGTGTGCACGCACAAAGCACGCACAGCAGGAGAGCGGCCAAGCCGGCCTTCACTGCGTTGCGCAAGGTTCTCGCCGGCACGCACAAAGTAGAGCAAAGGCCGCTCGCGACTCCAAGTCAAACGCCGAGCGCTTGCATCTTACGCGCAAATTTGGCGCGCGGCTCGCCATAGGCGCGCACCGCGTCCGCTGAACTTGCGATCTGGACACTCGAGTCGGCCACGACGAAGCGCGCGTAGAGCTCGGCCCAGGACAAGTTGCTGCCGGCATGCGCGGCGCGCAGGGCCGCACCCAACGCGGCGGAATTCGACACCGACAGCGTTTCGATGCGCGCGTCGAACACGTCCGCGAGCACCTGCAAGATGCCACGGTTCTTGGATGCGCCCCCGGTGACGCGCAAGCTCCGCGGGCGCTCGCCGATCCAATCCGAGTGACGCTGCATCGACAATGCCTGGGCTTCGACGATGGCGCGTGCATTTTCGGCCGGCTCGCGAAATTCGCGGAAGGCGGCCGAGCCCTCGAGCTCCAGCTGCGGCTCGAGCAGCTTGGGCGTGATCTCGGGATAGAAGTACGGCAGCATCGAGCTCCCGCCATTGCCGGGCTTCGTTTGTTGCAAGATCGCCGCCTCGAAGGCAGGCCAAGACAAGCCGGCGCGTTTGGCCACTTCCTCGCGGGCCAGTGAGCCGTTGGCGAAGCAAATCAAACACATGAAACCACCGGCTGGATTGCCGAAGACATGGCCGTAGCCGCGCGGATCGGTGCGTGGTTCACGCATTGCAGCAAATACGGTGTCGCTCGTGCCCAGGCTAATCACCGCGCAGCCCGGCTCCGTCGCGCCCATGCCGACTAGGCTGCTCGGGTTATCGCCAGTGAAAGCGATCACCGGCGTGCCCGGCGCGAAGCCGTAACGCTGAACGAAGTACGGCGCGAGCTCACCGACGCGGGTCTCGGATGGCACGGCGGGCAACAGTCTGCGAGCCAGCTCCGGAGCGGTGGCCTCGAGCAGCGCCGGGCTCCACGCGCCGCTCCGCAGATCGAGCAGGTTCATGCCTGCGCCGTCGCCAAAGTCGATGGGCGACGAGCGACCAGTCAGGATCGAGGCCATGAACGCGCTGACCAAGGTGATCTCGGCCGTCTTCGCGTACGCCTCCGGCTCGGTCTTCCAAAACTTGCGGATCTGTGGCCCGCTGAAGCGCTCGATCGCGCGCGAACCGGTGACACTGACGACGGTCGCGTCTCCTCCGACGGCAGCGGCGATCTCGGCGCACTCGGCGTGGGTCGAGCTATCCATCCAAATCGGCGCGGTCGCGCGGCTGAGGAGCGGCTTGATTTGGTCGACGAGCGGAGCGAGAGGCGACCAGGCGGGCGCGTCACTGATGCGCTTGTTCAAGTAGACTGAGCCGTGCTGCTGGCCCGAGCCGCTCACACCGCGCACGGCGCCCAGGTCAAAACCGCTATTTTTTATCTTGGAAAGCAGCAAATCCAGAGCGGCCACCCAGAGTAGCGGGTTGGCGTGGACGAGCTTCGGGTCCGGGTTTGGCAAGAAGCCGTGCGGAGAGCCGTATTCGGGCAAATCATGGCCGAAATTCACGGCCTCTTGCAGCACGACCCGGCCCGCGTCGCTGTCGATCAGCATCGCCGAGAGGCTCTGAGTGCTGGAGTCCAAACCGAGATAGAGTCCCATGGCCCGAGGCTATATCAGAAGCGCCACGCTGGCTGCGAGCCCAACCCACACGAACCCTCATGCAAACTTCTCAGCCCGACGGAACTTTCGCGGCGCTCACGGCTTCCGCGAGGGCCGCGTCCCCGCCCCGGCGCGCTGCACGCGCAGCGGTTCGGCCCGCCGCGCCCGCGCGACAGTCACGGTCTCGCGGCCGCTCGGGAGTTGTCGTGTGAAACCGGAGCGTTGAACAGCGCGCTTCCGCTCACGACACAATCGAGCTAGGTCTAAGGGATGCCCTCATTCGACTCGGCCAGAAATTGCCACATCGTGCGCATCGTCTACGACGGGCCGGGCATAGCGGGAAAAACCACCAATCTGCAGCGCATCTGCAACGTGATCCCGAGCTCGCGGCGGAGTGAGATGTATACGCCGGCCGAGCTGAAGGGGCGCACCATGTTCTTCGATTGGCTGGAGATCGATGGCCCGGCCCAGAATGGGCAAGCCTTGAAATTTCAGCTGATTACCGTGCCCGGCCAAGTGCAGCGCGCGTACCGCAGGAAGCCGCTGATCGAGATGGCCGACGTGGTGACCTTCGTCTGTGATTCGACTCCAGCGGCCATCCCGGACACGATGCGCACGTTCTCGCGCCTGCGCGCGTTGATGCGCCGGCGCCAGGAAAAGCTGCCCTTGGTGGTGCAAGCCAACAAGCAAGACGTCGAGGGCGCGTTCACCCCGGACAAGCTGCGCAAGCGCCTGAAGCTGGACGTGGCGGTGCCCGTGCTGGGCGCCACGGCGGTCAACGGCGGAGGCGTCAAAGAGACGCTTTTGACGGCGATTCGCCTGGGCGTGCACACGCTGCGCGACTCGCGCATCACGCCCCTGGCCAAGGCCTTCGAGAACGCCGACGCGCTGTTCGATCACGTGCTGACCTTCGAAGACACGCCCAACAACGACGAGGTCGTGGACGCCGAAGAGCTGCACATCGCGGCCGAAGACGTGGACGTGGACAGCGCCGCTGCCGCGGCGCAACTGCAAGCCGCTTCGCTCGACGACCTCGAGGCCCGCGCGCGCCGCGCCGCGAACCGCAACCGCTCGCAGTCGACCAGCAAGTAAACGTGAGAGCGCCGAGCGTTGCGCTCATCGCATTGCTCGTCACCGCGAGCGGCGCGGTGCAGGCGGCTCCGCGGCGGCGCCACTTCGAGCCCGACGATCTCGAGCTCGAGCAACCCGGGATCCTCGATTTCGATGTGCAAGCCGGGCCCGTGCTCGGCAACTCGTACATGGGCGACCATCTGCTGATCCCTGATTTCGAGATCGCCTTGGGCCTGACGCGCAACGTCGAGATCGACGTGATGGGCTCGCTTACGATCTATCGACAGAACGGAAAACGCGGCATCACCGGCGATTCCCTGTGGCTCGCCAGCAAACTCGGGCTCTTCGACACTCGGGACGGCCACGGCAACGCTTGGGCATTGGGCCTCGAGCTCGGGCCGCGTTTACCCACCTTCGACGCGGTGGGAATCGGCTACGGGGCGCTGGGCCTGCTCGGCTTCAAGCACCGCGGCCTGTCTCTCGTGCTCAATACCGGGAGCTTTCTCGACCCGGGCGCGAGCCTGGCCGAAAAAGGGCCTCACAGCCTGCTCTTGGGCTTGGACGTGAACGCAGAGCTCGACCCGCGAGCTCTGTGGTCGCTGCAGTCAGAGCTCGCCTTTGCCCACTATTTGGGCCCGGATCCGGACGAGCTCACGTTCTCGTTCGGGGCGACCTACGCCGTGAGTCCGCACCTGGACCTGTCGGTGACCGCCCTCGCCGGTTTCTTCCCCCAGACCGATCACTTCGCGTTGCTGGTGGGAGCGTCACCGCAGGTGGGGCTGTGGTGATCATGCCAGATCGAACAGCAGCACTTCCGAGTCCGCCACTCCTCGCAACTCGAGCGTGGCTTCGTCGCTGACCTGCGCGGCATCGCCGGCGGAGAGCGTCTGACCGTTCACTAGTAGCTGCCCGCGCGCGACGTGGAGCCAAGCATGCCGGCCGGGCCCGAGCGCGTAAGTCTCCGCTTCGTTCGCGCCAAAAGTCCCGGCCAGGAGCTTCACGTCTTGGTGCACGAGCACTTCACCATCCGCACCAGCACGCGACGCGACCACGCGCAGCTTGCCTTTCAGATCTTGCTTCGAGAAGTGCTTCTGCTCGTAGCCGGGCTCGAGGTTTCGCGCCTCGGGCAGAATCCAGATTTGCAAGAAATGCACCGGCTCCGTCTTCGACGCGTTGAACTCACTGTGCCCCACGCCAGTGCCGGCAGTCATGCGCTGCACGTCGCCCGACCGGATCACCGAGCCGTTGCCCATCGAGTCACGGTGTTCGAGCGCGCCTTCCAGCACGTAGGTCACGATTTCCATGTCCCGGTGCGAGTGTGTGGGAAAGCCCTGCCCGGGGGTCACCCGGTCCTCGTTGATCACGCGCAGCGCACGGAAGCCCATGTGTTTCGGATCGAAGTAGTCCCCGAACGAGAACGTGTGCCGAGAATCCAGCCAGCCCCCATGCTGAGCGTGTCCCCGATCGTCTGCTTTTCTCAGAGTAATCATCGAAACCTCCAATCGACAGCCAAGAAGTTAAGCTTCCGTCATGGCTCGGGGAAGGCCCCCAGCGACAACACAGCGTTGTGAGCGCGCAACACGGCCAAACCAAGGATACGCACTCGAATTTCGGAGCACCGCGCTGGGGCGACGCGTCGCGTGAAGGCCGAGCGGTCGCCGTCGATTCGCGAGAAACCTGTTTGGCCAGACCGACGCGCAGTTTATCATGAAATGAGAGGAGCTTTCGTTGACGCATTCGGTTTCGGTCCTGATCCTTCCGGGCCTTGGGAACTCCGGCCCTGACCACTGGCAAACACACTGGGAACGCGAGCACGGTTATCAGCGTGTCGAGCAAGCCAATTGGGATCGGCCGATGCTGCAAGACTGGCTCAGTGCCCTGCAACAGGCCGTGAACACGCAGAGTCGTGCCGTGGTGTTGGTCGCGCACAGCTTGGCCTGCTCGTTGGTCGCGCATTTCGCCAAGCGCCGGCCAGACCGGATCCTCGGCGCGTTCCTGGTTTCACCAGCGGACGTGGAGTCGGCGCGCTGCACGCCCGACGAAGTGCGCTGCTTCTCGCCCATCCCGCTCGCTCCCCTGCCCTTCCCGGCCCACGTGGTCGCGAGCTCGAACGACCCGTACGTCGATAGCGCTCGCGCCGAGTTCTTCGCCACCAGCTGGGGCGCGGGCTTCACCGACATTGGCCAGTCCGGGCACATCAACGCCAGCTCCGGGCACGGCGCATGGCCCGAAGGCCACGCGCTTTTTCGAGCCTGTTTGGCGCAGTGGGCGTTGGCTTAGCGCGCGCAGCGCTCACTTCGGAATGATGAGCACGCGGCAGACCCCAGCCACGCAATCGGTGACCCCGCGGTTGCAGCAGTCGCTGGCGTCTCCGCATTTTTCACCGACGCCGGCGCACGAAAGCGACGTCTTGTCGACGCACTGACCGTCGACGCAGAACCCCGAGCAGCACTCGAAGTTGGCCGTGCAGGACGGGCCCTTCTTGCCAGGCTTGGGCGTCTCGATGCACTTGGCCAGCGCCCAAAAGCCGCGCATGTTCGGGGTCTCGTCGTTTTGCCCCTCGAGGTAAAACGCGGGGTGACTCGGATCGACCTTGCCGAGCTTTTCATCGACCGCGGCCACCCACAAGCGACGCTTGCCGTTGATCACCGGACCGCTGAGCGCGTTGCCCCAATCGCGCATGCTGGTGAACACCACCCAGTTGTAGCCGCCGCGATTGACCGGACAAAACGTGGGCTCGCGCTGCGTCTGGCGATCCGCTTCGAGCGGCGGGTCATCGAGCTGCGCCAGGCGGACGGGCGCCCCGCTGCCGTTGGTCGCACTGACCCACAACTCACCGCTATCCGGCGTGGCGTCGACGCAACCGAGCGCGTTGCACCCGGTCGAGTACTTGCCGCTGTGATAGGAGATGTACTTGCCGTCCGGGCTGAACGTCGGATAGCCGAGCTGGTCGTTGTCAGCCGGCAAGCGATCGGCCCGGACGACCTCGTGAATGTTGGTCGCGTCGAACTTGGCGGTCCCTTCGTCGAAATCGAGGTAAATGATGCGCTTGGACGTGGGCAGCACGTTGTCCCGGCGATCACCGCTGGCTTCGACCAGCGCGAGCTTCGTGCCGTCGGGCGAGAACGACGGCATCATCAGGCCATAGCTCGGATCGGCGAGCACCAAATCGTCGAGACCGCTGTCGGCGATCACCTCGCCCGTTTCCGTCTTGGCGAGCGAGATGTATTTCGAGCCCGGCACTGGCGTCGCGGTCTGCCCGCCGAACACGACGTATTTCCCGTCCGGCGAGAGCGCTGAATTGGCACCGTACATATTGGTTTGTTTCGACAGCTTCGCTGACTGCCCGACCTTCTCCGGCAGGTCGAATGCCGCCCAAGCGCGCGTGTTCGACCAATTGCTGTACGGCGCGACCGAAGGCGCAGTCGCCAAATCTTCGACCGCCGCCACCAGCGTGCTGCCGTCGGCACTCACCGAGTGACAACCCATGCAACGCCCCTCGTTCAGCGTCTCCGGCGCGGCGCCAGCGCCCGGATAGATGCGGGTAATGTTACCCTTGCGCGTCGCATCGTCGTTCGGATCGGATTGCGAAGCGGTCCAATAGTAGATAGCCCCGCGCAAACTCTCGGGCGCGATGCTGAAACTCTCGCTGGCAGAGGCATACGCCTTCGCCTCGCCTTCGTCCCAACGCGACACGCTGAGCGTCAGCTGGTCCCCCGTATTCGACGCCGTGATGCGATCCCACGCTTGTTGCGGCACGCGCACGCGCGCCGGAGCCGTCACCGTCGTGAAGTAGTCGTAGCTATACCCCGACTGCTCGAGGTGCACGCGATACACGTCGCCCGCCGCATTCGGCGCGTTCCACATGATGAGCGGCGAGGTCAAGCCGAGCGCGAACACGGTTTGATCGTAGGGGTAGAGCAGCGAATCGAGCGCGGGGTCCGCCGGCAAGTGAGGCTTTTCGAGCGCGGCCTGCGCAGCTTTCGGGATCGCGCCATCCCGCGCGGTCTCGACGATGTTCACGACCAACTCCGCCGTCGCTTCGAGCCCGCCGTACACCGCGTGCAGCTTGCCCGTGCCCGCCATCTTGCCCGTCGCAGTGACCAACGCCGGCGGACCGAGCTCGAAGCTCGCCAAATCCGGACGATCGAATTCGAGCGACTCTGCCGCGACCTCGAGCCGAGACTTGTCCTTCAGAGTCGCTATCAGCGCATAGCTCGCCGACTTCACCGCACCCCCGCTTAGGGTGAGCGTCACGCTCGGCGGATCGAACTCGAGCGCCGTGGCATCGACGACGTCGCCGCCCGGCGCGGGCCCGTCTCCACCATCACCGGTGACGAGCATTCCGGTCGCCGCACTGCCGCCATTGGCCAACGCGCCGGTGCCGCCCGAGTTGTCCCGCCCCGCAAACGATCCCGGTGGCGTGGCCACAGACGGGTTACCCCCGCAGGCTGCGGCGATCGCGCCACCGCAGCAAAACGCGATTAAAGTTACTCGATCATGAAAGTGCGGCATTGGGTCAGATAATATCGCCCGATGTGCGGGTTTCTCAATGGGCGGATGCGCCACGCCGTGCGCGCCCGAATTTAGTGGTGGAGGTAGGCGAGTCCGTCGCCCAGAGCAGGCTGCGGTCGTTGGCTGGGAACTCGGGTCTAACTAGCCGAGAAATATCCACGCAGATGCGATCATCGGGCACACTCAATCAACGCGGCGTCTCGTCCCGCGCAGCACTTCACGCGGCATCAGCGAGTGTCGGTATTGACGACTGGCGACGCGAGCCGCCGACCTTGCACTCGCGTCGCGGCATAGCCGACACTCCACACGGCTGCGATGCAAGCGATTGCTTCGGCCCCACGTCGAGCGGACGCGCGCACGCGATCATCCCAACCGCCATAGAAGTCCACGAAGCGCATGACGTCATCGACCGGAATGTGCGACCACGCTCGATTGAAGACGACCATTGCGAGGACGGTCGCGACGAGCACGGGGGGACGAGCTGGTTCCTCGAGCTCAGCGACCAGCGCCATGATCAGCACCGGCTGCAAATAGGCGACGAAGCGCGGAATGTCGGTGCCTCCGTACAGCGAAAGCACGAGCACCAGGCCGACGTGGGCCAGCGCTAGGTAGCGGCGGTCCTTCGGCAGCGCGGCCAAGCGTCGCAGCCCGGCGCGGCTCGCAAGCAGCCAGACCGGCAATGTGTAGGCAAGCAGCGAGTAGGCCAGGTTGGCGAGCCGCCGCTTCTGAAGTGGCGCTCCGATGAGTGTCGACACCCAGCTCCCGTGGAAGCGCGACTCCAGCGTCACTGATTGTTCCGTGTGGATCAACAACCGCGGGAGAACGAAAACGACGCCCAACGCCAGAGTCGATAGTGCCCAACGCGCCCACGCTGCGCTGCTCTTCGTGCGCCAGGCGGTTTGGGCCAGCAACCCCGAGAGCAGAACCGACGGAACGAGCAAGAATTCGCGGTCGGGCAGGCCGACGGCACACGCCAAAAGGGCCAGATTGAAGCGACGCTCGAGCAGCGCCCACCAGGCCGCAATCATCAGCGGCTGCGCGAGATGGTCGGGGCGATACACGTCGAACAGGTAGTATTTGAAATTGAAGTATTGCAGTGAGCAGAGCAGCGTGACGAACGCCGCGGTGCGCCGTTCTGCGCCGAGCCCACGACGCGCGAAACCGAAGACGAGCAGCAGCTGCAGCCATGCGCCCACGTGCGCCACGACCGAGAAGCCGGTCTCCGTCTCGGTGTCGAAGAGCTGGTTCAGACCGCGAGCGATTGCTGGGGTCAGGACGCGAAAAGCAAAAGGCGAAATCGGGTGAGCCGAGTGTCCGACGGGATGCTCTGCCATATCGATGTACGCGAGGCAGTCGTAAGGCAACCGCTTGATGTCGTAGTCGTTCGTGACGACGTCGATCGCGAACACCCAACACAGGGCGATCGCCGCCGCGAGCAGGGCGACGATCTGTGTTGGTAAGCGTGACTTCTCCTGGCTGGAAACGAGCTCCACGGTAGTGGTGACGAGCCTCTACCGACAACGCCCCGGGGGTCAATGGTTGAAAAAACAACGAGCGGAAGCGTCTCTGATTTGCTCTCACGGCAGGGCCCAGCGCTCCTGTTTCGGCGTCGTGCTAGCCGCATGAACTCGAACGCGCTGGGCCCGGAACGAGGCCTTCGCCCAGCGGCTCGACTCGAATTTGGCGAGCGAGCCAATTGCCCATCACGAAATAAGGAATCACAACGACCTGACTAAGTGTCATCGTGCTCTGTCGACGAGCAATCGCCGAGCGACATCCGCTGGACACCCGAGCGACATCAGACCCAGCGCCGTGCGGCTCGGCGGCGGCGAGGCCCATCAGATCCGATGCTGCGTGCTCGCCGCTGACTCGACGAACGGAGCGACGAGCGGCGAGCGCTGACGGCTTTCGCCACGCGGCGATCGAAGCCCTCACGGCGGGGCTCGCCATTCTCGTTTGGCGTCGCGCAGACACGACTGCTGTTCAGCGCGTGGCGAAGATCGACGCGCGGGTCGGTGGCCGCGGGGGTGCTGCGATTCTGCCGCGTGTACGATCGGGCCGCGTAGCAGCTGGAATCTTCATTGGCAGATCTTCCGCGAGCGCTGGGCGCAGCGCGAAGCTTCGGCGTGGCACGCAGACGACGCATGGAAATGGCTGCGCGCGCTCCGACTCATCACAAACGATAACCGACATCTTTAGTCTCCAATCATCGTTGCCGTTACCTTCGCCCGTCGCGCGCTCGATGATCGAAAGCGAGAATCGCACGCGAGACTGAGACGATCTTCCCAATTTGATCCAAGCGAGACACGGGTTCGAAGGGGCAGCGGGCTGCGGCGGACTTCGCCAGTCGCAGCGCCGACCACACGAGATTTGAATGATCAACTCCTCGCCATCGAAACATCTTTCCTCTG
>DASSMT010000371.1:0-60235 GCA_035688655.1 Polyangiaceae bacterium | reverse complement strand
ATGCCCTGCTCGAGCTGGTCGTGGCAATCGCCGTGGCCGCGGCACCGCTCGGATTTCGCTTGCTCACGCCGCTGTACGCGAGTGTGGCGCGGAGCACGCCGCATTCGTTGGTCGCGCTCAGTGTTTGGCGGTGGTTCACGGCGCTCGGCCTGGTGGTGATCCCGACCATGGCCATGGGTGCGACGCTGCCGCTCTTGTCGCGCAGCTTCGACACCGGGGAACAGAGCCCCGCCGCGGGTGCCCTGCGCGAGCGACGCCTGGGGGCCCTGTACGCGCTCAATACGCTGGGCGGCGCGCTCGGCGCGCTGAGCGCGGCGTACCTGATTTTACCGGCGCTCGGCGTCGACGGTACCGTGTTTGCGTCGGCCGGTGGTAGCGCGCTCGTGGCGGTGCTCGCGTTTGCGTTCGGCGCGCGCGTCGTGGTCGACGCGGAGCCCGCGCCGCTCAATGAGCGGGCCCTGCGCACGCCAGCGTCCGAGGCTCCTCGCCCCCTGCTGTTCGTGGCATTTGCTTCGGGCGCACTGGTGTTCGCGGCCGAAGTCGTGTTCACGCATTTGCTGGCCTTGATCATCGGCAATAGTGCGTACGCGTTCGGCCTGATTTTGGCGGCGTTCTTGAGCTGCCTGTTTTTGGGCGCATCGCGAGCGAGCTGGGCCCAGCGGCGTTTCGGCGCGGCTTCGCTGCCGCTCGGCCTGGTCGCGAGCGGCGCGAGCCTCGTGCTGTGCTTGCCGCTGTGGGACAAGCTTCCCTACCTGTTCGATAACACCGGAGAGTTGCTGACGTCCTTCGCGGCGCGCGAGGCCACTCGTGGCGTCGCTGCGTTCCTGATGCTGCTCGTGCCGACGACGTTGATGGGCCTCACCTTCCCGCTCCTGCTGCAGCGCGTGGCGCGCTTTGAAAATGTGGGAGCGTGGGTCGGGCGGCTCACAGCCATCAATACGCTCGGCGCCGTGTTCGGCGCGCTCGGCACCGGGTACCTCGTCTTGCCGTGGCTCGGTTCACAGCGGGCGCTGTTGGCGATCGCCGCGAGCTTTGCCGCGGCCGGGCTGCTCGTCCGGGGCTGGGCAGAGGCGCGGCTCCGGCAAGTCACGCTGGTTGGGGCGGGCGCGACGCTGCTGCTGTCGCTACTCAGCCCAAGTTGGGATCTTTCGCTGCTGACCAGCGGCAGCAACGTGTACTTCGAAGGCTTTCATGCGCCAGACAAGATCCTGATGGTGCGCGAAGACGTGCATGGCGGCGTGACCACCGTGAGCGACAGCGACGGCGTGCGCACGCTTCTGACGAACGGAAAGTTCCAGGGCAACACCGGCTGGGAAATGCACGCGCAGCGCTTCTTTGCGCATTACCCGTCGCTATTCGTCAAAGATCATCGAGATTTGCTGGTGATTGGCTTGGGCACGGGCACCACGCTCGGCACCCTGGCTGGTTATCCCTGGCAGAAGATCGACGTGGCCGAGATCTCGCCCTCGATCTTGTATGCGGCCAAGACCTACTTCACGGGCCCGAATCTGGGCGCGATCGACGACCCACGGGTGACCATTCATCACGCGGACGGACGCAACTTCTTGCTAGTTCGCGAGCAAAAATACGATCTGATCAGCATGGAGCTGACGAGCGTGTGGTTTGCCGGAGCCGCCAGCCTATACAGCCGCGAGTTCTACCAGTTGATCCACGAGCGCCTGAAGCCGGGTGCCGTGTTCCAACAATGGGTGCAGCTACACCACGTTCGAGCGCGTGATTTTGCGACCATCCTCAATACCCTGCGCCAGCAGTTCGCGCACGTCACGCTGTTTTACGGCGGCGGCCAGGGGATCTTGGTCGCCTCGGACGCTCCGCTCGTCGCGTCCAGGGCGCGCGTGGAAGAGCTCGAACGAACGCCCAGAGTCGCCGCCACCATTCCCCATGCACGTCCGCTGTTGGATCTATTCAATGACGTGCTCGTGAGTGACGCGGGTCTCGATCGCTTCCTTTCTCACGTGGCAACGACGGTCGGCACGCCGGTCGAGCAAATGATCTCGACCGACGCGAACCTGTACCTCGAATATGCGACGCCCCACGGCAATGTCCTGCCCTGGTCCACGCGCGAAGATCTGGTGGCCGATCTACGCCGTTACCACGACCCGGAAGCGGTCGCCGCCATGGTCGGCCCCTGAGCCTCGACAGCGCGTGGTTCGCGCGCCCGTTCGCCGTGCGGCGCGCGACGCGGCGTGCCCGTGTGCAACCGCGCGCGGTCGAGCAACGCCTCGCACAGCTCGGCGAAGCCAAAGCCGGCGGCCGCGGCGATCTTGGGCAAGAGGCTGGTTTCGGTCATGCCGGGCAGCGTGTTGACCTCCAGCACGTATTCGTTCTGTCCTTCGGTGACCAGCAGATCGACACGCACCGCGCCGCTCGTGTCCAGCGCGCGCGCCGCGCGCTCGGCAAGGTTCAGGACGCCGCGGTAGCGCTGAGCCGGCAAGCGAGCCGGCATGAAGTAATCGGTCATGCCCGGCGTGTACTTGGCCTGAAAATCGTACACGCCCGCGCGCGGGGCGATCTCGATCGCACCCAGCACCCGGCCGTCCAAGATGCCGACCGCCACCTCCGTGGCCGCGATGAAACGCTCGATCAACACGCTCGAGTCATAGACGAGCGCGCCCTTGATCGCGCGTGCCAGCTCACTCAGGTTGTCGGCGCGCGCGACGCCCAAGCTCGAGCCCTCGCGTCGCGGCTTGACGATCACGGGGAAGCCGAACGCGCCGTGAAGCTCCTCCAGATCGGCCGCACAATGCTCGCTGCCGAACACGTAATACGGAGGCGTCGGCACGTTGTGCAGCCGAAACAGCTCTTTGGCCTTGAGCTTGTCCATGGCCAGAGCACTGGCGAGCACGTTCGAGCCCGTGTACGGAATGCCCAGCAGCTCGAGCAAGCCCTGCACACAGCCGTCCTCGCCCAAGCGACCGTGCAGGGCCAAGAAGGCGACGTCCAGCTCGGAACGCGTCACTGCCTCCAGTGCGGAGTCGCCATTGCCGAGCAGCACGGGGCTCACGTCGTAGCCCAGTCCCCGGAGTGCGTTCACGACCGCTTCACCCGAGCGCAGCGAAATCTCCCGCTCCGCGGACGAGCCGCCCATGAGCACTCCGACACGCCTGGCCTTCATGACTCAATGGCTAGCGAACGAGCGCTGCGAGGGCCAAGATTTCGGCACGATTACGAGACTTCGACCACCACTGCCGTGATGTTGTCCTTGCCGCCGCGCGCGTTGGCGAGCTGGATGAATTTCTCCACGGCAAAATGGCCACCTTCCGCCATCATCTCCGGGATCTCTTCGGGCTTCAGGTAACCGTGCAAGCCGTCGCTGCAGAGCATGTAGGAATCGCCGAGGCCTGCTTCCCAAACGCTCGTATCTACTTGTACATAGTCGCGGCTGCCGACCGCGCGCGTGATCACATTGCGCTGTTTGCTGACCCGCGCCTGGTCCGGCGTGATCAAGCCTTGCTTCAGCTGCCAGGCGATAAGTGTGTGATCTTCCGTGAGTTGTAGGGCATCTCCCGTACGTACTCGGTAGATGCGACTATCGCCGACTTGGCCGAGCACCACGCTGTCACCGAAGCGCATCATGGCGCTGATCGTGGTGCCCATTCCCGCCTTGCCCCGGTCGAGCTCGGCCATGGCGAACAGAATGTACGTCGCGGCTTGCACGGCGCCTTCGAGCAAGCGACACGCGGCTCGAGTCTTTTCCTCGGTCTGAGGTCCGTCGAGCGAGAGCGTCGCTTTGCCACGCTTGACCATGCCGTGGATGGTGTCGATGGACTCTTGGCTGGCGATCTCGCCCGCAGCGTGACCGCCCATCCCGTCGGCGACCACCCACAGGCCGAGCTCGTCGTCGCACAGATAGGCGTCTTCGTTCACCGAGCGACGTCGTCCGATGTCCGTCCCTCCGTAAGAGCGCATGGTGTACGGCGGCGCCACGATTGGCATTCGTCATCAGCGTACCAATGTTTCGGGCCAGCGGAAGGCCTCCGTCGCGACCGCTGACGCGGACAACCCCTTGCAGGCGGGGAGGGCTCGAAATAAGGTGCGCACATGAGGGCTACAGCTACGAGCCTACTCGTCCGCGGCGAAAGCCCCGCACGGCTCGTCAGCTCGATCCGCGAAGCCGTCAGCGGCTTGGGAGGTAGCAAGCCGGCCGGTGGGCTCGTGTTGTGCGCAGGCGGGATGGCCACGAAACTCGCTGCGAGCGCAGACGCGCTCGGGCGGGCAAACCTCGGTTTTCCGCTGTTGCTGGCCACCGGCGCGGGCGTGATCACCGAACGCGGGGAAGTCGAGGGTGAGTCCGCCGCTGCAATCCTGCTTTGGCTCGGTGGTTCTGCCGATACCTGGGTGGTTTCCGCCACTCAGGGCGAGCTCAGTTTGGCGCTGGCGCGCGAGCTCCGCGCGCGGAACGAGGGCGGGCGCAGTGAAACCGCGCTGGTCTTCCTGCGCCCGAACGGCGTGCAGCCGCACACCATCGAGGCGCTGCAGGGTTTGAAGGGCACGCGCGTGATCGGCGCCGGCACGCTGTCCGAGAGCGACGTCTATGCGGTGCACAGCTCGGGCAACGTGAGCAACGGGGCGGCGGGTGCGCTCACCGTGCGCGGCTTGCCCACACCACTCTTGGCAACGTCGCCCGCCTGCAAGCTGTTGATGCCGCTGCGCGAGATCAGCGCCGTGCGCGGTTCGATGGTGCTGTCGATCGAAGGTGAGCCTGCACTCGAAGTGCTGAGCACCGTGGCGCACGCGCTGGTCGATCAGCCGCTGGTGTTCGTGGCACTCGCAACCGAGCGCGGGCAAGACAGCGTGCGGCCGCCACTCCTGGTGCGTGCGGTTCAGGGCGTCGACCCAGCGCGGCATGGCTTGATCGTGTCCGAAGAAGTGAAAAAAGGCATGCGCATGGCCTTTGCCGTGCGTGACGCGGGCGCCGCGCGCGCGGATTTCGAGATGCGCATTCGCGAGCTGGCGCGCCAGGCAGCGGGCGCCGCGCCGCGCTTCGGGGTGTGTTTGAACTGCGCGGGGCGCGGCATCGGGCTGTACAAGAACCCCGACACGGATCTGCGCATGCTCAAGGCGCGCTTTGGGGAGATCCCGTGGGTGGGCCTGTTTTCCAGTTTTGAAATCGCGCCGCACGGCGACGAGCCCGCTCTGCAACTATACAGCAGCGTCGTCGCGCTGTTCACTTCGCCCAGCTGAGTCGAGCCGCCGCCACCGATGCCCTCCCCTGCTTTGAACCTGACGCGACCGAGAGCGCGCTTCGGCTTGGCCGACGCGGTGCTCGCTGCGCTGGTGATCGCCGTGGTCGGCTTGATGGTCGTGCCGCTGCCGACCTGGCTGCTCGATCTACTGATCGCCTCCAACCTGGCAGCATCCGTGGTCGTGCTCTTGGTCTCGATGTACGTCAGTGAGGCGTTGAAGATCGCCTCTTTCCCGACGTTGCTCTTGATCACGACCCTGATTCGCCTGAGCTTGAACGTCTCCTCCACGCGCTTGATCTTGCTCCAGGCCAACGCCGGCGAGGTGATCCGCTCGTTCGGCCAATTCGTGGTGCGCGGCAACTATGTGGTCGGCGCCGTGATCTTTTTGATCCTGACCATCATCCAGTTCATCGTAATTGCCAAAGGCAGCGAGCGCGTGGCGGAAGTCGGCGCGCGCTTTGCGCTCGACGCCATGCCCGGCAAGCAAATGGCCATCGACGCCGAACTGCGCTCCGGCGCCATCGACGGCAACGAGGCCCGCGCGCGTCGCCGGATCTTGGTACGCGAGAGCCAATTCTACGGTGCCATGGACGGCGCCATGAAGTTCGTCAAAGGCGACGTGATCGCCTCTTTGCTGATCACCGCGGTGAACCTCTTGGGCGGCTTGGCCATCGGCGTCGCGCAAAAGGGCCTGGAACCCATCGCTGCGCTCAAACGCTACGGCTTGCTCACCATCGGCGATGGCCTCGTGACGCAAATCCCGGCGCTTTTGATCGCGACCGGCGCGGGCGTGCTGGTGACGCGTGTCGCCAGCGAGGAGACAGATACCCCGCTCGGTGTGGAGCTAGCGAGTCAGCTCTTCGGGCAACCCCAGGCGCTGCGCGTGGCGGGCATTTTCGTGCTCTTGCTGGCGGCGATCCCCGGCTTGCCCACGCTGCCCTTCCTGACCATCGGCAGCCTGCTGCTCCTCGGCTCGCGCGCGCGCGGCAAGGCCTTGCGCCGGGTCGAGGAAGCGCCGATTTCGGAAGTCACTCCGCGACGGGTGGGCAGCGCGGCGATGCGCTTCGTGCCGACTGTCACTCCCTGGGCCCTCTCGGTATCGGCCGATCTGGCCGGCTTCGAGGACGACGACGTGCGCGGCAGCGAAGTCCGCCGCCCGGGTCTGCGCTCGGCCATCGCCGCCGTGCGCGAGATCGTGTTTCGCGATCTGGGCGTGCCGCTACCGGCGGGGCGCTTCGTGGAGGACGCGCAATTGCCGACTCGGCACGTGTTGCTTTCGATTCACGAGCTCCCCGCGCGCGTGTTCGCGATACCGGCGGAAGTGAGCGACGCGACGCTGGCCGAGTTCGTGGTCGGGCAGGTCTTGACCGTGCTGTCCACGCGCGCGGTGGATTTCTTGGGCATCGCCGAGACCCAGAGCTTGCTCGACGAGCTCGAGCAAATCGCGCCCGCCACCGTGCGCCAAGTGGTCCCCAAGCCGATCACCGTCACGCTTTTGGCCGACGTTTTGCGCCGCCTGGCCGAAGAGCGCGTGAACATCCGCGATCTGCGCGCGATTTTGGAAGCCTTGGCGCTGGTCGGCAATGTCGAACGCGATCCGCTGAATTTGGCGGAGTTCGTGCGCTCGCAGCTGCGCCGCCCGCTGACCCACGCGCTCACCCAAGGCGGCCGCGAGCTGTCCGTCGTGCTGCTCGAGCCGCAAATCGAAGAAGCGATCCGCGCTGCGGTGTCGCGCACCTCGGCGGGTAGTTTCTTGACACTCGCGCCCGCGGCGGCGCGAGACATCGTGTCGGCGGTGCGCCGCGCGCTGCCCGCCGAGCGCGGCGAGGCGCCGCTGGTCGTGCTCACGCAGCCCGATATTCGGCGCTTCGTGCGCAAATTGTTGGAGCTCGATCTGCGCGACGTGCGCGTCGTTTCCTACGCCGAGCTGTTGCCAGAGGTCGCCATCCGCCCGACAGGGCGAGCGACGCTTGCCGGTCTCTAGTCTCTAGCGCTCTGAGCGCGAGCGCTCAAATCGGCGCTGCGCGACACACTCGCCGACCGTGCTCATCGATACAGAGGGGCTGGGCGGCTGAATCGCAATCCGCGTCGGTCGTGCACTCGTCCGAGGCGTGGAGACAGCCGAAACCGAGGATGGCCTCGCCGTGGTAGTTCACTCTGCCGAGCGCGCACCAGGAGCTCGCGCCGCAATCAGGGTCCGTGCGACAAGTCGCGGGCAGACAGAGCGCGAGCGCGCCGAGCTCGGCGTAATCGGGATAGGCGGCGACATTGCACAGACACGCTTCGCCTGCGCTGCAATCGCGATCGCTGCGACAGGGGCTCAGGACACCGGGTTCGGCGCCTGCTTCGCCCACGGCGCCGAGATTGCTCGTGCCACCGCTGCCGTTGGAGCAAGTGACGGTCTCGGGCCGGTGCTCGAAGCCGTTGTGGCACACGATCAAGCCGTCGTCCGGGTCGGGCTCAGGCGATTCACACGCCGGAATACCGCGGCTCCCGGCTCCGCCGAGCCCTGCGGCCCCGGCGCTGTTCACGCTGCCACCGGCCAATCCGTCCGGGTGCCCATCACCCGACCCGGCGCCACTCCCAGCTGCGCCGCTCGGATCCCGATTCATCGATCCCGAGCAGCCGAGCAGGATGAGCCCCAGCCCGGCGATTCGGCAGCCGTGGAATCCTCTCGGCCTCGCACCGAATCGCCCGGACCCCAGCGTCTTCATGGCCCTCACAAGAGCAAGGCGTGTGCCCGCGAGATCGGACCTGCACAGTCGCTCGCCACGCGCTTTTGGCACAAAGCTGGCCAAAAAGCGCGACTTACCCGTCAGGGCCGCCGTCAGACGCGACGCTGCACGACCATTTTGCGCGGGACTGCGCCGCTCTGCTCAACCAGCTTCTTGGCTTCCTTCTGCAGCAGCGGATGGCTGCGCTTGGCCATGAAACCGCCCAGCAAACGCACGTCGATGGTCATCAGCTTCTTCAGCGAGCGCCGCATGCCTTTCAGATCATTGGTGTAGGCGTAGGCGTAGGCGAGCGCGCGGTACAATTGCGGGCGAAGCTGCTCGTACAGGGCGTCTTCCGGGTCGATCAGCGTCAGCACTTCGACGCTCTTTTTGGCGTTACCCGTGCGCGCCCAGGCCTCGCCGCAGATGGCCGTGAGCATGGCGCGGGTCTTCGCGTCCCGTTGCCGGCTCAGGTCGATGTTGTCCACCAACTGACGCGCGGGACCAATGTCGCCGAGGGTCAGGTGGATCATTGCGCGCTGGGCGCGGGTTTCGTCCGCGACCGTGCCCATCACCTTGGTCAAATCGATCTTCTCGAGCGTGGCCAAGGCCTTCTTCGGGTCGTCTTGCATCTCGAGCTGCGCCCGGGCAAAGACGGCGGTCGGATCGTTCTGCTTGTACGAGGCGTCGAGCTGCGCGAGCGCAGCCTTGCGATCCTCCGCAGATTCGACGCCGCTCAAGATTTGGGCGACGCCCTGCGCCTTCTTCGATTGGCGCAGGGCCCAGATCACGACGGCCACGGCGAGCAACGTCACGAACACCGGCACCGAGATCGCAATCACGCGCACGGTCGAAGTCTGCGCAAAGCCCGCGACCAAGCCGCCCACCAGCCAAACGCCGACGACCGGGATCGCCAGACGCCCCACCATGCCCTTCAGCTGGTCGGCGCCCAATGGACTGTCGATTGCTGCCTTGGCCTTCGGCTTCGCGTCGAGTGGAGAGGGTTTTGCGCCTTCCGTCTGACGATCCGCAGCGCGCTTGAGCTTCCGAGTTTCGCTTGCCACGCTCGGCCTATAGCTGGCGGTTTGGAACCAAGCAAGGGCCCCCCACGCGCGGCGCGGGACTAACGGCCGGAACCGGGCAACAAGCTATCGGGCGGCGCGTCCGGCATCGACTCATACCGGAAATGATTGAAGACGCCCTGCGTCAGAGAAAGCACCGGCACGCCCAACAAAGCGCCCCAAATGCCGAAGAAATGCTCACCCGTGATCAGCGCCAACACCACCAAAACCGGGTGAATTTTGGCTGCAACGCCGATGATCTTGGGGTTCAGGAGGTTGGCCTCGATCTGGTGAATCCCAATGATCCAGATCAGGACGGAGAGCGCAGTCCATAGGCCCTGAGTGAGACCGATCATCACGGCCGGAATCGCGCTGGTGATGCTGCCGAAGATCGGCACGATGCTCATGATCCCGGCGACGATCGCCAAAATTGGCCAATATTTCAGCCCGAACAGCGCAAAACCGATCGCCGAAAGCACGCCATTGACGAGGCAAATCAACAGCTGCCCGCGCACCACGCCGGAAAGCCCGCGGTCCAAGCGCACGAGCAAGCGATCGAAGCCGATGCGCGAGCGCGGCGGTAGCAAGGAGCGAAAAAAGCCCAAGATCGCCTCGCGTGTCTGCATGATGTAGCCGGCCACCATCAGCGTCATGAACAGCAAGAAAATGCTGCGTGCGATCTTTTGAATCAGCGCGTGGCCGAGCAGCACCAGCTCGAAAGCATTGCGCTTCACGTAGCTCACGCCTTCATCCAGGCCTTGATTGGTCAGCTCGGCGACGCTGAAACGCCCCGTGGGTTTGGCTTGAGCGGGCACTACCCGCCAATGCCCCGGCCCGCGCTGAACCAGGTCGATGCCCGAGCCGACCTCGATGTCGAACGCGCCGTCTGCCCGTGGGTGCACTTGGATTGCGGGCGCGGGCTCGCTCGGCGCGGGCGCGGGTGGCGGCTTGGTCCGGCGGTGTTCGAAGCTCTGCACCCACTCTTCCACGCGCGGGCCCCAGCTGTTCGATGCGCCATCGAGCAACGCCGGCGCGTCACGCGTGAACTTGGAGCTTTCCTCGTACAAGCGCGGGGCGATGGCCGCGATCGAGAAGTAGATGGCGCTCAAGGTGACCGCGTACACGATCAGAATCGCCGCCGGACGTGGCACGCGGGCGCGCTCGCAGCGTGCCACGAGTGGCGTGAGCACGTAGGCGATGATCAGTCCCAGGATGAACGGTAGCAGGACGTCGCGCGCCCAAGCCACGAACGCCACGAGCAAAACCGAGCTGACCGCGAGGAACACGACGCGCGGGCGCGTCCAGCCACCCGCTGGTCGGCCCAACGGGGGAGTATTCAGACTGGCAGAACTTGACACCAGACCACCGAACCACGGGCATAACGTCGATGTTCCCGCCACGCAAGCGATTGCCGTTGCACGTCGCCCCGTCGGTCACGCGCAGCTCGTCCCTGCGAAACTACAAAAGCCAACGAGCCCAAGCGAGCGACGGTTCGTCGCCCACCCAGGCTCGCGGCTGATCGATGGCGCCAGGCCGCGCGCGCTCTCGTGCGAGCGCGCGCATGGCCCGAAAGCGGCTCAGTTCGAGTCGCTGTCTTCCGACGGCGGCGGCGGGGGCTGGCTCGCGCCCGCCTTCAAATTGGCCAGCTTGTCCTTGAACACGTCGCCCAGGGTTGCACCCTTGCCGGTCGACTCACGCTTGAGCACCTGAATGTGCTCGGCTTCGACGCTCTCGCCCGGACGGCGCATGGTCAAAGTCAGGCGGCGGTCGACGCTGTCGAGGTTCTGCACCTCGGCCTTGACCTTCATGCCCGGCGTCAGCTCGGTGTTCGCGGGGATCTCGTTGGACGGGATCATGCCCTCGATGCCTTCGACGATGCGCACGAATGCGCCGTATTCCGGCACGCTCAGCACCACGGCCTCGTCCACGACGGTGCCGGGCTTGTAGTTGCTGAACAGATCCGGCCACGGATCGTCCCACAGCTGCTTGACGCCCAAGCTGACCTTCTTCTCGTCGTGATTGATCGACAGAATGATGGCTTCGACGTCGTCGCCCTTGTTGTACAGGTCGGCCGGGTTGTTGACCTTGACCGTCCAGGACAGGTCGGTCTTGTGGACCATGCCGTCCACGCCCTCTTCGATACCGACGAACACGCCGTAGTCGGTGAGCGAGCGCACTTTGCCGCCGATCTTGTCGCCCGGCTTGTACTTGTCGGTGAACAGCGTCCAGGGATCGGGCTCGAGTTGCTTGAGACCGAGCGAAATGCGCTTGGCGCGCGAATCGACCTCGAGCACCTGGCATTCGACCTCGGCGCCCATCTCGAGCAGCTTCGACGGATGCTTGACCTTCTTGGTCCAGCTCATCTCGCTCACGTGGATCAAACCTTCCACGCCCGGCTCGAGCTCCACGAACGCGCCGTAGTCGGTCAGGCTCATCACCTTGCCGCGCACGCGCTTACCCAGCGGGTACGCCTCTTCCACGTGGTTCCACGGATCTTCTTGGGTCTGCTTCATGCCCAAGCTGACGCGCTCGGTCTCGGCGTTGTACTTGAGCACCTTGACGGTGACCTCGTCGCCCACCTTGAACACTTCACTCGGGTGGTTGACGCGACCCCACGACATGTCCGTGATGTGGAGCAGACCGTCGATACCGCCGAGGTCGACGAACGCGCCGTACTCGGTGAGGTTCTTGATCGTGCCGGTGACGGTCATGCCCTCTTCCAGGGTTTGCAGAGTCTTCTGCTTCATCTGGTCGCGCTCGCGCTCCAAGAGCACGCGCCGCGAGAGCACGATGTTGCCGCGCTTCTTGTTGAACTTGATGACCTTGAACTCGTAGGTCTGGCCGATCAACTTCTCGAGGTTGCGGATCGGGCGCAGATCGACCTGCGAGCCCGGGAGAAACGCTTTCACGCCGCCGCGGATGGTGACCGAGAGGCCGCCCTTCACCCGCTGGCTGATGGTGCCTTCGATGATCTCGTCGCGCTCGCAGGCGGCGGAGATCTCGTCCCACACCTTCATCTTGTCGGCCTTCTCCTTGGACAAGGAGATCAGACCGTCGTCGCTCTCGCGACTCTCGATGAACACGTCGACCTTGTCGCCGACTTTGACGCCGAACGTGCCGTCGGCACCGACGAACTCGCTCTTGCTGATGACGCCTTCGCTCTTCCCGCCGATGTCTACGATCACGGAGTCGTGGTGTATCTGCACGACGGTGCCGCTGACGATTTGCCCTTCACCTCCGATCTCCACTCCTGCATTGGATTCGGTCGCTTCGAACAGCGCGGCGAAGCCGGAGAGGGAAGTTGTGTCAGGGGTTGCGGGTTGAAGTTGGGTCATGGATTGAAACAATGCCTCCTACAGTTGGGACGCTCGCCCGCGGGTGCCTGGCCACAGTGCTTGGTGCACAAATAAGCAGGTCCTCGCGTCGGACGCGCTCAGGTAGCGCACGGGTTCGGTCGCGTCAAACGCAAACTCCGTACCCGGTCGATCACACAGCCCGTTCAGTGACGAAACGCAGGTCCACCGCGCGGGCGAACGGAGTTTAAGGCTGATTGGGGGAGCGCGCAAACTGGGTCCGGAGCAGCTCGGACAACCACCCCACCCCGCGCTCGAGCTCGGCCCGGCTCCAGCTCAGCTGCACACCCACCTCACCTGCCCGGTGCGGCACGATTTTCGCGGATTCCAGCGGGCGGCGCGCGCCGGATTCGAGCGGGGCCGCGGCCGAAAGCGCCCGAAAGGCAGCCGAAATCCGCGACGGGTCGGAGCTTTCGCCGGGCCGCAGCCGAACTGCAACATCGACATCCACCTGCTCGGCCAGCGAAAGCGAGCCGGAGATCTTCTCGAACCCGGAAAGACCGGGGGGCGCCGGCTCCGTGACTCGCAGTGCAAAGCCGCCTGCGCCCTCCGGCGGCAGGCCGAGGGTGAGGTAGGCCTCACCGCCGCGCAGCGCGCGCTGCAGCCGGGCGGCATCCGAAGCCACGATCAGAGCGCCGTCCGAGGCCTGGCCGATCGCCGGACCGTGCTCCACTTGCAGCACTCCGTCGCGCAATTCACTCGGGGTCGGCTCTTCGGCAAGCGTGGTTTGCAGGCCTTCGACCAAGCCTGACTTGGGGAATTTACCGCCGAACACGAGCACCCAGCCCGCGTCGCTGACGGACAGGACGAGCTCGCGCAGATCGCGGCCGAGCTCGACTCCGGTGTGCGCTCGGAAGCGGTCGTGGCGCGGCTTCAGATCGGCGCGCGGCGCGCCCTGATCGAACAGGGGCAGTAAGCGGGCGCGAATCGGGCCTGCGACAAGCAAAGTCTCGACATCGATGCGCGCGGCAAGCCGCGTGTCTTCCGGCAAATGACGAGCGGCGACGCGACCGTAGGCGACGAACCGGAAGTAGATGAACAGCCCGCCCGCGAAGGCCAGCGCGAGCGACAGACCGAACACGGCAAAAACCGAGCGATGGCTGAAGCCGGTTCGCGCGCGCACTGAGATCCGGTCGTTCACGGCGCGAACCTATCACTGGCAGCGGGCGCTCACCAGGCGCAGGCGCTGCCACGACAATTGACGAGCTCCGAGAGCTCATCGCGGCCGAGGGCGAGCTGCAGGGAGACATATTGCCCGGCGCTGCCGATTTTGGTGCGCGTCGCAAACCTGCCGAGCCGTCCCGAATCCGCACCGAGCGCCGCGCGCATTTCGTTCAGCGCGCGCGCCACTTGTTCGGCCAGCAGCGTGTCCTCGAATCTGAGCGCCAGGGTCGCGTCGAGCCCCGAGCCCGTCAGGTCCGCGTTCAGCTCCAGCCGGTTCGCGTTCGCGACCACGCGACGCAAGCTCTCGGTGCCGGCCAAGATCGAAAGCGGCAGCGCCTGCGGTCGAGCGACCGCGGAAAAGGCGCCTTTCTCTGCGGGCTCGAGCGGCGGCATGCCGCGCTGCTCCTCGAGCGAGCGCTCCACGCTGTCGATCTCGGCCTCGCTCAGGCTGACCAGCAAGTCGTCACCGCGGGCATAGATGCGCGCCGGTGCCGAGCGCAGGGCCGGGTGCGGGCGGTCGTAGCGTCGCAAGTTGCCACCGAGATCCAAGGCCGGGCCGAAGCGCGGTGTGCTCGCGGCGCGGTGCGGGTCGAAGCGCGGGAAATGGCCGACCATCACCCAGACGCTATCGGCCACCGAAAGCGTGGCGGTGGGCCGTACAGCGAGCCAAAGCGTGTCGGTCTGCTCGAGCGCGCGCAGGAGCAGCGCGTCCGTTTCGCGGTCGTCGCCACGCAGGCCGAGCAGCGCTTGTTCGCCCAGGGCGGTCATCGCGGGACCGCCCAAAGTCTCCCGCATTTTGCGCAGATCGAGGCGCAGCACCAGATCGAGATCGGCAGGGATCGCGGCTGTCGGGCGCTCCAAGCTGGGCGCGCTCGGCGGAGGCCCGACGCGCTCGGAGCCGCAGGCCGAGCCGAGCAGCGCGCTCAGCCCGAGCAGCCAAAGCCCTCGCGCGCGGATCATCCGCGAGCGCCGAGCGCGGCTTCCACCTCGCGAACGTGCGAGACGATGCGTGCCACGACCTGCTCGATCGACAAGCTCGAGCTATCGATCACCCGGGCATCGGAGGCTTGCTTGAGCGGCGCGATCGGCCGCGTGCTGTCGCGCAGGTCGCGCTCGGCGACCTCACGCTGAACCTCGGCCAGCTCGGGCTTCGCGCCGCGCGCCACGAGCTCGTCGTAGCGTCGCTTGGCGCGAACTTCGACGCTTGCGGTCAGGAAGAACTTGGCTTCGGCGTCGGGAAACACCACCGTGCCGATGTCGCGGCCTTCCAGCACCGCGCCGCCGCCCGCGCCGGCTTGACGCTGCAAGTCGAGCAGTGCGGCGCGCACCGCTGGCACGGCCGAAACCTTGCTGGCTCCTTGGCTGACCTCCGGGTCGCGGATCGCCAAAGACACGTCCTCGCCCCGCAATTTCACGGCAAAGCCCGCCGATTTCTGATTGCCGAGCTCGACCGCGTGCTCTTTCACGAGCTGCCCGGCGAGCTCACCGAGCGGACCTTCTGCGTCCCAAGATACCCCGGCGCGCTGGGCTGCGAGCGCGACCGCGCGGTACAAGGCACCGGTATCGACCAACAAGTAGCCGAGTTCGTCGGCCACGCGCAAGGTCACGGTGGATTTGCCTGCTCCGGCGGGCCCGTCAATCGCCACCACGGGACGGCGAGTCATCGCTGCACCTCGATGTTTGCACCGAGCGCGCGCAAGGTGCCCGCAAAACGCGGAAAGCTGACCGCGAGACAATCCACGTCCGAAATCACGGTCTCGCCGTCCGCGAGCAGGCCGAGCAGCGCGGCCGCCATTGCCACGCGGTGATCGCCCCCGCAGCTCACGCTGGCGGCGCTCAGCGCGCGCTGGGGCTGACCCTCGATGACGATGCCATCCGGACGCGCCGTGGCCTGGACGCCGAACGCGCGCAGCAGCTCACTCAGCGCGGCGATGCGGTCGGTGTCTTCCTCGCGCAGCTGCGCCATGTCACTGACTTCGGTCACGCCGCGCGCGCGTGCCGCGAGCACGCACACGACGGGCAGCTCATCCAAAGTACGGAGCGCCATTTCGCCGCCGATTTTCGCGCCGCGCAGCACCGAGCCCACGGCGTTGATCTCACCCCAGGGCTCGCCCAGCGCGTCACCCTTTGGAGTAATCCCCATGCGCCCTCCGAAAGCGCGCAGCACGTCCAAGATCCCCGCGCGCGTGGGGTTCAAGCTGGTGCGACGCGTCGACACGTTCGAGCCGGGGATCAGCTCTGCCGCGGCCAGCACGAACGAGGCGGCCGTGATGTCCCCCGGTAAGTCGACGTGGAAGCCGCGGATCGACAAGGGATCGGCCGGCGGATGCAGGCTGACCATGGACCCCGCCGTGCGCACGGGCAAGTCGAGTTCGCTCATCAAGCGCTCGGTATGATCGCGGGAAACGACCGGCTCGAAGATCACGGTCGGCCCCGATGCGAACAGACCCGAGAACAGCAGCGCGCCCTTGGCGTGATCGTTGGGCGCGGTCATCGCATATTCGATGCCGGCCAAGCGCTCGCCGGGCGAAAGCCCGTCGATCTCGAGCGGCAAGGCCATGTCGTCCGGGTGCGCGCTGCAAGCGGCCGCGCGGATCCGCGCGCCGCGCTGGATCAGCGGCGCGACCACGGCCTTCATACGCCGGCGGGACAAGGCCGGGCTGCCCTCCAAGCGCGAAGCGAACGGCTGCGCCGACAGTACCCCCGCGAGCAGCCGCGCCGTGGTCGGCGAGTGCCCGCAGTCGATCGCGGCCGTGGGCGCCTTGAGCCCGCGCAGGCCCACGCCGCGCAGGCGAACGGTGCCTTTGCCGTCGTCTTCGAAGCGCACACCGAGCGCGCCGAGCGCGCGCAGCGTGCCCAAGTTGTCATTGCCGTAGGCAAAGCCACGCAGCTCACAGGGCGCGTTGGAGAGCGCCGCCAAGATCAAGGCGCGATGCGTGATGCTCCGATCACTCGGCACGGGCACGCTACCCTCGAGCGGGCGCTGCTGCGGTCGGACGACCAGACGAGCCGAAGTCATGGGTTGTGCGCCAAGGCCTTGCTGCCGAGATAGTCCGGTAGCTTGTCGAGTAGTTGCAGCAACGCGGCGCTGTCCAAGCCGACCACGAACGCGGCCTGCTTGCCCGTGGCTTCGGCCTGCAATTGCCGCACCGGTTGCGGGAAACCTGCCAGAGCCAAGAGCGGTCCGAACGTGCCGAGCTTCTGCGCCAGGGCTTGCACGTTCTGTGCGCCTTGCCGGGCAGAGGCTTCGTCTCCGTATACCAGCGTGCCGGCCAGGTTGACGCCCGGCTCCTTGAAATTTCCCACACACGCAATGGTCTCGAGCCCGTTCATGAATGCAAGATTGCTGCTCGCCGCTTCCGGAATGGCTTGCGCGCGCAGATCCGCGCCGGCCACGATCGGCGCGGTCTTCTCGTTGTCGAGCAACTTATCCATCCAGGGCAGCGTTTGGCGGCGCACACGCCCCTCGCGCACGCGATCGAGCGCACGGCGAATCCCGGTGTCGTTACCGAACAACGCCGTGTGATCGGTGAGCAGGCAAAAGCCGAAGCCCGCCGCCGTGTACAGCGTGCGCCCGGCATATTGTCGTTTGGCGATGGGAACTCCCTGAGGCGTCTTCTCCACGCCGTTCACGGCGGCTTCGATCTTGGCCTTGTCGAACTTGCCCAGCGCGACGCCGGATATGTCCGCGCCCTGCATCGAGTACAGGCCGACGTACAAGTGCTCGAGATCGCGCGCTGGATCGAAGCCGGCCGAGGGCGGCACGGGCAAGCGTTGATTGAGCAGCGCCAGCAAGCGCCCGCCGAAGGGCGACACCACGAGTTGCTTCGTATCGAGCGAAGCGATGCCCACCACGTTGCCGGGGAGCAGCGCCAGCGGCTCGTGATCGATATCGAGCACGCTCGACTCTTTGCCCGCACCCGTCTGCACGATGATGTCTTCACCGTGCGAGCAGCCGCACAGCGCGTGCAGCAAAAAGAGCCAGGGCGCGAGCGTGCGCGCCTTCACGCGAGCACCTCCGACAGCGCGCTCAAGAAACGATCGTTTTCGGCCGGTTTACCCACGGTGACCCGCAGGCTGTTCGGTAGACTAGCGAAAGGCCGGACGATCACGCCCTTGCGCAAGAGCGCGTCGTACAGCGCGCGACCGCTCTGTTTCACGTCGACCAAGTAGAAATTGGCTTGGCTGGGCGTCACCGTCAGGCCCATCGCGGTCAGCCGCGCGCTGACGCGCGCTCGCTCGCTGTGGTTCAGCTCGCGGCTTTTCTGCACGTGCTCGACATCATCGAGCGCGGCGAGCGCCGCTGCTTGCCCCAAGTTGCCCACGTTGAACGGCGCGCGCACGCGATTCATGTAACCGATCAGCTTGGGCGTCGAAACGCCGTAGCCCACGCGCAGCCCCGCCAAGCCATGGATCTTGGAGAAGGTGCGGCAGATGATCAGCCGTTCGTGCTCCGAGCGCAGCTTCATGCACTCGGGGAAATCTGCCGCGGTCGCGTACTCGATGTACGCCTCGTCCACCAACACGATCACCTCGGGCGGCACGGCGCGCAGAAAGCGCCGGAGCGCGTCGAGGTTGACGTAGGTGCCGGTCGGGTTGTTCGGGTTGCCCACGAACACCAAGCGCGTGCGGTCCGTGATCGCGGCCAGCATGGCCTCCAAATCGTGCGTGAGATCGCGCACCGGCACGGCCGTGAACGGCACGCCGTGCGCGAGCGCCGCGATCCGGTACACGACGAACGCCGGCTCGGCGAACACGATGTGGTGGGCGCTGGTGCAAAACGTGCGCACGGCCAAATCGAGCAGCTCGTTCGAGCCGTTGCCTTGGATGATCTCGTCCATCGGCACGCGGTGCTCGGCGGCGATGCGCTCGCGCAGCCGGAAGGCGTTGGCGTCCGGGTAACGATGCAGCTCGTCGATTTGCGCGCGCACCGCGGCGAGCGCCTTGGGGCTCGGGCCGAGCGGATTTTCGTTCGACGCGAGCTTGATGGCATCGGTAATGCCGAATTCACGCGCAAGCTCTTCGACCGGCTTGCCGCCCTCGTACGGCAGCAGCGACTCGATCGTAGGTGACACCAATTGTGACATGCGAGCGGAAGCCTAATCTTAGGTGCCCACAATCGCTAGCCTCGTCGACGATTTGAAATGGGGCGATCGCGCTCCCGCAGCGCACCTCGCAGGGCAGCGCTGTTCCCGGCGAGGGACGGCTCCCAGATTTGAACCGCCAAGACGCCAGAAGAGGGAGAGTTGGGGGTCACTCGGGACGGCGAGTCACTTCGCAGTGAACCTTGGAGCCGGTTCTTGCGAGCGGGCACATCGGAGCTGAAATGATTGTTCGTGCATGAACACGATTTCTGAGAGTTGATGCCCGTCGCCTGGCACCCCATCGCCCAGTCAACCGCCCGCGACAAGCCCAACCTGTGTCACCCATGTGGCCGGTCCACACTGCGACGTCCAATACGACGGGACGCGTCGCGCATAGGGCCCCCCAATCTTCTCCCTTCATCCCTCTTCTGGCGTCTTGGCGCCTTGGCGGTAAATCCCCTCTTGGTCGTTCGCGTCGGGAACAAGGCTGCCGTGTGAGGTGCGCTGCCGGATCGCGGCCGCCCCCCTCTCCTATCGCTCAGCCGGCGATGGATGGGAACGAGCCGAGCACCTTGAGATACTTCGTGCTGCGTTTGACGGCTTCGAGCGCGGTCACCACTTGGCGTTGGGTCACGTGTCCGCCGATCTCGATGTAGAAGACGTAGCTCCAACTTTCGCGCGGGACAGGGCGTGAATGCAGGTTTTTCACGTTGATTCCGCGCTCGGCGAAGTGCTTCAACACGTCGAACAGCGCGCCGGCCGAGTCGTCCACGCTGAACAGCAAACAGGTCACGTCCTTGCCGGAACGGCTCGCTGGCCGTTGGCTCGCAACGCAATAGCGCAGCTTTACGTCGGGCAGATCGCCCACGTTTTCGCGCACGAGCGACAAGCCAGCGCTGCTCCCGGTTGGCTCGGGGACGATCGCGGCGGCGTGCGGCTCTTCGCCCGCGAGAGCGGCCGCCACGACGGCCGAGCGCACGTCGATGATCGACGCGCTCGGCAACTCTTTGTCCAAGAAGCGCGAGCAGCTGGCGCGCGTCGCGGCCGTGACATACACCTTTTCGATCTCGGAAATTGCGGCCGAGCGCGACATCAATTGCGGGGTCGCGGGCAGCGAGCGTTCGGCGACGATCACCAGGTCGGTGTGGGAGAGCGCGGTGATCGATGGCTGCACCAAGCCTTCCACCGAGGACTCGAACGGGAACGCCGCAAACGCCGCGCGGCCGCGCACGACTTCTTCCAGCGCCTCTTCGACGCTCGCGCTCTCGATGAACGCCGCACCCGGGCCGAAGTAGCCGAGCGCCATGTGATGGCAAAAGGAGCCCTCGGGTCCCAAGTACGCGACCCGCGCCGGCATTTCGATGCCGCGCGCGGAAGCGCGGATCTGCAGCAAAATGCCGCGCAAATTTTCGGCCGGCAGGTCACCGCTCGACAGCCCGACCAAACGCTCGAGCCACTCCCGCTCGTTCACGTCTGCGCTGGGGTCGGCCTCGATCCGATTGTGAATGTCCCGAGAAATCTTGGCGCGCGCGTCGAGGCGCTGCACGATTTCTTCGTCCAGCTTGGCGATCTGCGCGCGATAATCCAAAATCTCACGTTTGGCGTCCATGGCGGCTTTCAGCTTAGGTCGTTGATGAGGAACCCGTAGCGCTCTTGGCTGTTTCGGTCTTGGTCTCGGTCTTGGTCTCCGGCTTCGCGTCGCTCTTCGCTTCGCTGCCGCTCGGAGTGCTGTTGCTCGATGTATCGAGTGAGCTGCTCGAGCTCGAACCGCCGCTGCTCTTATTGGAGCCGTAGCCGTCGGCGTACCAGCCGCCGCCCTTCAAGATGAACCCGGCGCCGCCCGAGATCTGGCGCTTGGCGTGGTTGGTGCCGCACTTGGGGCAAGTCTTGAGCGGCGCTGCACTGATGGCCTGCTCAGCCTCCCAGCCGTGCCCACACGCGGTGCAAACATATTCATAAGTCATCGGAACGGAACCTCGTTGCCTGCCAAATGTGTCGCTCCGCGCCGGATGTCAATCGAATGACTGTCCTCGGCAATCGGGGGCTCGCATGCCGTCAATCAAAAGGCCTTCCCTAGTATTTCCCTTCAATCGCGGGCTCGCAAGGCGATCTGTCGAGCACCGCGTCGGAACTCTGGCCGGCCGCCGGGTCGGCCGCGCGTTTTGGTTACTCGGCACGCTTATAAAAGTGGCGGCCGTGAACAGATGGGTCTTGTATGCATCCGTTCAGCAGCGTAGACCTAGGCGACGCGACGTGACCATACAAGTCGTGCCACGAGCCTGTGTACTGCCTGTGGGTGGCGCAGCTCTCGGGCGCGCGGCCTGCTATAAGCCGATCTCGCTCGGCTGAGGGAAGTTTATCGATGCACATCAAGAAGTTGGAAATCACGGGCTTCAAGTCCTTCGTGGACCGCACGGTGATCCACTTCGACCACGACGTGGTTGGCATTGTCGGCCCCAACGGTTGCGGCAAGTCGAACATCGTCGACGCCATTCGCTGGGTCCTCGGCGAGCAAAGCGCCAAGCATCTCCGTGGCAAAGCCATGGAAGACGTCATTTTCAACGGCTCCGAGTCGCGCGGCCCGAACGGTCTGGCGGAGGTCACGCTGACTTTCGACAACACCAACCCGGAATATGCGCAGACCCTGCCCATCGAATACCGCGATTACCCGGAGATCGCCGTCACCCGCCGTCTGTATCGGGATGGGACGAGCGAGTACCTGCTGAACAAGACGCAGGTGCGCTTGCGCGACGTGACCGAGCTGTTCTTGGGCACGGGCGTCGGCACCAAGGCCTACTCCATCGTCGAGCAGGGTCGTATCGGTCAAATCGTGAGCGCGCGCCCCGAGGACCGACGCATGTTCTTGGAGGAGGCAGCGGGGGTCACCAAGTACAAGCAGCGCCGCAAGCAAGCCGAACGCAAGATGGAGCTGACGCGGCAGAACCTGCTGCGCATCAACGACATCGTTTCGGAGATCGATCGCTCGCGCGCTTCGCTCAAGCGTCAAGTCGCGAAGGCCGAGCGCTTCATCGAATACCGCAAAGAGCTCGACGATCTCGTGCTCCACGATGCCTCGCATCGCCTGCTCGAGCTGATCGTCACCGAGCGCGTCGAAAGCGACGGTTTTGCGCAGGCCAACGAACGAGCGCAGGGCGCGCGCGGCAGCTTGCGCGAAGCGGACGTGCTGCTCGACGCCGCCCGTGAAGAGGCGCTGTCGATCGAAATTCGCGCCGATGAAGCCTCGCGCAGCGCGTTCGAAGCCGACAACGAGGTCAGCTCGCTGCTCGCCGACCTCGAACGCTCGCGCGATCGACTGACGCACCTCACCGAACGCCTGGACGCGGTGCAAACCGAGCTCGAGCTGAACGAGGTGCGCACGAGCGGCCTACGCGAAGAGCGCGAGGCGCTGGCTGCGCGCGTGGCCGAGCTCTCCGGTGACGAGCGCGCGCGTGAAGCGGACGCGCTCGGCGAAATCGAAGCGCTCAGCGGTTTGCAGGCCGAAGAAGCACAAGCGAGCGAAGAGGTGCACGCCCTGCGTCGCCAAGCGGGCGAGCTGACCGCGCGTTCGGCCGCGGCGGAAGCCCGGCTGGACGGCATCGCCCACCGCTTGACCGAGGCTCGTGTGCGCAACGACCGCCTGGCGGCCGAGCGAGACAAGCTGACCGGCGAGCTTTCTGACTGTTTGGCTCGCAAGCAAGCGCTCGAGTACAGCGTGGCGCAACTGGCAGAAGGCAAGCGCCTCACCCAAGACGAACGCGCCGAGCTCGAGACCGAGCTCAGCGCGCTGCGCGGTCGCACCTTGGAGAGCGAGCGCGGGGTAGACTCGGTGAAGAACGAGCTCGGGTCGAAGCGCAATCGCCTGCGCGCGCTCGAAGATCTGCACCGCCGCTTGGAGGGCGTGGGCGGCGGCGCGCGCGCGCTGCTATCGAAGAAGGGCGATCCGCGCGTGCTGGGCATGGTCGCCGATCGCATTCAGGCGCCCGAACACCTGACGCACGCGCTCGCGGGTCTGCTCGGGCCGCGCTTGTCGTGCATCGTGGTCTCGGACGCGAGCGCGCAGGTCGATCTGCTCGCGGAACTGCGAAAAGGTGAACGCGGCCGCGCGGACGTGATCGCCGTGCGCCCGCCGTACATCGCGGGCGGCGGACGCGGGTTCTGGCAAGGTGACGCACTGGTGCTCGGTCGTCTCGCCGACGAGCTCAGCTACGCCGACGCAGACGAAGCGCTGGTTCGAGCGCTGGTCGGCGAAGCCGTGCTGGTGAACGATGCGAGCGACGCAGTGCTGATCGCCAGTCGCTATCCGGGGGTCACAGCGGTGGCGCTCGACGGCACGGTCGCTCATCCCGGTGGCGTGGTCAGCGGCGGCACGGGCGATGAAATGGCGTCCGCCATGCTCGACCAAAAGCGCGAAATGCACCAGCTGACGGGCGAGGTCGAGCGGCTCGAAAAAGAATACGAGCGGCTCAGCGCCGACCACAACGCGCTTCGCGCGCGCATCGCAGAAGTGAGCACGGCGCTCGATCGCGCTCGCCAAGAGGCGCACCAAGGCGAGCTCGCGCACGTCACGGCCGAAAAAGATCTGGCCCGCACCACGGCCGAAATCGAACGCCACGAAAATCGCCAAGATTCGCTGGACCTGGAGCTCGCCGAAATCGCACGCTCGCTCGAAGCAGCGACGGGCGCGGAATCAGGCTCGCGTGCCGAGCTCGACGCCGTGCGCTCCGAGCTGGAAGGCCTGCAGCATTCACTCGCGCGCTCCGAAGCCACGGCCGCCTCTTGGCGCGAACAGGTCAGCGCCCAAGCGGCGCTGGTCACCGAGCGCAAGGTGCGTTTGGCGCAGGTCCGCGAGCAAGCCGAAGCCGCGCGCGCAGCCGGTGAGCGCATCACGGCCACGCTCAGTGAGCTCGAAACGCGAGCCGCAAAGCTGCGTGAAGAGACGCTAGAAGCGTCCGTTGCCTATGGCGAGACGGCCGCACGCATCATGCTCGCGCGCGAAGCGCGCATGTCCGCGAGCGAGCGCGCCAAGGGAGCCCACAGCGAGCTCAGCGAAGCCAAGGGCCAATTGGAGGCCGTGCGCCAGACCCTGGGCGCGAAAGAGGCCGAGCTCAAAGGGCTGCGCGACGAGCTCGAGCTGGTGGACGAAGCCGTCAAAAAGCACGAAATGGCCGTGCAGCGCATCGCCATCGAGCGCGAGCACTTGCTCAATACGGTGCGCGAGAAGTTCCGCGGCTTGGACCTGCGGCGCGTCGTGGGCGACTACCACGCGCGCTCTGCTCCGGACGCCGAGCACCGCCGCCGCATCGACGAGCTTTCGCAGTTGATCGATCGCATGGGTCCGGTGAATCTGGACGCCAAGGCCGAGCACGACGACGCCGAGCGCCGCTTCGTCGATCTGAACTCGCAGAAGGTCGACATCGAAAAGGCTCTGGAAGAGCTCGACCAGGCGATTCGGCACATGAACAAAGAGTCGCGCCGTCGCTTCAAAGAGACGTTCGACGAGGTCAACGCGCTGTTCAAGAAGACGTTCGCGCGTCACTTCCGCGGCGGTCGCGCCGAGCTGCTGCTCACCAACCCGGAAGATCTGCTGGGCAGCGGCGTCGAAATCGTGGCTCAGCCGCCGGGCAAGAAGCTCGGCAACATCGAGCTGATGAGCGGTGGTGAGAAGGCGCTCACGGCGGTCTCGCTGATCTTCGCCATCTTCCAGCACCGCCCCTCGCCCTTCTGTATCTTGGACGAAGTCGACGCTCCGCTCGATGAAGCCAACGTGGCCCGCTACAACGAGAGCATTCGCGCCATGACCGCGAGCTCGCAGTTCATCCTGATCACGCACATCAAGAAGACCATGCAAAGCGTGGACGTCTTGTACGGCGTGACCATGGGCGAACCGGGCGTGTCGCGCATCGTCAGCGTCAAGGTCAACGACAACGCCGTCTCGCGCAGCGAGGGCATGTCGACCACGGTTCAGCAAGCCAACCGCGAGCTCAACGGCCAGTCCGAAGCGCCCGCACAAAACGTCGAAGTCGCGTAAAACTAGCGGGCGGCCCGATTTGGGGGGCGCCCGCAGGTTCCACAACGCACCTCACAACGCGGCTAACTGCCTCGGAGTCCGCGCCCTTCTGCCACGCTTCGGCTCGAATGGGATCGCACCCAAGAACGGACCGCGAGGCCCCTCACTGCCTCATTTGCATGTAGAGAAGTCTGTTCGCACTTCGTCCACGCCCTCGCCGAGCGAGCTGCGTGTAGAGAAGTCTATTCGCATTGCGACTGCGAGCGCCCTCGCTGGCCTCATTTGCATGTAGAGAAGTCTATTCGCACTTCGCCCCACGAGCCCCTCGCCGAGCGAACCGCGTATAGAGAACTCTATTCGCATTGCGACTGCGAGCGCCCTCGCTGGCCTCATTTGCATGTAGAGAAGTCTATTCGCACTTCGCCCCACGAGCCCCTCGCCGAGCGAGCTGCATGTAGAGAAGTCTATTCGCATTGCGACTGCGAGCACCCTCGCTGGCCTCAGTTGCATGTAGAGAAGTCTATTCGCACTTCGCCCCACGAGCTCCTCGCCGAGCGAACTGCGTGTAGAGAAGTCTATTCGCACTTCGACTGCGAGCCCCTCGCGCTGAGCGATGCCGACCGACGGCATTGAGGTAGTCCCTCTTCCACGTCCGCGACGCCGAAGGCTGCGACGGTTGGGCTGTGGCGCGTGACCATCAACCCCACTCGAATTCAGCAACCGAGCGTGCCCAAACCGTCGAAGGTGTCGACCGGGAAGGCTTGCCATTCTGCGCTCGGATCGAAGTCGTCATCGCCAAGCGGATCGCCGCTTTGCACGCTGCAGTTTCGGCGCAAGGTGTGGTCGACGGTGCTGTTTGGCTCGCTCCCCCAGGCCGTACCCGGATCGACGCCCAGTTGTCCGATCACATCCAGGATTGCTCCGTCACAGCTGAGGGCAAGGGCGTCATCGCCGTTGAAGGTCAGGTTTCCGACCTGCGTGCAGGTGTCCGGCAGTTTTTCTTTGAGTGCGCTGGTGCACAACGTGAGCACTTGGCCGGCTTCGAGCACGCCGCTCAAGGTCGCGACGACCGTCGCTTCGAGTTTGCCGTTGAAGTAGGTGCTGACCTTGCAACCCTCGAGCTCTGAGTGGGCGAGCGCCGCAATTTCTAGGGCTTTGTTGGATGACGAGCCTTCGACGTACTCGCTGAACCAGAGCGGGGGCGGTGTTTTTGCGACTGCGCTCTCGCTGCCGGCGGCCGCGCTCGTGCCAGCCGAATCAGCGGTGTCGTCGGCACCGGCGGTACCGGTTGCTCTCGAAACGCTGCCGCCGAGGTGCCCAGCGCTTGCGGCGAACGCGCCACCACTGTCGGTGTCTGCAAATGTGCCGCCGGTTGCGGGGGGGGTGCTGGTGTTCGGGTTTTCGATATCTGTGATGCGTGAGACGGCGCTGTAGCTGCCGCCAGCACCTTCGTCTCGCGCGCCCGCGCCGCTCAACGTGACCCCGGAGCTCGCCGGGGCGGCGCTGCCACCACTATGGCTGAGCAGGTCCGAGTCGAAACCGCAGCCGACGGCCCACGGCCAAAACGCGCTCAACACCAAGTAGCGACGAACGTACGGAATCTCGTGCATGCTGCTGGGTCGGTCTCGGTCGCTCCCCAGTTGCGGCGCTCTCAATGAAAATCACGCGAGACGGCGCGAATGTCCTGACCGGGGACGTCCAATCGCGATAGCGAGCGCACGATCAGGTGGATCACGGCGGCGTCAGCGCCCCCCGGCAAGTTCGAGCCGTCGGGGCGCACTTGGCGTTCGACTTCACCCTGGGCGAGCAAGATCGAGGAATGTCGAGCCGGCAACCGGAATTGTTCGTACACGGCGCGCCACAGGATCAGGTTCGCGAATCCTGTTTCATCCTCTAGGGTGATGAAGACCACGCCGCTGGCGGTGCCCGGCTGCTGTCGGCAGATCACTACACCGGCCACAGTGACCAGTTCCCCTTTTCTTCGCGCGCGCAAGTCGGACGAACTGAGTACGCCCTGAGCCGTCAGCTTTTTGCGAAAGTGACGCATCGGGTGATCGCTGACCGACAAGCTCTTGTGCCGATAATCCAAGAGCAGGGCGTCGGCTGCGTGCAGCGCCGGCAAGCGCACTTCGGGTTCGTTCGAGGTTTTGCCTTCGAACAAGCCAGAGACACGCGGCGCGCGCGCTCGCCACAACGCTTGCCTGCGCCCGGGCAGCAAGGTCTCGAAGGCGCCGGCCTCTGCCAGACGTTCGACTTCGTCGTCGCGTAGTCGAGCGCGTCGCAGCGCGTCGTCGAACGAGGCAAAGGGCCGTTCGAAGCGCGCCGCGACCAGCTGCTTTGCGCAGCTTTCGGACAAGCCTTTGACTTGCCGGAGACCCACGCGGAGCGCGCGTGGACAACGCTGGACCTCGGTGTTTTGTGCCAGCGGAGGCACGGGTTCGAGCGTAGAATCCCATTCGCTCTGCGTCACGTCCACGTCGCGCACCTCCACCCCGTGGCGCTGAGCGTCGTGCAAAATGGTCGCCGCCGAGTAGAAGCCCATCGGCTGTGAATTGAGCAACGCGCAGGCAAAGTGCGCCGGGTAGTGACGCTTTTGCCAGGACGACGTGTACACGAGCAGGGCGAACGAAGCCGCGTGTGACTCCGGAAAGCCATAGTCGCCGAAGCCTTTGATCTGCTCGAACAAGGCTTCACCGAACTTGCGACTGATGCCCTTCTGTTCGAAGCCCATCAGCAACCGCTCGCGGTGGCGCTCGAGCTTGCCGGTCTTCTTCCAAGCGGCCATGTCGCGTCGCAATTGATCGGCTTCCCCACCCGAATAGCCGGCGCCGTCGATGGCGATCTGCATCACTTGCTCTTGAAACAGCGGCACGCCGAGCGTCCGCTGCAAAATCGGGGTCAGACACGGGTGCGGCGAAACGCTCGCTTCTTCGCCGTCTCGGCGCCGCAAATACGGGTGCACCATCCCGCCTTGAATCGGCCCCGGGCGAACGATCGCGACTTCGATCACCAAGTCGTAAAATTGCTTCGGTTTCAGCCGCGGCAACATCGCCATCTGCGCGCGGCTCTCGATCTGGAACACGCCCACGGTGTCTGCACGCGTGACCATCTCGTACACCGCGGGATCTTCTTTCGGCACGCGCGCCAGCACGTCGATCGGATCGAAGCGCTCAGCCTGCTGCAATGCGAGCTCGCCTTCGGCGTGAATGCTCGCCAGTGCCTTGCGAATCGCGGTCAACATGCCGAGACCCAGCACGTCGATTTTGAAGAACTTGAGCGTCTCGATGTCGTCCTTGTCCCACGGCACCACGGTGCGTCCCGGCATGCGCCCCGGTTCGACCGGCGCGACCTCGGACAAGGGCGTGGCCGAGAGCACGAAGCCGCCGACGTGGATCGACAAATGCCGCGGAAACCCAGATAACTCTCGAGCCAGTGCCAAGATCCGCCGCACGCGCTCGGAACGCTGATCGAAGCCCATCTCACGCAAGCGCTGGTCGCTCACCTCGGCCGTATCCCAATGCGTGATCGTGCCGCTCAGACGGTCGATTTGCTCCAAAGACAAGCCGAACACCTTGCCCACCTCACGCAGCGCGCTCTTACCGCGATAGCAAATCACCTCCGAGACCATGGCCGCGCGATCTCTGCCGTAGCGCTCGTAGATGGCTTGGATCACCTCTTCGCGCCGCTCGTGCTCGAAATCGATGTCGATGTCCGGCGGTTCGTTGCGCTCCACGCTCAAAAAGCGCTCGAATAGCAGATTCGAGCGCTCGGGATCGACCGCGGTGATGCCGAGCGCATAACACACGGCGCTATTGGCTGCGCTGCCCCGCCCCTGGCACAAGATGCGCCGCTCGCGTGCCATCTGCACCACCTCCCAGGTGCTGAGAAAGTAGCTCGCCACTTCCATCAGACCGATCAAAGACAGCTCTTTTTCCACCTGCGTTCGCACACTCTCGGGCGCCCCCTGGGGGTAGCGTTCGCTGAGGCCGGCCCAGGTCAACCGCGCCAACTTCCGATCGGCGCTCTCCCCCTCCGCCAAAGCACAAGGAAACTGGTAATTGAGCTGATCGAGCTGAAATGTAAGCCTCTCGCTCAGCTCACCCGCAGCATCCACCCACTCGGGGTAGTCGGAAAATATATTGCGCATCTGCTCTTCCGAACGCAGATACGCTTCGGCGTTGCCCGCAAGCAGGGTGCCCGCGCCGTCGAGCGTCGTGCCCAAGCGAATCGCGTTCACGACGTCGCACAATTGCTTGCGCGCAGGTTGATGATAACGCGGCCGCGCGCTGGCAATGATCCGAAAATCGTAGCGTGCGGCCATCTCCAATGCCCACGCGCAGCGCAGATCGTCGAAGCCGTCCAAGTGACGATACATGACGATCGCCGCGCGCTCGCCGAATGCGTCGCGCACGAGTGCAAGCTCGCTCGCGCTCGGTGTGCTCGGATCTCCCGGACGACGCGGAGCGGGGACCAGCGCGAAGAGCCCCGCAGCGTGCTCGGCAAGCCAAACGAGCTCGAGCGCACTCTGGCCCTTCGGCTGATCGGCGTGCGACCGCGTGAGCAGCTGACACAAGTTCTGATAACCCTGATGGGTTTCACAGAGCAGCGCGAGCGTGGGCAACTCATGCGCGGTGCTGCGTTTGGCGTGTGCCGTTCTGCGTTTTTTCG
The DNA here is from genome assembly GCA_035688655.1 of Polyangiaceae bacterium. Lineage (GTDB taxonomy): Bacteria > Myxococcota_A > Polyangia > Polyangiales > Polyangiaceae > PMG-095. Next base: position 30,977 of record DASSMT010000371.1, on the reverse strand, counting down.
CGGCCCTCGGCGCGAGCGTCAGCTCAGCGCCGGTGATGAGGTGTTGGCCCTGAGCCTTGGCCTGATTGAAGGCCTTCACCACGCCGTACAATCCGTCGCGATCGCAAATAGCGAGCCCTTGCAGACCGAGGCTCGCCGCCTGCATCACCAGCTCTTCGGGCTGGGATGCGCCGCGCAGGAACGAGTAGCAAGAGGTGGCGAGCAACTCGGCGAACATCGAACACTGAACTTATGAGCAGGTATTGGCGGCCGTCCAGTGCTGCGTCCAGGTGATGGAGATCGCTAGATTTTTGACGAGCTAACCGCGATGCTCGAGCCGGAGGCGCGATACCTTGGGGTCTGAGCGTTCATCGAACATGGGAAGGGCTGAGTTGGTACCAGCCGTCAGTCGACATGCACGTTTGCCCTTGGTCCTACTCGTTCTGACGAGCTGTGCGGGCGCAGGGCTCATGGGTTGCGGCAACGCGACGTCGAGCGGCGATCCCGAAGCGAGAGCAGGCACTGCCGGCAGCTCGCAACTCGGCGACGGAGGCAGCAGCGCGGCCGGCGACCGTTCGACTGGCGGTGGCATGGCGAATCTGGGCGGGAGCGGACCGCAAACACTCGCCGATTCTCAGAACTGGCCAGTAAGCATTGCGGTAGACGGCAGCGATGTCTACTGGGCAAACGACGGAGACGCTGCCGTTTCGAAGGTACCGATCGGCGGAGGAAAGGTGACGATCCTCTCCGATGAGTTGGGAAGCCGCGGCAAGCAGATCGCGCTCGATGCAACGCACGTGTACTGGACGACGTATTCGGCGGGTGCGGTCCTCGGCACGCTGAGCAAGGTGGCAAAGGGGGGTGGGTCCCCCAGCGTTCTCGCGAGCGAAGAAGAGCACGTGTTCGCTGGGGTCGTCGTCGATGAGGCGTTCGCCTACTGGCCGAACAACGTTTCCGGAGGCGCTCAAACGCAGCTCGAGAGGGTGCCCGTTGATGGTGGCACGCCGACTGTGCTCGCAACACAGAACCCCCTGACCGACCTGATCGCGGTCGATGCCACCGACGTCTACTGGGCGACCAGGAACCTCGGCGACGTTGAAAATTGCATCATGAAGGTGTCGAAGCAGGGTGGGAAGCAGATGCGAGTAGCCTGTTATCCAAATGAGCCGTTCGGGCTCGCGCTCGACGCGGAGTATGTCTACTGGATCGCCGACAACAGCAGCGGTAGCAACAATGACTTTCATCCTCCCGACGCGGTTCTCAAAGCCCCGAAGAACGGCGGTCCGCCCACGATCCTGGCCATGGCCCAAGCCCACCCCCGAGCGATCGCGGTCGACGATACGAGCGTCTTCTGGAGCAACTATAATACCGAGAGCAGGGATGGCTCGCTGCTGAAGGTATCGAAAAATGGCGGGACGCCAGTCGTCCTCGCGTCCGCCCAAGCCGCGTACATTATGAGCATCGCCGTGGACGAAACGAGTCTGTACTGGGCGAACACCGCATCCCCCGTGGCACCGGGCGCGCCGTTCTCCGGCTCGATCATGAAACTCACGCCCAAATAGCAATTGCTGAGCAGCTGATTCAATCGGCCAGCGCCTGCAGATAGCGCCTGCCCGTAGAGCGGTCGACGTAGGCCACCGCTTCGAAGCCACCGGACGCGCCTTGCAGCCAGAGCCGCACGTAATCACGGGTCACGGGGGCGTGGCCCCACCACTCCACCGCGTCCAGCCGCTGTTCGAAGCGGAGGTGATCGATGGTGTACAGGCTGTGATCGATGGCAAGGCTTGCGCCCACGCGGAGCGGGCCGAAAAGCTCGCACGGCTCCGGCAAGAGGCGTGTGGGAGCACCGGGGAGCTCGGCGAACGAAGGTTCGGCCTTGCGGAGGCGAGCGGGCTTCGACTGCGCGCGCTCGGCAGCAGCGGCGAGCCGCGGTGGACCGAGCTTGCTCTTGGCTTCGGGGCGATGTGAATCGCACAGCTCGAGCGTGCCGACTCGGTCTTCTCCCAGCTCGGCGGAGAGCTCGGCGATCAGCACGGGGATTTCATTGTCTGCCAGGGCAGAAGCGATATTGGCGCTGGTGCCGTTGAGCACCTGGGCGAGCTCCAATTGGCGAGCGACGGCGGGGACCAATTTGGGCACGGACAAACGCAGCCCGAGCGACGGCGCGCCGAGCTTGGTGCGAGCCAAACGCGCGCTCAGCACTCGGCGCAGCTCATCTGCTCGGTGGAGCGGGCTGGCCAGCTTGAAACGCAGCGTCAGCTCCGGCTTTTCGCCGCGGAAGCGGGCGATTGCCGGGTCATAGGCAATCGTGAGCAGCAGCGAGTGCGCGGCTTCACCGCGACCAGTCAGGCGCCCGCTGACCCGCGAGACGAGCCCGCCGAGCACGAACGACAGCGGCTCGGTGCCCGTGACCGGTTCATCCCAAGTGCTGCTCTCGCTGATGGTGCGTTCGGGGGTGAAGGCGACCAGCGGCGCGCGATCGCGGCCGGCACACAGCTCTGTCACGCTGGCGGCGGCTTCCCCCAAACGGCTGCCCAGGGCTTGGCGAGGCAAAGCGCACAGCTCACCAATCGTGAATACGCCGAGGCGCACGAACCACCCCACGGTGTCTTCCGACAATGGCAGCGCGTTGATCGGCAAAGCCGCCAATGCTTGCACGGTGTGCTCCGCAGGCACCACGCACACGCCGCGATCTTCCGGATCGGCGGCGCTGGGCGAAAACCAATGCGCGAAAGCGCGGGCCAAGCGCGGGCCGTCGGAAATGGCCACGCGCACCGAGTGGCCCATGGCGCGCACGCGATTGGCGAACTCACAGCCCAATGCCAGTTCCCCGCCCTGCAAATGGGCCGAGCCGGTGATGTCGACGCACACGGTGTCGGGCGCTTCCACCGAAACCGTGGTGCCCAAGCCGAGCCCCACCTCGGCGATGCAGCCCAAGGTCGAAAGCACTTCTGCTCGCGTGATCTCACGCACGACGAGGTTCGAGACGAGCGCGCAAGCTTCAGCGATGGTTTGCCCTTCACGCACGCCGTAGCGTTTGGCGCTCTCGTTCACGGCGTTCAGCTTGGCCGTGGCATCGATGGGCTTGCCCTCGGCAGCGCCGAGCTCACTGGGTTTGGCCTCGGTGCCGGAGACCAGCACCACTCCCAAGGGTGGTTTGGCTTTACTCCGCTGCATCCCCCAAAGCAGCCGTTTTTCCGCCAGCTCACACAGGAGCTCCGGTAACACCAACGCCAACACACGGCGCTCTGGCATCACCGAAGCAGTGCGTTCGACTGCAACGCTGTCAAGCGAAGCGGCGGACATTGGTCAGGTCCCGGATAGGGTTTCGAGTTTGCTCCTCACTCTTCCAGGCGGGGCCGGTGCGAACCCAGGCAATGGAGCGCGGCGAGGAGACACGACCATGTTTATCCTTCACGACGCGCACGCTGAGTTTGCCCTCACTGGGCCGCTCGAGCTCGATGCGCTGTGCGACGGGCAACGGCAAGGGGCGTTGTTCAGCGGCGTCGGTCAGTAAGATCACGCTGTTCGGCGTGCCATCCACTCCCATGGCCAGGCGGCGCACGACGCGTAACCAAGCCGTGAGGTTTATCGACAAAGATTTACCGGGCACGCCCAGCAGATCGACGATGGTCACGGCACAGGCGCCAGACTCGACGATGCGCAGAGCCACGCGGCTGAGCGCTTCGAGCGGCGGGCGCACCACCAGCAGGCGCTCGAGCTCGACCCCTGCGGCGGCAACCCCCGGACCATAGAGCGTGCCCGAAGAGTCGAGGAAGGCGCACCAAGGCAGGCTGCCCCCTCGCGCTACGGCCGCTTGCTGCGCGGCGCGGCAAGCCGCCAGGCTCAAACTGGTGCCGAGCGCCGCCCCACCATGAACGCTGAGCTCGATCACCGCGCCGCGAGGCAGACCGTGGTCCGGCAAAGCCCGATTGAGCGCCTCGACCCCGAGCGAGAAAGCAGCGTCTGGCGATGCCTGGCCGGCCCCGGAGCCGATACGTACCCCGTGCTCTCGCAAAGAAGCGGTGGGCAAGCGTTCGAGGAGTTGTGCGGGGAGCGCCATGTACTGAACATAATAACAGCTCAGCCTCTCGACGCCAGTGATCCTAACCCAGCCCTCGGACATTGAATGTCCCTGTTGCCCCTCCAACCCTGCGCAAGTGCAGGGATCCTTTTGGGATCAGTGCGGCGCCGGTGCCGCGCTCGGCTTGGGTTTGGGCTTGGCGGCCCTGGCCTTCGCCGCCCTGGCCTTGGCCTTGGCTTCCGCCGCGAGCGTGAGCTCCTCGAGCGCGGTCTTGATGGCTTGGGAGACGGCCAGCTCGCTCAGCTGATCCCAGGTTTCCTGCCGCTCCCGCTCAGAGCCCTTCCCCCCCTCGCCCTTCGCACCCGCTTTGCCACGACCAGTGAAGCCCAAAGTATCGTCCGGGATGTGGGCGCCCAACATCCGCAGCGCGAGCCGCGTCTCGTGCTCTTGCGCCCCCGGTTTGTCCGGGACCGGCGCGGTCACCTCCGAGGCATCGGTGAGCTCGACAGTCACCGTAAAGGCATCGGTGATGTGTGACTTGTCGAGATAATGGCGATAGCCGTCCGGATCGAGCTTGGGGTCGGGCGCGCCCTCCAGCCTGACGACGATTTGCGGATGATGCGACAAGGCCCGATTGAGCTCGGCCAGCACGCGCGGCGTCGCCATTTTGACCGTATCCGCCTTCAGCTCGGGCTTGGGTGTGATCGCTTTGAGCTCGAAGTAGTAGCGTTCTTTCGGCGGATCGGCTGCGAGCGAAAGCGCGCCGGTGAACGAAACCGCGGTCAGCGCCAGGGCGCCCAGCCCGCGCGGCCAAAAAGTGGATGCCATGGTATGACTCTGCCGTGATCACGCCGCCCTCGCAACTTACGCAACTCGACTCTCTACGCCGAATCATCCGTGACCTCGGCTCGGTGCTCGTTTGCTACTCCGGCGGCATCGACAGCGCTTTCGTTCTGGCCGTCGCCCATGCGGAGCTCGGATCGCGGGCGATCGGCATGACCGCGGTCAGCCCCAGCTTGTCGGAGAGCGAAAAGGCCGATGCCGCGCGCATCGCGCTCGAGCTCGGCGCTGACCACCGCTTCGTCGAATCCCACGAGCTCGAGCGCCCGGGCTACGTTCAAAACGGACCCGACCGCTGCTTCCACTGCAAGTCGGAGTTATACGAGATCGCCGAAACCAAACGCCGTGAGTGGCAGCTCTCGGCGGTCGTCAATGGCACCAACCGCGATGATCTCGGGGACTACCGCCCGGGGCTCGAAGCCGCCAAGAACGCCGGCGCCCGCAGCCCGCTGGTGGAAGCCGGGATGACCAAGAGCGACGTCCGCGCTGCCGCCCGAGCGATTGGCATGGAGGTCTGGGACAAACCTGCTGCCGCGTGTCTCTCTAGCCGTATCCCGTACGGCACCAGCGTCACCACCGAGCGCCTAGCGCAAATCGGCGGACTCGAAGCCGAGCTCAAGGCGCTCGGCTTTCGCCAATTGCGCGTGCGCTGGCACGAAAAAATCGCGCGCATCGAGGTCGAACTGTCCGAGCTCGAGCTCATGCTCGCTCCGGGCGTGCGCCAAGCCGCAGTCGCGGCCGGCAAGAAACACGGTTTTCAGTACATTACACTCGACCTCGCAGGCTACCGCACGGGCTCCCATAATGAGGTTTTGGTGGGGCGCGCCCTGCGCGTCGTTTGACATCGAACGTTCACCGCTCTTGGTCGTTCACCCCTGATTCACGCGGTCCAAACATGAAATATCTGCATACGATGGTGCGCGTCGAAAACTTGGAAGTGTCACTCGCCTTCTACGTGGGAGCGCTGGGACTGCGCGAGCTGCGCCGCACCCAAAACGAGAAAGGCCGCTTCACGCTGGTCTTCTTGGCGGCGCCCGGCGACGATTCCGCGCAAATCGAGCTGACCTACAATTGGGATCCAGAAACGCTGACCGGCGGACGCAACTTCGGGCACCTCGCCTACCGCGTCGAAAACATCTACGAGACCTGCCAAAAGCTGATGGACGCAGGCGTGACGATCAATCGCCCCCCGCGCGACGGTCACATGGCGTTCGTGCGCTCGCCCGACCAGATCTCGATCGAGCTGCTGCAAGCCGGGGACGCGCTGCCACCCGCCGAGCCCTGGTCGTCGATGCCCAACACTGGCAAGTGGTAGCCACAGTAGCCACTCATTCCGCGCCGGCGCGCGCCACCTTTTGCACGGTGTCCCAAGTACGCGTGGTGACGTCCTTGCCGAACGTCTTCTCGATCAAGGTCATGAACACCGGCCCCTTGTCACTGCGCACGTAGGAGCTCAAAGCTTCTCGTCCGTGTACGGTCCAAATCCGCGCGCCGTCGAGCGCGGGCGGCAACGCGAGCTTGCTCGCGGGTTTATCGCGCAAAAACGTGACCACCTTCTTCGACCCTGCCGGCAAGCGAAACGCCTGATATGGGTCGGCCTCGATCAGCGCCTCGAGCTCGTCAATCGAACGCACGATCGCGCCGAACTTTTTGCCCACCTCCGCTTCGAGCGCCTTCTCGATCTTCTTCTCGATCGCCACATCCGCCGCGCGCCGCCCCGCAAACACGACATTGCCACTCGAAAGCAACGTCTTCACGTCACTGAAACCCGCTCCCTCGAGCGCCGCCTTGAGCGCCGGCATCTTCAAATTCATCGGACTCACACCACGAAGAAACGCTGCATAGCGAGGCATACCGCGAGCATAAGCGAGACCGATTCTCGGACTAGCTCAGATTTGAATCGGTTCTCCCGTGAACCTCTGAGAAGCCGTCCCTCCGTTTCGCGTCCCGCTCTAGTCGCATCGTGTCGGGAACCATGCGGGCTGTGAGGTGCGTCGCGGGATCGCGAGCGCCCGACCTTCAAAACGTCGAGAATTACCGCACAAAAGCCGAACGGCCGAGATTGGGGTCTCGGCCGTTCGAAGCAATTGCCGTCAGGGCTCAGCGACGGCGTGGGCCGCGGTCGCCGCCGCGGCCGCCGCGGTCACCACCTGGGCCGTCACGGCGCGGGCCGCGCGAGGGCGGACCGGCTTCGCGCGAGCGCGCGATGCGCTCTTTGGCGGCTTCGCCTTCTTCACCCTCGGGCAAGGGTAAGAGCTCGCGGCGGGTCAGGCGGATCTTGCCGTCGCGTTCGACGCTGATCACCTTGACGTCGATCTCTTCGCCCTCTTTCAGCACGTCTGCGGGCGAATCGATGCGCTCGTGGGCGATTTCGGACACGTGCAAGAGCGCCTCGTTGTTGGGCAAGATTTCGACGAACGCGCCGAAGTCGACCAGGCGCTTCACGACGCCGTGATAGACGCGCCCGACCTCCGGCTCGGCCGTGAGGCCCTCGATGATCGACAGCGCGCGCTTGACCGCTTCCGAATCCGAGCTGGCAATCGAGACCGTGCCGTCGTCCTTCACGTCGACCGCGCAGCCCGTCTGATCGACGATGCCTTTGATCGTCTTGCCACCGGGGCCGATGATGATCCGGATCTGATCCGGCTTGACCTTGACCGTGGTGATGCGCGGCGCGTGGCGATTGATCTCGTTGCGCGCCGCGGGCAGCGTTTCATGCATGCGGCCGAGGATGTGCAGGCGGCCTTCGCGCGCCTGTTCCAGAGCGGTTTCCATCACCGAGCGACCGAGGCCGGCGATCTTGATGTCCATCTGGATCGCGGTGATGCCCTTCTCGGTGCCGCAGACCTTGAAGTCCATGTCGCCGAGATGATCTTCGTCACCCAAGATGTCGCTCAAGATGGCGAACTTCGAGCCCTCGGCGATCAGACCCATGGCGATGCCCGCCACCGGACGACGCAGCGGGACACCGCAATCCATCAAGCTGAGCGAAGCGCCACACACCGAGGCCATCGAGCTCGAGCCGTTCGACTCCAGGATCTCGCTGACGACGCGGATGGTGTACGGGAACTCCTCGTGCGTGGGGATCAAGCGCTGCACGGCGCGTTCGGCGAGCGCACCGTGACCCACTTCACGACGCCCCGGACCGCGCATCGGCTTGGTCTCACCGGTGCTGAAGGGCGGGAAGTTGTAGTGCAGCATGAAGCGCTTCCACGATTCGCCGGTGAGCGCGTCGATCTTCTGCTCATCGGTCGAGGTGCCCAGGGTGGCCGTCACGATGGCTTGGGTTTCACCGCGTTGGAAGAGCGCCGAGCCGTGCACGCGGGGCAAGAGTCCCACTTCACAGCTGATCGGGCGGATGGTCTTGCCGTCGCGACCGTCGATGCGCTTGCCGGTGTCGAGCACCATCGTGCGCACGACCTCGGCTTTGCGGTGTTCAATCTCGGCTTTGATCAGCTTCTCGGCGGCGAGGAACGCGTCCGCGCCGAGCTCCTCGGTCAACTTGTCGCTGACGGCCTTCTTGATGACGGCGTATTGCTCGTAGCGCTTCTTCTTCTCTTTGATCACGCTAGCCGCACCCAGGTCGGCGTCGGCGAGCTCGGCCACGCGCTTGGCGATGGCTTCGTCGAGCGTGGGCGAGACGAACTCGCGCTTGGGCTTGCCGACGGCGGCGCGCAGCTTCTCGATCAGCGCGAGGATCGGCTGCGCTTGCTCGTGCGCGAAGAACAGCGCATCGATCAGTTCTTTCTCGCTGCACTCGTCAGCGCCGCCCTCGACCATCATGATCGCGTCTTTGCTGACCGCGACGGTGATATCGAGATCGGCCGTGGCGGCCTGGTCGAACGTCGGATAGACGATCAGCTCGCCATCGACGCGCGCCACGCGGATGCCCACGATCGGGCCCGCCCACGGGATGTCGGAGATGTGCAGCGCCGCGCTGGCGCCGGTCATGGCCAGCACGTCCGTCGGGTTCACCTTGTCCGCGCTGAGCACGGTGGCGATGATCTGCGTGTCCTTCTTGAAGCCCTTGGGGAACAACGGGCGTAGTGGCCGATCCATCAAGCGCGAAGTAAGCACTTCGTAGTCGCGCAGCCGGCCTTCGCGCTTGAAGAAGCCACCGGGGATTTTGCCTGCCGCGTAGGTCTTTTCGACGTATTCGCAGGTCAGTGGGAAGAAATCGAGGCCCGGACGCTCTTCGCTCGACACAGCTGTGACGAGCACGACGCTCTCACCGAAGCTGACGAGGACCGCGCCGTGGGCGAGCTTGGCCAGACGACCTGTCTCGAATGTGAGCAGACGGCCGCCAATATTAACGGATTCACGAACAAACATGGATTTAGCGCCCCCTGGCGCATGGGTGCCGCTGCGTGCGGTAAACGCCGAAGGCGAGCGCCCGATCTTCAGCCTCGATTCCTGGCTCGAAGGCCGCCCTCCCCTGGGCAGCGTTCGGGACACGAAGCGAAGTCGAAGGAGAGGCTCCTCGCGTTCGGAACAAAAGACGAAAGCCCTCTCTTCCCACCCCGAGGGGTAGCTAGAGAGGGCTTTCTCGACCTACTTGCGTAGGTTGAGCGAGCTCACGACCGTTCGGTAGCGATCGATGTTCGAGCGCTTCAAATAGTCGAGAAGGCGACGCCGCTGCCCCACGAGCTTGAGCAGCCCGCGACGCGAATGGTGATCCTTCTTGTGCGTCTTGAAATGCTCAGTCAGGGAATCAATCCGCTGACTGAGGAGAGCAACCTGCACTTCCGACGAACCGGTGTCAGATTCGTGCAAACGATACTTTTCAATTACGTCTTTTTTGACGTCCGCGTCCTGAGGCATATTTCTAACTTTCTTCGAATCGCCGTCTTTCCGAGCTGACGGCGGGCGACACTATACGCGCAGGCTTTCTGCGGTCAACCCCAGGTCCGCCATCGCCGAGGCCTGTGGGCCAGCTGGCCGCTCTAGCCGTTTTGCGCGGAAATTGGCCGGCAAGTGCCTTATCCCCCGCTGGCGATCGGCTCACGGGCCGCTGGCGAGGCACCGGATCAATCCGGCGACAGGCTGATCCGCTGATCTCGGAAGGCGCGCGGGTCGAGGCAGGGCAACGCTGACTCCGTGCAGCTGGGCAGCGCGAGCGCCGTCTCCAGCGTGGCATCCAATGGAGTCGATTCGAGCGCTCGGCGCGCGCGGGCTTCCGTCAGAACCTCGAAGCCGCTCGCGCCGTCGGCCAGGTACGCGCTGGTCACGAGAGTGTACGTATCTCCAGCGACGAGCGTTCGGCCGGAGCTCATGCGCAAGCGCGCACTCGATGCCGCACCTGAACATTTGAACGAGAGATTCAAGCCCGAGATTTGAACCGGTGTCCGACAGTCCCGGTCACTGGCTACGCGCGCTTGGCGGTTGAACAACGTCTGCAGCTGGGCGCCACTGAGCGTGAGCACCGTGAGCGTGTCGTCGAACGGGAGCGCAGCGGCGAACGCCGCGCGAGTGAGCTCACCGGGCGCCAGATCGGCGCGCAGTCCGGTCGCGTTCAACAAACCAATATCAGCGCCGCTCTGCGCGCGCATGGCGTCGGTGACCAAGTTGCCGAGCGCGGAATCGGCGCCGCCCTCGGCGTAGCGTTCGACTTTGGCGAGCGCTAATGCGAGCGGCGTGTAGAAACCCGCTGCCAGCAGGCGTTCGCGATACGGTTCGAGCAGGTCGGCCATGGCTGGGTCAGCGGCGAGGTCGGCGGAAATCGGGATCAGCGAGTGTTCGGCCGAGGCGACGGCCCACGCGCGCGGGCCGTCATTGCTCCGGTCCCGAACCAAGGCTGGCCCGAGCTCGAGATCCAGCTCTCCGACGTAACGCCCCAAAGCTCCCGAGTGCACGACGACGACGCGCTGCGGGCTGCAGCCGCGCTCGGCCGCCAGTGCCGGGCCACAGTCCATGCGCTCGAGCGCCGCGTCGAGCGCGAGGTGTTGATGACCGCCGAGTACGACGTCGAGACCGGTAGTATCGTCGATCAGCCGCTCGTCCCCTTCGAGGCCGAGGTGACTGACGGCGACCAGCACGTCGACCTCGGGTCGCAAGCGGTCGATCTGCGACTGGACCGCGCTTGCGATGGGCACGAGCTCTATACCGTACGGGTTATCTGCGCGCGCCAGATCCGGTGGGCTTGTGGGGTTGGCCACGCCGATCACGCCTACTTCGAGTGTTAGAGCCGAGTGCGCTCCGTGCGCCTGGAGCACCACGCTCTTGGCCAGCGCCGAGGCGAGCTCCGAGCCGTTGTCCGCGATGTTGGCGGCGAGCACGGGGAATCGAGCAAATTGCATATGCAGGTGTGAAAATGCCTCCACCGCCATGGACAAGTCGTGATTGCCGAGCGCCGCGGCGCCCAGGCCCAGCGCGCTGAACGCACGTAGCTCCGGCTCGCCGCCGAACACGTCGAAGGCGGCGGTCCCCTCCACCAGATCGCCGCTATCCAGATACAGGCTTTGACGTGCGCCGGCGCGGATCGTGGCGATCACGGTGGCGACGCGCGCGACGCCGCCGACTTCAGCGAGCTCGCCGCGCTGGCCGAGCCCGTGGCTTTCGTCGAACTGGCTTACCAGCTGGCGTTCGGGGAAGAGATGCGAGTGCAGGTCAGCGGTATGGATCAGGACCAGCGATTCTGGCCGATTGCCGCGTGACCGAGTGGCGCGCGGGTCGCCGCACGCGAGCAGCAGTGAGGCGACCCCCAAGACAAACGCGAAAAAACGAGTCATCTGACCTGCAATCGGTCAGTCCAGCGCTCGAGTTGTCAGCTACGCGCGGTCTGGTCAGCCGACGTCCAAACGTTCGGCGAAGCGCTCGTGCAGGATGTGCTCGATGTCCCGCGCGCTCTCGGCACCGAAGCAGCTGTGCGCAATTTCTTCGGCTTCGGCCACGGTCACGCTGCCGATGGCCTCACGAATTTCCGGAATGGCGGCCGCTTCCATGCTGAGCTCACGCAAGCCCATGCCGACCAGTAGGATCGCGGCCAGTGGATCGCTGGCCATGGCGCCGCACACCAAGACCGGACGCGAGCGCTGCTTGCCGGCTTGAACGACCATGCGCACCAGGCGCAAAATCGCCGGATCGTAGAAGGAGGCCAGATACGCGAGCTCCGGGCTCGAGCGATCCACGGCGAGCGTGTATTGCACCAGATCGTTCGTGCCGATGCTCATGAACTCGGTCTCGGTCGCGAATTCCTCGGCCAGCACTGCCGCTGAGGGCACCTCCACCATCATGCCCAGGGGGATGTGTGGGTTCATGGGTTGCCCGCGCGCGGCGACCTCACTCACGGCCTGGGCGAACAGCGATTTGACCTGTCGCCACTCGACCATGGACGCGATCATCGGGACCATCACGCGCATTTGGCCGTGCGCAGAGGCGCGCACCATGGCGCGCAGCTGAGTCAGGAAGATCTCCGGGCGCGCCAGCCCGAGGCGCACCGCGCGCAGGCCGAGAGCGGGGTTCATCTCCGCTGGCACTTGGAACACGGTCGCGAACTTGTCCCCGCCGATGTCGAAGGTACGCAAAGTGACGGGTAACGGTGCGAGCACCTCCACCACGCGCCGGTAAGTCTCGTACTGCTCGTCTTCGCTCGGGGGCTCGCTGCGATCGAGATACAGGAACTCCGTGCGGTACAGACCGATGCCGCGCGCGCCCTGTTCGAGCGCACCTTCCGCTTCCGAGGGCAGCTCGATGTTGGCGCGCAGCTCGACGGTTTGTCCGCAACGCGTGCGGATCGGTCGATCGCGCGCTTCCCGGCGATGGCGAGCGATTTCACCGAAGCGAAGCGCGCGGGCATTGGTCTCTGCGATCAGCGATTCAGTGGGCGTGATCGCGACTTTTCCGTGTACGCCGTCGACTACGATCACGTCGCCCGTGCCGACACGAGACAGCATGTTCGGGACGCCGACCACCGCGGGAATTTCCAGGGCACGCGCCAAGATCGCGGTGTGACTGGTTCGCGTACCGACCTCCGTGACGATGGCCAGCACGCGCTCTTTGGTCAGGCCTGCGGTTTCGGCGGGTGACAAGTCGTGCGCGACGATCACGCTGGGTGTGCCGTCCTTGGGCAACACGACCGCCCCTTGCTGGCCGGCCATCGTGCGTAGCAAGCGATCTTCGACGAATTCGAAATCATGGCTGCGCTCGGCCAAATACGGGTCGCCGCTTTGGCGGAGCTGGGTTGCCATCTCGGCGACGGCCAGATCCAGCGCCCACTCTGCGCAGATCTGCGCGCTGCGGATCTTGTTGTCCACGGCCTCGCGCAGCGTCTCGTCTTCGAGCATCAGCACGTAGGCTTCCAGGATCGACGTCTCGGCGCGACTCGCCACACCCTGCTTCGCGGCCAGCACCGCGCGCAGCTCACCAGCGGAGAGCGTCACCGCGCGATCGAAGCGCGCGAGCTCTTCTGCGGCCGTGTCGGGCACGATGTGACGACGCACGATGCCCGAGCGACGCATGTCCACGATCACGACATGGCCGATGGCATAACCGGCTGAACCGGCTATGCCATCGAGCACCAGAGCGGCGCTCTGGAGCGTGCTGAGCCCGTCGGATCTCATGGCTGCTATTCGTCTTCTCCGAAGCGGTTGTTGATCAGTTCACCCAGCTTGAGCACGGCTTCGGCCGCCTGGTCGCCCGTGGCTTCGATGTCCAGTTTGGTGCCCTTGGAACCGCACAAAAGCAGCACGCCCATCACGCTCTTGGCGTTGGCCGCCTGCCCAGCGCGGCTGACCGAGATGTCACACGGAAACTTCGAAGCGAGTTGCACGAGCTTGGTCGCCGCCCGAGCGTGCAGCCCGAGCTTATTACGTACTTCGAACGTTCCACGCGAACTACTCATGGCAAGCTTGCTCCAACTGACAGAGGGGCTGAAGAATGATCGGGATCGGCGCCCGGGCCCGCCATCCGAACGCGATCGATGTCGCGGTGCACGATGTCGATCGAAACGCCGTCACGTTTGCGTAGCCTCGACACGAGCTCATCGGTGATCACCACCGACCGGTGTCTGCCACCCGTGCAGCCGATGGCGACGGTGAGGTAACTTTTGCCTTCGCGTTCGAAACGCGGCAGACAAAACTCGAGCAGCGACGCGACGCGCTCGAGAAAACCGCGGCTATCCGGTTGCGACAGCACGAAATCCTTCACGGCTTGAGTGCCGCCCGACAGCTCGCGCAGCTCCGGCACGAAGTACGGGTTGTCCAGGAAGCGCACGTCGAACAACAGGTCGGCATCCACGGGAGTGCCGAATTTGAAACCGAAGGAGACGAAGCGCGTGCGCATGTGCGGGCCGCGCTCGGCGCCGGGACCGAACTGGGCGATCACTTGCCGGCGCAGCTCATGCACGCTGAGTCGAGTCGTGTCGAGCACCAGCGTGGCGCGCGCGCGTAGCGGCATGAGCAGCTCGCGCTCGATGCGAATGCCGTCCAGGACGGCGGTCGCCGCGCGCTCGCTGCCGGGTTCGAGCGAGGTGCTCAGAGGGTGCGGCCGGCGCGTGCTGGAGAAGCGCCGCAGCAGCGCTTCATCCGACGCATCCAAGAACAGCACGGCGAGCTCTCGTTCACCAGGCACCTGCAAGGACTCGAGCGCGGCGCTGGCGGCGTCCAGAAAGCCGCGTACGCGCACGTCGATCCCGATGGCGATGCGCCGCACACCCACGGTGGCGAACGCATCCAGCGTGCTCTTCATGACGGGCGTCGGCAGGTTGTCGACGCAGAAGAAACCCAGATCTTCCAGCGCGTGCACGGCGGTCGACTTGCCCGCGCCGCTGACGCCGGTGACCACCACGACCAAGGTAGGCGCCGATGGCTCGGTCATCGGCGCTCCGGGGTGATGACCGGTGGCGGCGCAGAGCTCTCGTTGGGCGTCGGCGCGATGAAACGAAATGAACCACTACTGGGTGAGCGATGCATGCGCTCTTCGGGTTCTTCCGGACGCAGCAAGCCCTTCTCGACACGCTCCACGAACTCGCGCGCGGGGTGATGCCCGGCCTGGCGAAGCAGCTCGTTGCGCGCCGCGATCTCGATGATCGAGCTCATGTTTCGGCCCGGGCGAACCGGCAGCACGACCTCACGAATCGGCACGCCGAGCAGCTCACGGTGGCGATCCTCCAAGCCGATGCGATCGTAGGGCGCGTCCGCTTGCCAGAGTTGCAGCTCGACGATCAGATCCAGCCGCTTGCGCTCGCGAATCGCCGTCACGCCGAACAGGTCTTTGATGTTGAGGATGCCCAAGCCGCGCACCTCGATGTGGTGGCGGAGCAGTGCGGCGGGTTGCCCGAAGACCATCGCCGGCGGTCGGAAGTCGCATTCGATCACGTCGTCGGCCACCAGGCGATGGCCACGCATGACGAGCTCGAGCGCGCACTCGCTCTTGCCGATGCCGCTCTTGCCCAGTAGCAGCACGCCGACCTCGAACACGTCGACCAACACGCCATGAATGCGCGAGCGGGGCGCCAATTGCTCGTCGAGCAAGGTGTGCACGGCGCTGATGACTTGCGACGAGCGCTCGGCGCAGACCACGAGCGGCGTGGCGGTGCGCTCCGCGGCCTCGCAAAAAGCGCGGGGTGGATCCACCCCGCGCGTCACCATCACGCAGCACACGCCGAGCGAGAAAAATACCTCCGCGGCGCGCTTTTGCTGCTCGGGCGTCAGTGACTCGGCATAGCTGAGCTCGGTCTCGCCCAACACCTGAATGCGGCTCGGCACCACGCCGTGGACGTGGCCGACCAGCGCCAAGCCGGACTTCTGGATCCGCGGATGTCGAATCTCGCGTCCGAGACCGGACGCGCCACCGACCAGACGCACGTTCAGGCCGAGCGCGGAGTCGTCGAGCAGAGCTCGGACGCTCACCCCGTGCGGCAGCAGTGACGGGGGCTCGGAGTACACGGTTATTTCTCGCTCGCGTCGTGAGCTGCGATGAGACCGTACACCTCTTCGCGGCTGGCCGCGGACACCATGCGCGAACGAGTGTGATCGTCGCGCAGCAAGCGCGAGATGCGCGCGAGCGTGCGCAAGTGTTCGCCGGTCGCGCGCTTCGGCCCGACCACCCCGAACACGATGTGCACGCGCTTGCCGTCGATGGCGTCGAAATCGATGCCGCGCGTGCACAAGATCAACGCGGAGGCTTGTTGCTCCGCATGATCGAGCGCGGTGTGTGGGATGGCCACGCCATCACCAATGCCGGTACTTTGTAGGCGTTCGCGCTCCATCAGCAGGTCCTCCACCTCCGACTGTGGAACGGCGACGGCGGGCGAAAGGAGCTCAGCCAGCTTCTTCAGCGCCGCGTCCTTGTTGGGGATCTGCGAGCCGTCTGCATCGACGATGATGCGATCGATCGTAAGGATGTCACAGAGTCGCATGGGGCGTCCGTGCTGCGCTCAGCGCTTGGCCTTTGCCACGCGCTTCTTGGCAGCTTTCTTCACGACTTTGGCAGCACTCTTTGCGCGCGGCGCATCGACCTCGAGATCCGGAACGCGGGTAGCGGGTGCTTTGCGCACGCTCTCTCCGCCCTTGGCTTTGGCCTTGGCGGCGCCATGTTGACTGCGGATCTGTCGCTCCAATTTGCCGAGCACGACGTCGATCGACGCGTACATGTCGTTGGTCGCCTCCTTGGCCTCGTGGTGCTCTCCACCGCTCGAGATCCGAACTTCCGCCATCTGCTTCAGCCCGTCCACCGACAGGGTCACCTTCGCTGTCATGGGTTGCCGCAGGAACTTCTGCAGCTTCTGGATCTTCTCCTCGGAGTAGCGTTTGAGGGCGTCGCTCGAATCCACGTGGCGAAAAGTGATGCTGATCATGTCTCTCCTGGGCTTTGGGGGCCGTCAGCCGCAGTTTAGCCGAACTGTCACACCGGAAGCGAGTGTCTAAACGGCCGAGTGCAAGGGTTTTCCGGACTGTGTCGCGCGCTTGGTGCGCTCGCGCCCACCTGCCCCTATGTCCCACTCACCCGCTCGACGAGCGCCCCAGGAGACCCGCGTGAGCCCACACCCAACCCTGGTCCGTGTCACTCGAGCTGTGCCCGAGCTATCGTTTCAAAATAGCCGTTTGCGCTTGGAGGACGCCAGAATTCCGAGCATCTCACGGTATTTCGCCACCGTGCGCCGTGCGATCTTGATGCCCTCGTTCTTTTCGAGCATCTCGACGATGGCCTGGTCACTGACCGGGTTGGCTTTGTCTTCTTCATCGATCAAGTTCTTGATCGCTTGCTTCACGCTCTCGCTGGCGATGTCCTCGTTCGCCACGCGCCGGATGCTCGAATTGAAGAAGTACTTGAGTTCGAACAAGCCCTGTGGGGTGTGCATGTACTTGTTGGTCGTGACGCGCGAAATCGTCGATTCGTGCATGCCCACGGCCTCGGCCACGTCACGCAAGATCATCGGCTTCAAGTGGGCGACGCCTTTCTCGAAGAAGTCTCGCTGCTTCTCGACGATGCACTCGGCCACGCGGATAATCGTCTTGCGACGCTGCTCGATGGCGCGAATCAACCATTGGGCGTTGCGCAGCTTCTCGCCGATGAACTCCTTGGCACTCGGATCTTTCATCAAGCGCTTGGTCAGCGCCTCGTTGATGAACAGACGCTGCACCCCGCGATCGTTGTCGAGCACGACGAATTCGTCTTCGTCCTTGATCACGTACACGTCCGGGGTGATGCCGATCGTGCGATCGTCGGTGTCCGTGAAGTTCCGGGCAGGGCGACTCTCGAACTCTTGAATCGTCTTGGCTGCCTCGTACACCTCTTCGAGCGAGATCTTCATCTCGCGCACGATGGCTTGATAGTTGTGCTTCTCGAGGTGGTGCAGGTGGTTCTTGATGATCTCGAGCTCTGGCTCGCCATCTTCATAGCCAGCGACGCGCGCCTGAATCAAAAGACACTCGCGCAGATCGCGCGCGGCGACGCCCACCGGGTCGAAGGCTTGGATCATCTCCAACACCAGCGGCGCATCTTCCGGATTCAGATCCGCCTCGGCGGCGAGATCCTCGATGGTGAGATCGGGCGTGCGCGTGCCATCCGGGCGCTCCACCCCCACTAGGTCCAAATAGCCCTTTTCATCGAGATTTCCGATGATCAGCTCGGCGAAGCGCCGCTCGGATTCGGCGAAGTCGCTCATCTGCAGTTGCCACAGCAAGTGCTCTTGGAGATTGCCGGGTTTGGTCAGGTTCTGCTCGATCGGCGGCAGATCCTCGAAGCCGCTGCGACCGGAAGCAGAGGGCGCCTGCTGCTGGGTGCGGTTCTCCAGAAACTTTTCCCAATCCACCTCGCGGGTGGCTTTCTCGGTGGCTTTGACTTCCGGCCGTGGGTACTCGCGGTCCTCGACGCCGCCGCCATGCTCACTGATGGTGCGCACTTCACCCGGCGTATTCCGGGCACGCTCGGCGGGCTCTTCGTCCGATAGCACCGGATTGTTGTCGAGTTCCTTACGAACCTCGTCGACGAGCTCCAAGCGAGAGAGCTGGAGCAGGCGGATCGCCTGCTGCAGCTGTGGCGTCATCACGAGGCTCTGCGACAGGCGAAGTTGCTGCTTGATTTCCATGGCGTCCTACCGGAGTTAGTCTCCAGAAACCCCAGTCAAGGGACAGCCTAGCACTGAAAGCAAAAAGCGGGCCTCTGAAAAAGAGCCTCTCCCCAGCCGAAAAACCGGGGGATCCGACTTGCCACAGTTGGGGGCTCGACGCCGCGGCACACTGGACGCAGCGCTACGCGCAACCTCGCGCAAAAAGCCGCTTGCTTCGGGTCTCTGGCTCAGCGCTCGGGCGCTTGCACCGGAATCGAGCCCTTCACGTCTTCGAGGGTCACCTTGCGCGTGTTGATGTCGATGGCGGCGGTGTCCGCGGTGACCCACCCGCGACCTCGGCTCAACTTGACGCCGCCGCTGAGCTTGATCGAGCGGTGGGCAACGTCGACCTCGAAGGTTGCGGCCGTGGCTTCGATCCCCTTCAAGCGCGCCGTGACGCCGCCGCTGCCTTTGGCCCACTTGACCTTCGGCGCTTCGTCGTACTTGAGCTCGATGCGGGAACAGTCCACATGCATGTCCCCGAGCGCGGCTGCGACGTGACCCTCGAGCGTGGCCGTGCCCTTCTCGATATCGACGTTCAACTTGTCGGCTCCGACATCCAACGTTTGGCCTTCGATCACGCCGAGCGTTCCGGCGTTCGCAGGCATGGGCCGCTCGACGAGCAGCGCGGCGACCAGCGCCAGCGCTACCCCTGCGATTGCGGTGCGGCTGCGTTTGATAGACCGAGTTCGGGACATGCCTCTCATTACTATAGCACCAGGATTACGAATTGCTCGCGTCGAACTTGCGCGAATCACACGCAGAAACTGCGCACACAGCATTGCCCGGCGGTCTCGCGTCTGCGCGCCCGCTACCGTGCGGCTACCATCACAGAGCCGTATCGGCACTGGCACCTTCCGGAATCGTCGCTGAAACGCGAGGGCCGTGTATGCCAGCACTGAATTCGGGTCGCCCATAGCGCAGAGCGACCCGCTCGGTCCAGCGGAAAACCGCAAAGCGCTGTCGCCCTCGCCCGGCTCACCGACAGACTCCCTGCTGCCCGTGGGTAAGGTTGCTTGACGCCGCTGAACGACGGACTACCCTGAAATCCAAGGTGCAACGTCGCGCGGGCAGCCGGGGAGAGACCACCGCCTCGCGGCTGAAAAGCCTGTATGCGTACGTCCAAAGCGAGCATGGGCCGGCCGAGGCCGATGCGTTTTTGGCCCGCACCAAGCTCGACCGTGAGTACCTGAGCGACGAAACGCGTTTGGTGCCGGTAGAGCTCTGGCACAGCGCGCTCGTCAGCTTCGCGTCGCGTTGGGGGCGGGACGCCATCGCCAAGACCGCGCCGCACGTGGTCGGCCCCGAAAACCTGGGAGTGTGGACGCACGTTCTGCGTGGCGCCGACGGCCCGGCCCAAGCTTTCCTGCGGCTCGATCATTTCGGTGGCGATCAAGTGTGGACCGAGCGCTGGCGCACGCTGCACACCGCCCCGGGTCTGTGGCGCGGCAGCATTCGCGTTCGCGAGGACGCGGCGCACGAACAAGACGGCTTGTGCATGCTCGCGCGACAAGCAGATCTGAGCGCCTTGCCACTCTTGTTTGGTTTGCCTCAGGGTCGCGTCACGCGCCTCCCGCAAAGTGACACGCGCGAGCAAAGCGTGTTCGAAGTTCGCTTTCGTGAACCCAACATGCACCCTGCGCTCATCAGCGCGTTGCTCGGCGCCGTCATCGCCAGCGCGGGCAGTTGGCTCGTCGAGGGAACGCCGCAGTTACCGTTGCACCTGGTCGCAGGCTCGAGCATCGGTGCGGTCGCCGGCACCTTGTTCGCGCACGAACAACGCCGTCGCGCTCAGTCGCGGGCACAGTTGGTGCGCATCCACACCCTGGAACGCACCGCTACCTTGCGCGAACGACGCGAACGCGCCTCGATTGCGTTTCAAGCCGGCCTGGTCCTGGCCGGCAAGTACCGGCTGACCGAAAAGCTCGGCATCGGTGCCAACGGGACGATCTGGGAGGCCGAGCGGCTTGCCAACGGCGAGCTGGTGGCGATCAAGATGCTGCGCGCCGCTGTCGCGCACGACACCATCGCCGCCGACCGCCTGCGTCGTGAAGCAGCGGCGCTGGGCCTGGCCTGGCACCCCAATGTCGTTGAGGTTTACGAAGACGGGCATCTGGCGGACGGAACGAGCTACCTGGTGATGGAGCGTCTGCACGGCGAGTCACTGGCCGAACGTCTGCACCGGGTGGGCGCGATGACGCCGGACGAGTTGATGCCGATTGCTCTGCAGCTGTGCGACGCTCTGGGTGCGGTGCACGCCGCGGGCATCATTCATCGCGACGTGAAACCGAGCAACATCTTCCTGGCAGAGGAAGCGGGGAACGCGGTGCCGCACGTGAAAGTGCTCGATTTCGGGATCGCCCGCGTCGAGTGGGCGGAGACGCGCCTGACCAACGCCAACGCCCCGCTCGGCACGCCCGGCTACATGTCGCCCGAGCAAGAGCAAGGGGAAGAGATCGATCAGCGCAGTGACTTGTTCGCCATGGGCGGCTTGCTGTACGAATGTTTGACTGGCTTCGCGCCTCCGCTCAAGCCGAGTGAGCTCTGGACGAGCCCATCCCCGGGCGAACCGAAGGACGCGAGTCAAAGCGAAAACGACGGCGAGATCGAGAACGAGAGCGGCGTGCAACGCGCCTTACGCAAGATCCCGCCAGATTTCCTACAAGTGATCGAGAAAGCCATGGCGCCCTTGGCGCGCGATCGCTTCGCCGATGCGCGCGCGCTGCGCGATGCGCTCTTGGAGCTCGGGCGGCGACGCAGCTCGGAACCAAAGCGCGCCTGACGCCTCAGCGTGCAGGGTCGGGCTCGAGCACGACGTACGCCTGATCGCCGAGCGCAAGCTGCGTGCGCACTCGAAACTCGGACGCGCACAGGGTTGCTACCCGTTGCTCGACGGCCCGCGCGAAGCCACTTTCTTCGAAGGGTGTCGAAAGCTGTTCACCGCGTGCCAAGAGCAGCACGATCGCCGTCGGTCGACGTGCGAACAAATATGGCCCGGGGATGCGCTTGGACGTGTGTCCACCCGGGAAAAGCGCTACTTCGGGGTCGGTCACGCCTGCAAGATCGATCACGTCCGCGTCGCTCGCGGCCCCGACCCAGCCCACGTCGAGCGTGGCGATTCGCTGATCTCGGCTGAATATGGGTCGTGCGTGCGCAATCAGGCGGGCCCGATCCGCACCCACGTTGCGCGCGGATGGACCGAGACCTATCGCCAGCACTAGCGCGCCGCAGAACGCGAGCGCCAAGCGCGGGATCGCCCAAGCGAGCCGCGCGTGCTCGGCCAGATGCGCCGCCGCGAGCGCGGCCGCGGGCAGCACGGGGACAGCCAGCCGATACAGTGCCATCCAGTCTCCGCCACACAGCACGAGCGCCGCGCCATGCACCGGCAGTGCAGCGAACAGCGGCCAGGCCTCGGCCGGCAAGCGCTTGAATTCTCCGGGCGTCGCCAGCGCGAGCCACGGGAAACCGGTGAAGGCGAACGCGCCCAGTGCGTAGCGGAAGCCGTGCGCGAAGTCCGAGGGCTTGGCGTAAAATGACAGCGGCAACACGCGCCCGAAGCAGTACAGCCGCAGGAACGCAATCAGCAGTGTCGGCAGCAGCGCGCCGGCCGCCAACGGCAGCGCCCGACGCGCACCGCTGCGCTCGACGAATGCGCGACCAGCGACCAAGACACACGCGAATGGGAGCAGCTCGGGCCGGAGCGCGGCTGCGACACCGAGTGCGCAGGCGCTCGCCAGCCCACCCGCGAGCCCGAGTGTCGCGAGCAGAGTGACGAACCCGGTTTCCATTCCCGACACGGCCCAAGCGGCGAGAGGCGCGCTGAACGCGACGAGGACGAGCGGCGTGAAACGCAGGGCGCGTTGCCCGACGCTCGCTACGAATCGACCGAGCAACGCGGCCGCCAAAAGCCACGCCGTCAGGCCGAACCACTTGGCGACGACGAAGGTCCGCAAAACGTCCGCTCGTCCAAATAGGGACAGCAGCTGGGCATAACCCAGTGGGGTGACGGCGTCGGCCCACGGACCGTGCGCGTTGAAGCGGGGGCCCAGACCCCGGACCAGGTGGGTCGCGACGCGGGCCGTGATCAGTGCGTCGTCGACCGTGTACCCCCAGAGCCAGGCGCTGGCGGGGACTGCCACCAGAGCCCCCCAGACAGTGGGCCAAAGCGGATTTCTTGACCGGGGGGTCCCCGAGTGATCACCTGAGAAATGCGCAAAAACAGCCAACTTTGCCTCGGTCGCGGTCGCAGCGAGGTCACCCGATGCGCAGGGCAGAGCCCCTAGCGGGCCCGAAGCTGGCTGTCCACTCTTGTGCGATCGCCGCGTAAAAGTGTCGTTCTTCGCTCGACGTTCATACGATTGCGCTCACTGGATGTCGGCAATACAGGTCGTTGTTCGCCCCCGCCCCGAAACCGCCCCCACGACGGCCCTGGCGCCGTTGTACGGACTGTTCGACGTGATCGTCGACGGTGTGAACATCACGGCTCGACTCGGGGAAGGTCAAGCGCTCGCTCTCCTTTCGGATCTCGGCAACGCCGTGTCGTCGCTCGCGCGCGGTAAGCGCGAGCGCGAAACCCTGCAGCTGTATACGGACGATGAAGCCTGGGAAATCGGGCTGGAGGCGGATGGCGCGGACGTGCTCGTCAGCGTATTTCGCTCCGGCCCGTCACCGCAGGTCGCGGTCCACGAGCGTCGCGTCGAGCTGCTCGAACTGCGTCGGGCCATTTTGGCCGCGCTGGAAGAAGCACCGTTGCGCCAAGCCCCACCCGCAATCGTGGCTTCGCTCACGGGCGCGCGTCGCCTGCTCGACACGCCTTGGCCGAGCTTCGGGCGCAGGCCGCTCGCGCGCGAGCAGGCGACGATTGCTCCGCGCGCGCTCGGCGGCCTCTGCTTCTCCGCATCTGCCAGCTTGCGCTGCGCGGTGGCCGGCGCCGCAAGCTCCCACAACACCGAGCTGGAGCGCGCCGATTTGCACTCACTGCTCGGCCGCGGTTCGTTTGGCCTATCGTGCCGCAATCGGGCGGTTTCCCTCGGTGAAGCTTGTTTGTTTTTGCTCGCTGAGCGCTTGGTCATGCTCGGTGACGACGTGTTCGACGCCTGGCGTGCGCAGCGCGCGCTGTTCCGACGTGCCAACGTCGACGGCGTGCAGCTCTCGGTGCGACGTGGACCGGGCGATGGACCTTTGACGCTCAGCGTTCGCGCGCGCGACGCCGCCGAACACGAGCAACTCTCGTTCCCGGAGATCGAGTCGCGCACGTTCGTCGGCGCCGCCGCTCGCTTCGCCTTGGCTCTGGCCGATGCCTATCGCGGCCATGATCCGAACCAAGCGCGCAATCTGCGCCTCAAGGCGCTGATCCGCGCTGCGAGCGCGCTCTCCGATTCGCTGGCAGACAGCATCGCGGACGACTCCCTGCAAAACCCCGAGCCAGACAGCTACCGCTCGTTCGGCTTGCCGCGGCCCCGCCCGGAGCGCGGCATGTGGGACGACGGCGGCAAGATGCGCTTTTTGCCGCGCTGGGTCGCTACGGTACCGAATATCGATCTGCGCGCGACATTTCAGTGCGGCGAGCGCCTGATCGTCGGCTCGCAGCGCGAAACGGCCAGCATCGAGCGTGGCACTGGCCAGCTGCTGTGGCGCGTGCCGACTCCGCGAGCGGCCAGCGTGGTCACGCCGCTCGGCTTGGCGCGCCTGCAACCGGACGGGACCATCGTGCTGCACGACTTGGACAACGGTGAAGTGCGCTTCACCGCCCACGTGGCCCCGCGCGCCAACGGCGGCGCCACCGGCGCACTGGTCAATGCTGCCGGCTTGCCGAAGCTGCTCGTCGTTGCCGAGGGGGATCGTTCAGTGACCGCGCTCGATTTGGTATCCGGCGACGTGCGCTGGCGCTTCACCGCCAAGCGCCCGGCGAATTATCGCGTGCGGCGCGCCGGCAAGTTGATCTTGGTGGCTGGCGGCGATTCGGCACTGCTGGCTCTGGACGTGACCAGCGGCGAGGTCGTCTGGCGCGTGCGCGATCGCTTGCCGTTCTCCGGCGACATGACCATCGATCACGACGCCGTATTCGCGCTTTCTGGTGGCCCGATTGGGCCCACCCGCCTGCACCACGTCGATCTCTGGTCGGGCGAAGTCCGCTGGTCGAAGGAATTGGAAGAGCGACCGGCCTCGGGACAGGCGCCGCTGATTGCGGCGCAGGTCGTGGCGATCGCAACTCGCGATCGGCGCGGGATGGGCATCGCAGCCTATGATCGCAGCACCGGCGGCGCGGTCTGGGATCAAGCGCCCGGCCTGACATCGCCCACGACTGCGTTCTTGGCGGTCGACGAGACGCTGATCGCAAACTCCGCTTCCGGCACGCTGATCTGCTTGGACGCCCACAGCGGGACCCTGCGCTATAACCAGGTGTTCTCGCGCCACGTCGACGCCGATCAGCCGCGTCGCCTGGAGCCGGTTCTGCGCAACGGCGCGCTGTTCGTGCCGCAGCATCAGGTGCACGTGGTTCGGCCGCGCGACGGCGAGGTGATCGGCACGATCCCTTCGGATCTAATCCCGGATTTGCTGCGCGTCGACGAACGCTGCAATGTGTATCTGGCCGAAGAGAGCGGGCACCTGGCCGCGTTCAGCGTCGCGCCGCGGCTCACGCTCGTGAAGTGAGCCCGGGCTGCACTCGTGGCGGCAGCGAGTCGATGTGAGGCGGCAGCGGCAACGGGCCCCCGACGGCCGCCGCCTTGTCGCGCACGAAGCGCGCAATGGCCCGGAACGGCACGCCTGTTGGGCAGATCGCTTCCTTCTCCGCCAACACCTCGTCGCTCACGAAGCCGAAGCTGTAAGCGGCCGCTCGATAGTCAGGCATGCTGCGCGAGCCTGCCAGCACGAGCGGCATCACGCCGCGGTACGCGCCGCCCGAAGCGGCGATGCGCTCGGCCTCGCCGCGGTCGCACAAGCCGCACGCGATGCAGCGGCTGAACTCGGGCATCGCGCTGCGCTCGGCCGCCGACACCGGCGGCAACCCGTCCGCGTCGTAGTTGCTGCGAAACGCGGCGATCCCGGATTTCTTCCTGGTGAACGCGCGCCGCGCCACGGTTTTGAAGAGGTAGAGTGCCAAGAGCAGAATGGCCTTGATTCGCGGAGGCATCGCCACGGGGGAAAATAGCACGCGCTCGGGCGTAGATTGTCTCCGTAAGCGGGCTGGTCCGACCCGGCCGTGACGCGTCTCAGGTTACGCTGTTACGGCCGGTTACGCACGCCTAAACTCATGTATTCATTGGAGTAAACGGCTGGCACGCGGCGTGCTGAATGGGTGCTCGAAAGCCGAGGAACCCACTCACCATGTTCACCACCGAAAGCGCCCCGCATCACTTCGAGCAAACCTCAAAGTCCGCCGCTGTCCTGCAAAGCACGGCTGCGGATGACGCCCACTTGGTTCGTGCTCTGATTGCAGACGACCCGCGCGCCTGGCGCGAGTTCAATACGCGCTTCTCGCGTTTGGTGCTCAGCACCATCAGCCGCGTGACCGCGCGCTTCAGCGGCGTCGTGTCGCAGGAAGACCTGCGTGAAATCTACGCCACGTTCTGCGTGCAACTGCTGGCCAACGACAAGCTCAAGCTGCGCAGCTTCGATCCGGAGCGCGGCAACAAGCTGAGTACTTGGCTCGGATTGCTCGCCAGCCATGCCGCGTACGACTTCCTGCGCGGGGCGCGCCGTGAACCCCGCAAGGCCGCGTTGAGCGAAGCCGAAGACCTGTCTTCCAGCCTGCCCGACCCATGCGAGAGCGCGCTGATGCGCGAGCGCGCGGGCCTGGTGAGTCAACTGCTCGCGCACTTCACCGACAAAGATCGCGCCTTCATTCAACTGTACTTCGGCGAGGGCTTGGCCCCCGAAACCGTGGCCCATCGACTCAATATCAGCGTGAAGACCGTGTACTCGAAGAAGCATAAAATTCAGGCACGGCTACAGACCTTGTTGGCCGAGGCGCAACTGGCGGCGTGAGTTGCGAAAGGGTGTGGTAAACGGGTCGCCGTGCGCGTTTCGTCTCGGGCCCTCCACTCACGCGGTATACGTTCGGCCGTCACCGTCGCCAGTGTGATGGCCCTGCTCGCGAGCGGTTGCGGCGGTTCTCAGGCGAGCGGTCCCTATGGCGGTCCCGCGAGCGGCGCGGGCCGCGGTGGCAGCGCGCGCATCGAACGACGCGACCTCGACCATCACCCTCCGATCAATCTGGTGGTTCGTGCGGGAGATCCACAGCCTGCGGTGGCGTTCGCGAGCGCGCACGATCGGGGCTCCGTCGCTTCGGTGGCGCTGTCCGCGCTGATCTTGGCTCGTTTGTCGGCGCGCGGCAATAGCGAGCTCGTGAGCGTGCCGAGCGAGAGCGGCGTCCAGCTCGCGACCTTGTGCGCGGATCGCTCGCAGGCGCGCGCGTTCTTCGAGCAAGTGACGGCAGCGCTCGCGACGCCCATCGCCGAGCACGACAGCGCCTTACGCCTGATTCAGGAGCACCTGAGTGCGCTGCGCAGCCATTCCTTCGCTGGCAAAGCCGATGCCGACGCGGCAGCTTGCTCCGGGGAACTCGGCCAGCTTTCGACTGCACCAGTGCTGGATGTCAACACCGGGGCCGGCCGCGCCGAGCTCGAGCGCTACCGAAGCTTTGCGTTCGCGCGCAGGGCCAGCGCGTTCGCCGCATTGGGCTCGCCCGACTTCGTCGACGCGGCTGCGAGTGAACTCGAGCAAGTCGCAAACTGGCCGAAGGGGGACGCCGCCGAAGACCCGTGGCCCGCGAGCGACAGCGCCGATGCAGACAGCAGCGACGGCGCGCACCATCTGTCGGTGGCATTGCGCATCGCTGATGCACCCGCAGCGCTCGGCGCGGTCCGCGCGTTGACCGGCGGTGGCGCCGCGCTCGGCTCCCGATTGCGCACATTTCTGCCGGGGTTTGCGCTCGAACGCGTGGCCTTCCAAGCACGCCCGCGGGGCGCGTGTCTGCGCGTGGATTTGAGTCTGCCCGAGGGCGAGCCCTCCGTGTCGCCCAAAGACGCAGCCCTTGCGGTCAGCATCGTGAGTGAGGAAGCGCGCGCCGGAGCAAGCTCGCCGCGCTCGATGGAGGAAAATATCATCGAGCCGAGTGATCCGCGCGAGGCCGCGGCACGCGCCGCTTGGCGCGCGCTCACCGATCGTCAGGAAGCCGGCCCGGAGCGGCGAATCGTGGCCCTGTCCGTCGCTCCGTCCGAACGCCCGCGCTTCGAGGGCTTTGCCGCCACGCTGCGCGACTTCGAGACTCGGCCGGCGCGCGCTCCGCTCGAGACTCGCGTACGCGCGGAGCCCGGTCAGTCGGAGCTGTGGCTGCTGCTCGGCAGCCCGTGCGGCACGCTGGGCGAGAGCAACGACAACGCCGGACAGAGTGCGCTCGCGCTCACCATGGCGGCCCAGCAAGCGAGCGCGGAGGTCGCGCTCGAACCGTGGATCACCTCCGATGCGGTGGGCCTGCTGGCACACGCGCCGCGTTTGGCGAGAGAGAGCGCTGGCGAACAAGCCGAACGAGTCGCTCGGGCCTTGGCCCGAGCGCTCAGCGAACCCGGTAGCGGCAGCGACACACTGGCCAGCGCGCAGGCCCAATTGCTGGCCGCCGCAGGCGGAGCGCCACGCCCGGGCTACGTGCGGCTACTCGACGCGCTCGCACCCGACCACAGCGCCACTCTGGAGCCACACGGCACGTGGCTCTCGCTGGCGCAGGCGAGCCGCGAGGGCGTGGCAGCGCGCGGCCGTGAAATCTTGCAAGGCCCACTGCGGGTCGCAGTTTTGGCGAATGAAGACGAGGCGCAAGCCCTGTTTGCGACGCGCGCGCTGGATCGTTGGTTTTCGCCCTGGCGCGACGATCCGCGGCGCTGCCAAGCGAGCGCAGATCGCGCGCCGCGCAGCGGCGAGCTCTCGCTCGTGGTTCCCGACTCCGGCAACTCCGAGGGTGCTTATCTCGGGCTCCCTTTCTCGTCGCGGCTGAAGTTCGAACGCGAAGCAACGGCCGTCGTGGCCCAGCTCAACGCTCCCCGCGGCCCGCTCGCGCTCGCGCTCGGCGGCGAGCACCTGAATGCCAGCGCGCGCGCTTCGATCATCGGCGGAGGTCACGCCGCAGCCCTGATGATCGAGATCCACTCGAGCGACGAGGACGCCCGCAAGGCCGTGCTCGAGGTCCGGCGGGCGCTGGAGCGTTTCCTGGTGAGCCCTGCCTCCGCCGACGAGTTGGCTGCCGCGCAGCGCAGCGCCGCCCAGCGCGCGCTCGTGGCGTCGCTCGATCCGCGGCGCCGAATCGTCGACCTGTGGCGCGGTGGGGCGAGCGAGGGCTCGCTCAGCCAGAGCAGCCTGCGCGCGTTCCGGGCCGCCCTGAGCGGAGCCGCACAAGTGGTGGTCTACGTGACGCACCGGGATTGAGCGCATTTCTGGGCCTCTCCCGAATGGATTTGCCGCGCCCGGTCGCCATGTTAGCGGGAGGGCCATCATGGCTGCCCGGCAAAGCGTTCTGATCCTCGACTACGGCTCCCAATACACCCAGCTGATCGCTCGACGCATCCGCGAGTGTCACGTGTATTGCGAGATCCACCCGGGGACGATCAAGGTCGATGCGATCAAGAAGCTCGCGCCGCAAGCCATCATCTTGAGCGGTGGGCCGCAGAGCGTGTACGACGAGGCGTCGCCCAAGAGCGATCCCGGGTTGTTCGAGCTGGGGCTACCCGTACTCGGCATCTGCTATGGCGAACAGCTCATGGCGCTGCAGCTCGGCGGCAAAGTGGAACCCAGCACCGAGCGCGAGTACGGCCCCGCGAAACTGACCGTGGGCGAGCGCAGCGGCATCTTCTCGGCCTTCAAGCTTGGAGAAGAGACCGGCGTGTGGATGAGCCACGGCGACAAACTCACGAAATTGCCGAACGGCTTCCGCGTGATCGCCACGAGCCCCAATGCGCCGCTGGCTGCCATCGCCAACCCGGAGCGCAAGCTGTACGGCATCCAGTTCCATCCGGAGGTCGCTCACACCCAGCGCGGCCTGGATATCTTGCGCTCGTTTTTGTTCGAGGTCGCCGGCCTCGAACCCAACTGGACCCCGGGCTCGTTCGTGGATGAAGCGGTCGCCAAGATCGCCGAGGCCGTCGGTCCCGACGAGCGCGTGATTTGCGGCCTGAGCGGTGGGGTCGACTCGTCCGTCGCGGCCGTCCTATGCCACCAAGCGCTCGGTGATCGCCTAGTTTGTATCTTCGTCGACAACGGCCTGTTGCGACAGGGTGAGTTCGAAAGCGTCGTACACACCATGCGCGAGAGCTTTCACCTGAACCTGGTCCCTGTGGACGCGCGCAAGCTGTTCGTCGACGGCCTTTCGGGCGTGACCGACCCGGAAAAGAAGCGCAAAATCATCGGCAAGCTGTTCATCGACGTGTTCGATGAACACGCCAGCCGCATCGAAAATGCCAAGTACCTCGTGCAAGGCACGCTCTACCCGGACGTGATCGAGAGCGTGAGCGTGAAGGGCCCGAGCGCCGTGATCAAGAGCCACCACAACGTGGGCGGCCTGCCCGAGCGCATGAAGCTGAAACTCATCGAACCCTTGCGCGAGCTCTTCAAAGACGAAGTCCGTGCCGTCGGAGAAGCGCTCGGCATGCCGCACGACGTGCTCTGGCGCCACCCCTTCCCCGGCCCGGGCCTCGCCGTGCGCTGCCTCGGCGATCTGACCACCGATCGCCTCGACGTGCTGCGCAAAGCCGACGCCATCGTCGATGAAGAACTGCGCGCCGCCGGCCTGTACTCCTCCGTGTGGCAAGCCTTCGCCGTACTCTTGCCCATCCGCAGCGTGGGCGTGATGGGCGACGATCGCACCTACGAAGAGACCTGCGTGATCCGCGCCGTGCAATCGAGCGACGGCATGACCGCCGATTGGGCTCGTTTGCCCCACGAGGTCCTGGCGAAAATGAGCGCGCGCATCACCAACGAAGTCAAAGGCATCAACCGCGTCGCCTACGACATCAGCTCCAAGCCCCCGGCCACCATCGAATGGGAATGAACGACGAATCCCCGCTCGCGGCGCGCGGTGAATCCCCGCTCGCGGCGCTCCTCCGTTGGTTGACGCCCTACGTTGCATTTCTCGCTGCGGGCGTCTTGGCGCTACTGTTCGTCTTGTCCCTGACCAGCTGTGAGCCCGCCGCCGAGCGGCCAGCCGTCTCACTCAGCCTCGCACGCAACGCCAAGTCCCCGCCCGACGCAGCGGTCACGATCGACGAAGAGTACATCGGCCCCCTCGGCTACGTCTCCGCCCGAGGCGTGAAGCTCCCCGCTGGCAAGCACCGCATCACCATCGAAAAGCCCGGCTACTTCCCATGGGACCGCCTGGTCGAGGCCAGCACCGAGCCGGTTCATTTCGACGTCATTCTGGAGCCCATCCCGGATTGAGCGCGCGGGGCAAAACCCGGGGTTTTTGCTTGTGACTTCAGAGCGCGCTGCTATATTCCGCCTCCCTTCGGGGTGTACCTCAACCTGGTAGAGGGCCGGCTTTGGGTGCCGGCTGTTGGTGGTTCAAATCCACTCACCCCGACCCAATAATCTCCCTGGATT